>JAKOVT010000499.1 GCA_029781935.1 Actinomycetes bacterium | reverse complement strand
TCTCGTGTCGCGCAACTGGCTCACCGACGGCTTCCGCGACGGCTCCCAGGCCGCCGAGTGGCGCGACCGCGCCGCCGCGATGACCGAGGCGTACGCCGCCACTCTCGACCCCGAGGAGGAGCCGATCGGCGTCGAGCGCACGGTGTCGGCGCGCACGTCGGCGCTCGCGCTCCAGGGCCGCGTCGACCGGATCGACCTGCGTCCGAGCGACGACGGCGGCGAGGAGCTCGTGATCGTCGACTACAAGACCGGTCGCCGCACCCTCACCGTCGACGACGCGCGCTCCTCGCTCGCGCTCGCGGTGTACGTCGTCGCCGCCCGCACCACGCTGCGTCGACGCTCCCGCCGCGTGGAGCTGCACCACCTGCCGACCGGCACCGTCGCGGCGTACGACCACTCGGAGGAGTCGCTGCAGCGCCATCTGGCCCGCGCCGAGCGGATCGCCGAGGAGGCGCAGCAGGCGCAGCAGCGCTGGGCCGACGACCTCGCCGCCCGCGCCGAGGACGCCGCGGTCGGCGACGCCGACGCGATCGAGGCGATCGACGCCGTGCTGCCGCCGGCGCCGGGACCGATGTGCTCCTGGTGCGACTACCGCCGGCACTGCCCCGAGGGGCGCGACGCCTCCGCCGCGCTCGACCCCTGGGCCGGCCTCGCCGGCACCGAGTCCGCACCGCCCGACATCGCCTCCGCCGACTGAGGCGGCACGACGGTCAGCCGAGGCTGTCGAGGACCATCCACACGAACGTCTCGCCGCCGTGGTCGCGCAGATCGTCCGTGCTGCTTCGACCGGAAGCGGCCACCACGCTGCGCCAGAAGGCGACGGCCGCGGCGTAGCGCTCGACGACGGCGATGGTCCACGGTCCGTCGGCGGTCGCCAGCAGCAGCGCGGCCGCCTCCGCGCCCACGCCCCGACGGCGCAGCGAGCGGACCACGAAGAACGAGTGGAGGAACGCGGTCGCGTCGACCGGCCGCACGAGCGCGAATCCCGCGGGCGCACCGCCGACGTCGACGACGTACGCCGCTCCACCGGGCTCGTCGAGGAAGCGGTCGACGCCGCGGACGGGGAACAGGCCCTCGTCGTCGGGGAGCTCGCCGGTGATGTCGGAGAGGTCGTGCTGCTCGAGCTGCACGAGCCGCTCCAGCAGCACGCGGTCGGAGGCGCCGGCGCGCCGGAGGGCGACGGGCCCGGGGGAGCGGGTCACGCCCGGCGGATCCGGTCCATCGCAGCCGACAGCTCCGCCGCGGCCCTGGCCGCGCCGCGCTGCGACCAGCCGGCGAGCGGCAGGACGAGGACGTCGGCGCCGCCGGCCACGCGCAGGACCGGCGTCCAGCCGAGCGACTGCTTCACCACGACGACCTCGGGGGCGGGTCGTCGCGGGACCACGGTGGAGCCGAACCCGGTCTTGATCTCGACCTGCTGCGGCGTCACGACCACCTTCGCGAGCAGGCGGGCGACCACGATCACCGCGGCCGCCACCGCGACCGCGAGGCAGAGGAGCGCACCCAAGCCGCCCGCGAGGACCGCGAGGGCGATCATCGCGACGACGACGAGCCCGAGCGCCACCGTGGCGGCGAGGAAGGGCGCGCGCGGGGCGACGACGTAGCGGTCGGTCGAGGTCACGGCCCCAGCATGGCGGAGCCCGGCCGTGGCGACCTCGCAGGGGGTGCGCTCAGCGCGGGAGGCCGGGCGGCCACGCGCGCTCGAGCCGGACGCGGACCGTGGTGCCGAGGCCGCCTCGCTCGACATCGAGCCGGGCCGAGAGCTCGCGGACGAGGAGCAGGCCGCGTCCGCCGTTCGGGTCGGACCCCGACTCGTCCCACTCGCCGCCGTCGCGCGCCACCAGGGTCACCGAGCGGCAGCCGTCGTCGGACGCGGTCGCGACGTGGAGAGAGACGGGGGTCGCGCCGTGGCGGATGGAGTTCGCCACCAATTCCGCGGCGACGAGCTCGATGTCGTCGACGAGGTCGCGCAGGACCTCGTCGGACCGGGAGTCGGGCCACTCGCCCTCGACGAACGACCGGACGGCCCGACGAGCCCGCGTCGCGGACTCCGGCGTGTGGTCGAGATCGAGGTCGAGGGGCATCGGGTGGCTGCCTACCCGTCGATAGGGAATGCGAAACCGCGCACGAGAGCGTCGATCGCGGTCGCCGCGGCCTCCGGGTCGTCGGCCGCCGGGGAGTGGCCGGTGCCCGGGACGACGACCGGAACGGTGCCCACCGCCGCGGCGACCCGGTCCTGCTCCGCCAGCGGCCACGCGTCGTCGTCGGGCCCGTAGACCACTCCGACCGGGAACCCGTCCGCGGCGAGCGCAGCGAGCTCGTCGGTGCGGTCGGGGGTGTCGAGCAGGATCGCCGTCTTGGCCCGCAGCGCGTAGGGGTTGTTGGAGACGAAGCGGGTGCGCATGAACGCCCCGACCTCGTCGGACGGCGGCGCCCAGCCGGCCTCGCGGTCGGCGGCCTCCTTCACGTCCCAGATCACCGGCAGCGGCACCTGCGGCAGGGCGGCGTGCATCGCTCCGAGCTTGTCGCGGTGCCCCGCGGGCAGCGGGCCGGGCCCGGAGCACAGCAGCGTCAGCGACGCGAAGCCCGCCCCGCCCGAGGCCAGCACAGCCTCGCGCGACACGAGGCCCCCGAACGAGTGGCCCACGAGGTGCACCTCGCCGAGCCCCGCGGCGACCTCGAGCAGGTCCTGGGCGAAGGAGGCGAGGGTGTACGCCGACTCCTCGTCGGGCCCGGCCGACTCGTACTGCCCGCGCTGGTCGTAGGCCACCACGGTCCAGCCGCGTCGCGCCAGCGGCTCGAGGACCGCGAGGAAGTCCTCCTTCGAGCCGGTCCAGCCCGGCACGAGCAGCAGGGTGCCGACGGGGTCCTCCGCGTCGATCCGCAGGCCGGCCAGGTCGCCGCGCGTCGTGGGGAGCGCGACCCGTCGGGCGCCGATGGGCAGGTCGAGGTACGGCGGGGTGCTCACGGACGGCAGACTACGGATCGGACGACGTACCTGCTCGACCAGGACGGGACGGGGCACATGGCGCGCACGGTGGCGGTGGCCAGCCAGAAGGGCGGCGTGGGCAAGACGACCACGGTCGCCTCGCTCGGTGCCGCCCTCGCCGAGCTCGGCCAGCGCGTGCTGCTCGTCGACCTCGACCCGCAGGCCTGCCTCACCTTCTCGCTCGGCATCGACCCGGAGGACCTGTCGGTCTCGCTGCACGACGTCCTCGGCGGCGAGAGGCGCGTGCACGAGGTGCTCGTGCGGACCCCGGACGGCGTCGACCTGGTCCCGGCCACGATCGATCTGGCCCAGAGCGAGGCCACGCTGCTGCTGCGGGGCAACCGCGAGCACGCCCTCGACGACGCTCTCGGCGACGTCCGCGCCCGCTACGACTGGATCCTGCTCGACTGCCCACCCACCTTGGGGATCCTCACCGTCAACGCCCTCACCGCGGCCGACGAGGTCATGGTGCCGCTGCAGTGCGAGACCCTCGCGCACCGCGGGGTCGGGCAGCTCGTCGAGACGGTCCGCGACGTCACCCGCGCCACCAACCCTCGGCTGCGGATCAGCGGCATCCTGCCGACCTTGTACGACGGTCGCACCGCGCACGCCCGCGCCGTGCTCGCCGACATCCAGGAGCGGTACGACGTCCCGGTCCTCGATCCGCCGATCGCCCGGTCGGTGCGCTTCGCCGAGGCGCCGGCGATCGGCCGCTCGGCGCTCTCGACCGCCTCGACGCTGCGCGGGGTGGAGGCCTACCGGATCCACGCGCGCCGCATGGTCGAGGAGTCGTCGTCGTGAGGCGGCTGCTCGCCGGTCTGACGGTCGCCGTCGCGTGCGCCGGTGCTGTCGTCGTGCCGTCGTCCGCCCTCGCCGCCGTGGTCCCGGGCTCCCCGGGCCCGGTCGTGAGCGCACCCACGTCGCGCCCGAAGCCCGTGGTGCGGCCGGCCGCGCCGGTGTGCCGCACGCCCTCGGTCGCGCTGCCGCGAGCGAGCGGCGCTGGTCGTCGCATCGTCTACAGCGAGAAGGTCCCGCAGCACGCGTGGCTCGTCGACGCCCGTGGCTGCGTCGTCCGCGACTTCAAGGTCAGCGGCCGCAAGGACTGGCCGCGCCCCGGCGTCTACCACGTGTTCAGCAAGTCCCCGACGAGCTCGTCGGGCGTCTACGGCGTGCGGTTCCGATGGATGGTGCGGTTCGCCCACGGGCGCGCCGCCTCGATCGGCTTCCACACCATCCCGACGTATTCGAACGGGCGCTACACCCACCCGGTGTCGCAGCTCGGGCTGGCGGTCGGGCACGGGGGCTGCGTGCACAGCACGGACGCCGACGCCCTGTTCCTCTACCGCTGGGCACCGGTCGGCACGACCGTCGTCGTCCTGCGCTGAGGTCGTCGGCGCCCGCGGCGTACGCCGGAGCCCTTCGACCCGGTCGTGGCGCGGCACTGCGCAGTCCCGGACCGGGCGGGCCCACGGGGGGACGGGGGCCCGCCCGGTCGTCCGGGGCAGCGTGCCGCGGTCGGGTGCGGGGCGGGTCAGGCCGACACGGTGATCGTGCCGCCCGAGACGCTCACGGGCACGGAGGCCAGCGGCGCGGGAGCGGGTCCGCCCTGCACCGAGCCGTCGGTGATCGAGAAGCGGCTGCCGTGGCAGGGGCAGACGATGACGCCGTCGGCGACCGACGCGACCGTGCAGCCCTGGTGGGTGCAGACGGCCGTGAACGCCTTGAACTCGCCCGCGGCCGGCTGGGTCACGACCACCTTCGGGTCGGCCAGGATCACGCCGCCGCCCACCGGGACGTCGGCCGCGGCCACCGTCGTCGCGCCGCCGGAGTCCTCGGAGGGGGAGGACCCCGACGGCGCGGACGATCCCGCGGGGGTCGACCCACCGGCGCCCGTCGTCGAGGAGGCGGACCCCGACGAGCCGCAGGCGGCGGTCACGGCCGCTGCGGCGGCCACGATGCCGCCGGTGAGCAGGACCTGGCGTCGGCTGGGGCCGATCGGCCCGATCAGCTGGGTTGGCCCGGTCGGCTGGCCCGGCTCGGTCGGCTCGGTCGAGGGGTCGGCGGGGCGCTGGACGAGCTCGGTCACGGGGGCTCCTCGGGGGCGTCGGGCGTACGGCGCTGCTCGCCCGTTCAACGCAGCCGACGCTGCCCTGGTTCACCCCGTCGATCGCTGCCGGTCCGCTGAGAGGACGGTGTGCGAGATCACCTCGATCGGTGCGGCACGGCGGTGAACCCGCAGGTCGCGCCGTACGTTGCGTGGTCATGGGACCCGACGACGGCGAGGAGCGGCTGCGCCGCATCCATGCCGAGCACGGGTCGGTCCTGCTGGCGTTCGCCACCCGCCTGTGCGGGGGCGACCGGCAGCGTGCCGAGGACGTCGTCCAGGAGGTCCTGGTGCGGGCATGGCGGCACCCCGAGGTGTCCGACGGCGGCAGCGACGGCGAGCGCGCGTGGCTCATGACCGTCACCCGCAACGCGGCCATCGACGGCTTCCGGGCCCAGCGGTCGCGCCCGTCCGAGATCGGGGGCGATGCCCTGGACTGGGCGGCCCAGCAGCCCTCTGCCGACGAGATCGAGCGGGCCGTCGAGGCCTGGACGGTCGCGGCGGCGCTCGAGTCGTTGCCCGAGCACCACCGCGCGGTGCTCGTCGAGACGTTCTTCCGCGGTCGTTCGGTGTCGGAGGCCGCGCAGGTCCTCGGGATCCCCGCCGGCACCGTGAAGTCGCGGTCCTACCACGCGCTCCGCGCCCTGCGGAGCACTCTCGTCGAAGGAGGTGCCCAGCGATGACGGCCGCCCAGCTCTCCTGCGACGACGCCGAGGTCGCCCTCGGCGCCCTCGTCCTCGGCGCGCTCGACCCGGCCGAGCGCCAGCAGGTGGAGTCGCACGTGCGCTCCTGCCCGCGGTGCGCGTCCGCGCTGGCCGAGATCGCCCCGCTGCCCGGGCTGATTCACCGGGCCGGCCTGTCGCCCGCGGAGCTCGAGCCCGCACCGTCGCGCATCCTGGACGCCGCGCTGGCGCGGGTGCGTGCCGAGCAGGCGGCGGCGCCCGGCGCTGCGGTTGCCGGCTCCGAGCCTGCCGGCCCGGCGACGGTCGGCACCGCGTCGGTCGGGTCGGCGTCGGTCGGGCCGGCGTCGGTCGGGTCGGAGACGTCCGGGTCGGAGACGTCCGGGTCGGAGACGTCCGGGTCGGCCGCTCCCGTCGTACCGCTCCGTCGGCGCAGGCTTCCGCTCCTCGCCGCCGCAGCGGTGGCCGTCCTCGCGCTGGTCCTCGGCGGCGTCTGGTGGGGCTCGTCGCACCGCACCCCGGCGACCGTCACCGCGATGGGGTCGTCGGTGGCGACCGGAGTGGAGGCGAGGATCGTCATGACCCCGACCGACGAGGGCACCACCCTCGACCTCACGCTGTCCGGAGTCACGCCCGGCGAGCACTGCTCGCTCGTGGCCGTGGGCCCCGACGGGAAGCGGGAGGTCACCTCCACCTGGATCGCGAACTACGAGGGCGAGGCGACCATCACCGCGTCGACCTGGTTCTCGGTCGCCGACCTCGAGCGGTTCGACATCACGACCCCGGACGGCACGACCCTCCTCCAGGTGCCGGTGCCCGCGTAACCTGCCGCTCCCAGCTCGTCGCTGCGCTCCTCGCGTCGCCGGACCCCGCCCCTCGCGACTGCGTCGCGTGCCGGTCGGGCCCGTTCGCCGTTCGTGGTCCGCGGCGTCGTGGTGGTGGGGGGGCCCGACCGGCGTGGGCGGGGCACGTCCCGCTCGTGCTGGTCGGGTGCGTGGGTTCTGGGCGGTCGGGCTGGCTTACGGGGGCCCCGGGCAGCGCGATGCCCCGGCTCGGTGAGCCGGGGCATCGTCGGTCACGAGCTCAGTCGGTCGAGGTCGTGGCCTCGGTGGCGGTCGACGAGCCGCCGCGACCCCGACCACCGCGTCGGCGTCGGCGCTTGGGCGTGTCGGTCGCGATGGCACCGTCGGCGGGGCGGTCGGCGTCGGGCTGAGCCGGCGCGGTGGACGTCGTGCCGGTGGACGTCGTGCTGGCGGACGTGGTGCCGGCGGGCGTGGCGCCCACCGAGCCGGTGTCGGCCCCGGCGCCGTCGAGGGTCTCGCCGTTGCGGGTGCGACGGCGCTCGCGCTTGGGCCGGTCGGCGCGCTCGCGGTCCTTGTCGCGGTCCTTGTCGCGGGGGTGGTCGTCGCGGCGGTCGTCGCGCTTGGCCTTGCCGCCCTTGCCGTGGCCGTGGTCGCGATCGCGGTCGCCCTTGCCGCGGTTGCGCTTCCCGGCGGCGGCACCGGTCTCGCCGAGGTCCTCGATCACCTCGGCGTCGAGTCCCGCGCGGGTCTGCGCCGTCTTCGGCAGCCGGCCCTTGGTGCCGGCGGGGATGCCCAGCCCGGTGTAGACGTGCGGGCTCGAGGAGTAGGTCTCGATCGGCTCGTCGAAGGGCAGGCCGAGCGTCTGGTTGATCATCTTCCACTTGTGCAGGTCGTCCCAGTCGACCAGCGTGACGGCGACGCCCGAGTTGCCCGCGCGGCCGGTGCGGCCGATGCGGTGCAGGTAGGTCTTGTCGTCGTCCGGGCACTCCCAGTTGATGACGTGGGTGACGTCGGCGACGTCGATGCCGCGCGCGGCGACGTCGGTCGCGACGAGCACGTCGACCTTGCCGTTGCGGAACGCGCGGAGCGCCTGCTCGCGCGCGCCCTGGCCGAGGTCGCCGTGCACGGCGGCTGCCGCGAACCCGCGGTCGGCGAGGTCGTCGGACACGCGCTGGGCGTTGCGCTTGGTACGGCAGAAGATGATCGTCAGGCCACGGCCCTCGGCCTGCAGGACGCGTGCGATGAGCTCCTGCTTGTCGAGGCTGTGCGCGCGCCAGACGTGCTGCTCGATCGCGTCGACGGTGGCGTTCTCGTCGTGCGGGTCCAGCGCGCGGATGTGGGTCGGCTGGGTCATGTAGCGACGGGCGAGCGCGACGATCTGGCCGGGCATCGTGGCCGAGAACAGCATCGTCTGCCGGCTGGCCGGCGTGAGCGACACGATGCGCTCGACGTCGGGGAGGAACCCCATGTCGAGCATCTCGTCGGCCTCGTCGAGGACGAGGGTCTGCACGTGCTTGAGGTCGAGGTGCCCCTGCCGGGCGAGGTCGATGAGGCGGCCCGGGGTGCCGACCACGACCTCGATGCCCTGCTGCAGCGCCTCGACCTGGGGCTCGTAGGCGCGGCCGCCGTACACGCACAGCACCCGCACACCGCGCACCCGACCGGTCTTCTGCAGGTCGCTCGCGACCTGGATGCCCAGTTCGCGGGTGGGGACGACGACCAGGGCCTGCGGCTTGCCGCGCACGGAGTCCTTCTGCTCGGCGAACGCGGCGTCGTCGGGCGCGATCAGCTTCTGCAGCAGCGGGATGCCGAAGCCGAGGGTCTTGCCCGTGCCGGTCTTGGCCTGGCCGATGAGGTCGGTGCCCGCGAGCGCCATCGGGAGGGTGAGCTCCTGGATGGGGAAGGCGGTGACGATGCCGTCGGAGGCGAGCGCCTCGACGATGGCGGGGTCGACGCCGAGCTCGGCGAAGGTCTTGGGCTCGGCGGCGGGGAGGGCGGCGACGTCGGGGGTCGCCTGGACGGTCTCGTCGTGCTCGGTGGTGCTCGTGGCGTGCTCGTCGGTCAGGTGCTCGTTGGTCAGGTGCTCGGTGCTGGTCAGGGTGTCGCTCCGTGGTCGAGGCAGGGTGGCGTCCGACGCCCAGGTCTGCGAACGGACCGCGACTCCGGGACTCGCCGGCCACCCTGGCCGGGAAGGCCACGGGGGATGGGACTGCGTCGACCGTGACCGGAAGATACGACCGCCAGTCTACCGGTGCGGGCGCCCGCTCCCGACCAGCGGCGCCGTGCGGGGACCCAGGCGCCCGAGCGGAGCGCGTCGCGGGCCCCGACGACGTACGCTCACGACCCGTGAGCGACTTCGCGGACGCAGGGGCAGCCCCGCCGCCGACCTCGGCCCTCGTCGACGACCCGCAGTACCGCGCGGCCGTCGTCGACCTCCTCGGCGTCCTGGCCTACACCGAGCTCGTGGCCTTCGAGCGGCTGGCGGCCGACGCCTCGCTGGCGCCCACGCTCGACGACAAGGCGGCGCTGGCGATGATGGCCAACGCCGAGATCCGCCACTTCACGCGACTGGCCGAGCGCCTCGCCGAGCTCGGGGCCGACCCCTCGACCGCGATGGAGCCGTTCGTCGCCCCGCTCGAGGAGTTCCACGCCAAGACCGCACCCAGCGACTGGCTGGAGAGCCTGGTGAAGGCGTACGTCGGCGACGTCATCGCCACCGACTTCTACCGCGAGATCGCGGAGGTGCTCGACCCGGAGTCGCAGGCGCTCGTCCTCGACGTCTGCGGCGACACCGGCCACGCCAACTTCGCGGTCGCCACCGTGCGCGCGGCCATCGACGCCGACCCGAGGGTGGCCGGTCGGCTCGCTCTGTGGGGACGCCGTCTGGTCGGCGAGGCGCTGTCGCAGGCGCAGGTCGTGGCGGCCGAGCGCGACGGCCTCGCCTCGCTCATCGTCGGCGGCGGTCAGCGCCCGGGCCTCGGCCTGGCCGAGCTCGGCGCGATGTTCAACCGCCTCACCGAGGCCCACACCCAGCGGATGCAGACCCTCGGCCTGCAGGCCTAGCGTCTGCCTCCTCTGTGGGCCCGCGCTGGCGGGCAGCGCCAGCAGGGGAGATGCAGCCCCTCGGGCTGCGGGCCTCGGAAGGGGGTCAGACCGCGCCGAAGCCGATGCGGCTGCGCTCGGTGGCGCCGATCTCGACGTAGGCGATCCTGTCGCCGGGGACCAGGACCGTGCGGCCCTTCTCGTCGGCGAGGGTGAGCAGCGACCCGGCGGCCACCGCCGCCGTCACGAGAGCCGTGACGTCCTCGGACGACTGCGCGCTCTCCAGCACGACCTCGCGTGCCGCGTGCTGCACGCCGATCTTGACCTCCACGCCGGTGTCCTCCCGCGCTCGTCCGGCTCTGGTCCTGCCGGTCTCGTCCTGCCGCCGACCCTAACGCGTGGCCGGCGCCGCGGCGTCCGGTGGGAGCCCGTGTACGCCGACGGCGTACTGCGGCGGGTGCTAGCCGACGGCGTCGGCCGGCGGGTGCGAGAGCGGGATGCGCGAGATCCCTCGCCACGACAACGTGCTCACGAGCGCGGCCGCGGCGTCCTTGGGGATCGCGCTGCCGTCGCGCAGCCAGCGGCGGGCGGCGGTCTGGGCCAGTCCGCCGAGACCGGCGGCGAGCAGGATCGCCTCCTCCGACGTGAGGCCGGTGTCCTGCGCGATCACCAGGCTGACCAGCTCGGCGCACTGGTCGTTGGTGCGGTCGACGCGCTCGCGGACCGCGGCCTCGTTGGTGAGGTCGCTCTCGAAGATGAGGCGGAACGCGCCACCCGGGTCGTCGACGAAGTCGAAGTAGGCCTGCACGGTCGCCTGGACGCGCAGCTTGTTGTCCGACGTCGAGGCCAGCGCCTTGCGGATCGCGGCCACGAGCGCCTCGGACGAGGCGTCGAGCAGCGCGAGGTAGAGGTCGAGCTTGCCCGGGAAGTGCTGGTAGAGCACCGGCTTGCTGACGCCCGCCGCCTCGGCGATGTCGTCCATCGCGGCCGCGTGGTAGCCCTGGGCGACGAACACCTCGCGGGCGGCGTCGAGCAGCTGCGCGCGACGCTCGCGTCGAGGGAGGCGCTGTCCGCGGGAGCGGCTGGCGTCGCTGGCGACCGACATGAGCCGCACCTTACCGGCCGGTAATCCGACCGTGGGGCAGCCGGGCCGTCAGGACTGGTGCTCGTCGTCGCGCTCGTCGTCGACGGCGACGGCTCGGCTCTGCTCGATCTGGTCGGCCGGGTCGGACTCCCAGACGACCTCGAGGGGCTCGTCGGCCTCGTCGTCGGGGACGATCTCGAGCGCCTGCTCCTGCAGGTCGGCGGGCTCGCCGCGCGCGATCGTGGGCTCGGACATGGTGCATCCTCCTCGGCTCGGCCTTCTCGGAGTGCAGCTCCACCGTACGCCGACCGGTCACCGAACGCGTGCCCGCCGGGAGCGGTCGGTTCGCCCTCCGCGGGGTCGTCGAGGTGCAACAGGGACGTGCCGACTCCTACCGTGGCAGGCATGGCGGGAACGGCTGTGGCGAGCCCGGACCCCGCGGCCATCGAGGCCGCGGTCGCCGTGGTGCCCGGCGTCTCCCGGGCCACCATCGTCCCCGGGCAGCGCGGCGGCCCCGAGGTGCTGCACGTCGTGCTCGACGCCGACGTCGACGCCGTCGACGTCGCGCGCGCCGCCCAGCGCATCCTCCGGCTCCAGTTCGGGGTCGACCTCGAGCCCGGCCGCCTCCGGATCGTCGAGGGCGAGCCGGCGCCGTCGGCGACCGTGATCCGGCTCGTGGAGTCCGACGCCGAGGGCACGCTGCTCCTCGGCGAGGAGAAGGACGACGTCGACCTCGAGGCCCTGCTCGCCGAGCTCGACCCCGGTCCGGGACCGCGCTTCCTGCCCGAGGTCCTCGCGTCCGCGGCCCGTCACCCGGCGGGGATCGCGGTCCTGCCCGACGACGCCGAGCCGCCGATCCCGCCCGTGCCGCTGCGCCGGGTGGCCGTGGCCGAGCTGGCGATGTCGGCCGACGGGCTCGGCGTCGCCGTGACGGTGACGCTCGTCCAGGGTCGCGTGGCGCACAGCGGCACCGCCGAGTGCCTGCCCACGCCCGCGGCGACCCATCGCGCCGTCGCCACCGCGACGCTCCGGGCGCTCTCGGACCTGCTCCCGTCGGAGGTGCGGCTCGAGGTCGACGCCGTCGCGCTGGCCCCTGTCGGCGACGGGACGGTCGCCCTCGTCCGGGTGATCTGGCTCTCGGCCGAGGGGGCAGAGCACCTCACCGGGTCGTCGGAGGTGAGGGACGACGCCCGCCACGCCGTGATCCGTGCGACGCTCGACGCCGTGAACCGACGCCTCTCCCTGGACCTCGCCGACCGATGACGACGCCTGACGCCCGCCTGCCCCGCACCACCGACGACCTCCTGGCCCAGCTCGCGCCGCCGTGGCCGCGCGAGGAGGTGCTCGTGCCCAACGGCACGCTCTCCGTGCGCCACGCCGCGCCGCTCGACCCTGCGATCGCCGAACCGGCGCTGTTCGTGCACGGGCTCGGCGGCAGCGCCACGAACTGGACCGACCTTATGTCGCTCCTGCGCGACCGGGTCGACGGTGCGGCTGTCGACCTCCCGGGCTTCGGCTGGTCGCCGCCGCCGCGCGACGGCGACTACTCGCTGCGCCGCTCCGCGCAGTCGCTGGCCGACCTCGTCGAGGCGCGCTGGGGCGGCGCACCCGTGCACCTGTTCGGGAACTCCATGGGCGGCGCGATCTCGGTGCAGCTCGCCGCCCGGCGTCCCGAGCTCGTGCGCACCCTCACGCTGGTCTCGCCCGCGCTGCCGAAGATCGGCGTGCGCAAGACCAACGTGCACCTACCGGTCGTCGCAGCTCCCGGCGTCGGCACGTCGCTCATGAAGCGCTACCTCGCCCTCGACCCCACGACGCGCGCCAAGGCCACGATCGACGTCTGCTTCGCCGACCCGTCCGCGGTGCCCCCGGCACGGATGGAGGAGGCGGTGGCCGAGGTCGCGCGGCGCGACCAGCTGCCCTACGTCGCCGACGCCTTCGTGCAGTCGCTGCGCGCGCTGATGGCGACCTACCTCGACCGCTCGGCCGAGCGGCCGTGGAAGCTCGCCGAGACGGTCGCCTGCCCGACCCTGCTCGTGCACGGCCGCCAGGACAAGCTGGTCGATCCGATCCAGGCGCACACCAAGGCCTTCCCCGACCTCCGGGTTCTGGTGCTGCCGCACGCCGGCCACGTCGCGCAGGTGGAGCAGCCGGTGCTGGTGGCCGAGGCCTGGCGCGACCTCCTGCGCGCCGGCGCGACCCGCTGAGCGCGCGTTTTGGTCTAGACCGTTCTGCTGCCGGACCGGCGTATCGCGGCTAGCGTTCTCCCGTGACCGAGCAGGCCCCCCGCGCCCTCCCGAGCCGTGCCCGCGTCGTCGTGATCGGGGGAGGTGTCGGAGGCGCCTCGGTCGCCTACCACCTCGCCCTCTCCGGCGAGCGCGACGTCGTCCTGGTCGACCGCGCCGAGCTCACGAGCGGCTCGACGTTCCACTCCGCCGGCCTCGTCGGGCAGCTGCGCTCGGACCCCACGCTGACAGCGATGAACCGCTACTCGGTCGAGCTCTACTCCTCCCTGCAGCAGGGCGGGACGCCGCCCGGGTGGGTGCAGTGCGGCAGCATCCGGCTCGCGTCGACCCAGGAGCGCTGGGAGGAGATCCAGCGCCAGGCCGGCTGGGCCGCCTCGAGCGGGCTGGAGATGTCGCTCATCTCGGCGGCCGAGGCGCAGGAGCTGTTCCCGCTCATGTCGACCGAGGGCGTCGTCGGCGCCTGCTTCCTGCCCACCGACGGCCAGGTCGATCCCTCGTCGCTCACCTACTCGCTGGCGGCCGGCGCGCGGGCGATGGGCGTCGCGATCCACACGGGGACCAGGGTGCTCGGCATCGACACCGAGGGCGAGGGGCTGCGTCGTCGCGTCGTGCGCGTGCGGACCGACCAGGGCGACATCGAGTGCGAGAAGGTCGTCGACTGCGGCGGGATGTTCGCCGCCGAGATCGCGCGGATGGTCGACGTACGTGTGCCGATCGTCCCGATGTCGCACCAGTACGTCGTCACCGAGGCGATGTTCGAGCACCGCGAGACCCCGCTGCCGTCGCTGCGCGATCCCGACAACCTCGTCTACTACCGCCAGGAGGTCGATGGCCTCGTCATGGGCGGCTACGAGCGCCACTCGCAGCCGTTCACGGCCTCGGCGTCGTCGTACGACGCGGTGCCGGCCGACTTCAACGGCCGGCTGCTCGCGCCCGACCACGACCGGTTCGTCGAGATCTCGGAGAACGCCGCGATCCGCGTGCCGGCGATCGCCGACGCCGGGATCCGCACGTTCATCAACGGCCCCGAGGCGTTCACGCCCGACAACGAGTTCTGCCTCGGCCCCACCGACGTCGCGGGCTTCTACGTCGCGGCGGGGTTCTGCGCGCACGGCATCGCCGGGGCCGGCGGTATCGGCAAGGTCGTGGCGGAGTGGGTGCTCGACGGCGCCCCGCCGATGGACCTGTGGCACATGGACGTCCGGCGCTTCGGCGCGTCGTACCGGTCGCCGTCCTACACGCTCGCGCGCACGGTCGAGAACTACGAGACCTACTACGACATCCGCTACCCGGCGCACGAGCGCTCCGCCGGTCGTCCGCTGCGGGTGTCGCCGGCGTACTCCTGGCACGCCGCGCACGGCGCCGCGTTCGGCGAGAAGTCGGGCTGGGAGCGGGTGAACGTCTACGAGAGCAACGCGGTCGAGGGCGACGGGTCGTGGCGCCCGCACGGCTGGGCCGGCCGCCACTGGTCGCCGGCGGTGGTCGCGGAGCACCGCGCGACGCGGTCGACGGCGACACTGTTCGACGAGTCGTCGTTCGCGAAGATCGAGGTGCGCGGCCCTGACGCGGGGCGACTCATGGAGTGGGTGTGCGACAACGTCGTCGCCCGAGGTGCGGGCTCGGTGACCTACACGCAGATGCTCAACGCGCGCGGCGGTGTCGAGTGCGACGTCACCGTGACGCAGACGGCCGCCGACGCGTTCGTCGTGGTCACCGGGACGGCATTCGCCAACCACGACGCGTCGTGGCTGCGGACCCAGGCGCGCGAGACCGATGCCGACGTCACCATCACCGACGTCACCGGCGCGTGGGCCTGCTTCGGGCTGTGGGGACCGAACGCGCGCTCGATCCTGGCGGGTCTCACGCCGCAGGACCTCGGCAACGACGCGTTCCCGTTCATGTCGATGCGCGAGACCACGGTCGGCGACGTCCCCGTGCGCATGGTGCGCGTGACGTTCGTGGGTGAGCTGGGCTGGGAGCTCTACTGCCCCACGGAGTACGGCGCGGGGCTCTGGCAGGCGCTCTGGGCGGCGGGTCAGGAGCACGGCCTCGTCGCCGGTGGCTACCGCGCGATCGACTCGCTGCGGCTGGAGAAGGGCTACCGGGTCTGGGGTGCCGAGCTCGACCCGGCGCACACGCCGTACGAGTCCGGTCTGGGCTTCTGCGTGAAGCTCGACAAGGAGTTCCTCGGCCGTGACGCCCTCGTCGCCCAGAAGGAGGCGGGCGTCGCGCAGCGGCTGGTGTGCCTGGTGCTCGACGACGTGACGCAGGTCGCGCTGGGCAACGAGCCGGTCCGAGTCGACGGTGCAGTGCTCGGCCGCGTGACCAGCGGTGGCATCGGCTTCCACGTCGGGTCGTCGATCGCCTACGTCTACCTGCCCGCGTCGGTCGCCGACGGCGCTCGGGTGGAGGTCGGTGTCTTCGGCGAGTGGATCGGTGCCACGGTGACGAAGGATCCGCTCTACGACCCGCGCTCGGAGCGCGTGCGATCCTGACCGCATGCTGATCTGGGAGCAGGTGACCGTCGACGCCGCCGAGCCCCGCGCGCTCGCGCACTGGTGGGCCGAGGTGCTCGGCTGGGTCGTGACGATCGACGAGGACGACGAGCAGGAGATCCGCCCGACCCCTGACACGGTGCCCGGCATCATGTTCGTGCGCGTCGCGGGGGAGAAGGCCGGCAAGAACCGCCTGCACCTCGACCTGCGTCCCGACGACCACGGAGCCGAGCTCGCGCGCGTGCTGGCCCTGGGGGCCCGGCGTACCGACATCGCCCAGGGCGACGTCCCCTGGGCCGTCCTGCAGGACCCCGAGGGCAACGAGTTCTGCATCCTCGGCACCTCCCACGCCTGAAAGCCCTGCTACCCCCAGGTCTCACTCGGCCAAGTGCCCACCAGAAGGCCTCTGGTGGGCACTTGGCCGAGTGAGACCCGACGCTCGGTCCGAGGGTCAGGCGGGATCTGTGAGGGCCCTCAGGGTGACCGGCTCGTCCGGTGTGCGGCGTACGACGAGCTCGACGCGGTCGCAGCGGAACAGGTCGTGGGCGAACTCGACCGGGCGTCCGGCGGCGTCGTACGCCGTGCGCTCCACGGCCACGAGCGGCGTCCCGGGCTCGACGTCGAGCAGCGGACCGGTCGTGGAGTCGGCCAGGACGGCGTGCAGGCGCTCCGCGGCGGAGACGGGGTCGACGCCGTAGTGCTTGCGGAGCACGGCGTACAGCGATCCGGTGAGCGACCGCTCGAGCAGGCCCGGCACCAGCTTGGCCGGGAACCACGAGGTCTCCAGCGCCACCGGAACGCGGTTGGCGAGGCGCACGCGCACGACCTCGAGCGCCTGGCCGCGCGAGGTGAGGCCGAGCGCTGCCGCGACATCGCGACCGGGTACGCCGGACTCCGCACGCAGCACGCGCGCCCCGGCACGCCGGCCGGCGCGCGTCAGCTGGTCGGTGAGCCCGGTGAGGTGGGTGAGGTCGACCTCGATGCGCGGCTCGGCGACGAACGCGCCGCCGGATCGCCCCGCGACCCGGACGATCTCGCCGGCGGCCTCGAGGTCGGAGAGCGCCTGGCGCAGGGTCATCCGGCTCACGCCGAGGATGGCGGCGAGCTCGCGCTCACCCGGGAGGCGGTCGCCGGGGGACAGATCGCCGCCCGCGATGCCCGCGCGCAGCCACGCCGCGATCTGCGCGTGCGCCGGCGAGTCGGCGTCCCGGTCGACGACGAAAGGGGAGGTCGGCAGCCCTCGGTCCATGGCTGCCGACCTCCCCTCGTGCTCGTGCGGTGGATCAGGCCTGCTGGTCCGGGTGGTGCTGCTGGTGCTCACCGGTCAGGTAGCCGTCGTGGTGGTGCTCCAGCGCGATCTCGTCCGCCGAGGAGACGCCCTCGGGGAGGTCGATCGTGTGCTTCGGGCCGGTGAACCAGTTCTTCGCCGACACCGCCCACCAGATCGTGATCGCCACGAGCACGCCGATCACGACGATCGGCGTGTAGTTCACGGCGGTCCAGGTGAAGTCCGGGTTGCCCGGCGTTCCGGCCGGGCTCGTCGGCAGCAGGAAGTAGATGCTCGTGATGACGATCTCGAGCAGCGCCAGCGGAGCCATCCACTTGTAGTGGCTCCCGAGCTTCCAGGATCCGGGCTGGAACCGGGACGTGTCGTCGCCGATGCGCCAGCGCAGGAAGATCGGGATCGCGAACGCGAGGTACAGGCCGATGACACCGATCGAGACCACGGCGTAGAACGCGACGGGAGCGCCGTTGGGGGCCTCGTAGAGCGCCGGCAGGGTCAGGACGACGCCGATGACGGCGGACGCCAGCACCGCGTTGACCGGCACCTTGTGCGTGTTCACACGCGCCCACAGCGAGGCGCCCGGAACGGCGCCGTCACGGCTGAACGCGAACATCATCCGCGAGGTGGACGTGAGGCATGCGGTGGAGCAGTAGATCTGACCCACGGTCGAGATGATCATGACGATCTTGAACAGCGTCGGCGTCAGGGCGGTGGCGAAGATGCCGGCCACCGTGAAGCCGCCGTAGTTCAGCGACTGCTCGTTGATCGCGTCCGGGTTGTTCGCGGCGAACAGGAACGCGAGCAGCAGGATGTAGCCGCCGATCGCCGAGTAGAAGATCGACCGCCAGATGCCCTTGGCCGCGCCATCGGCGGCGCCCTGCGTCTCCTCGGACAGGTGCGCCGAGGCGTCGTACCCGGTGATCGTGTACTGCGTGAGCAGGAAGCCGAGCGGCAGCACGTAGAACCAGAACGGCAGGCCGCTGGTGGAGCCGTCGTTGAAGCCGCTGTTGTTGAACGTCTGCGTGAAGACGAACGACATGCTCTGGTGCTCGGACGGGCCGAAGATCAGGATCAGGATGACCACCGTGGCACCGATGACGTGCCACCAGACCGAGATGCTGTTGATGAGGCCCAGGATCTCGGTGCGGAAGAGGTTGAGCACGGTGACGACGATCATCAGGACGACGAACCAGAAGAACTGCTGGTACAGGTAGTTGCCCGAGAAGAAGCTCGTCGTGTACTCGGGGTCGAACAGGCCGATGGTGATGTTGAGGAACGACGCGGCGGCGTACACGACCGACGCGATGATGCCCAGCAGGCCGATCAGGTTCAGCCACCCGGTGTAGAACCCGGCGCGCGGTCCGCCGAGCTTGCTGGCCCACCAGTAGATGCCCGCGGACGTCGGGAACGCCGACACCAGCTCCGACATGAGGAAGCCGACGAGCAGGATGAAGAACGAGAGGATCGGCCAGCCCCACGAGATGGCGACCGGTCCGCCGTTGTTCTACGCCACACCGAAGGTGGTGAAGCACCCGGCGAGGATGGAGATGATCGAGAACGAGATGGCGAAGTTGTGGAAGCCGGACCAGCTCCGGTTCAGCTCCTGCTTGTAGCCCAGCTCGGCGAGAAGCCTCTCGTCCTCGTTGAGCTTGTCGATGTCAGCCACGCGTCCCCTCCTTCGGGAACCCCTGTCGGGACGGCCACGGCGGCGCCGTGACCTGGATCGCAGTGTGTCGGCACCACAGGGGTGCCGGTGGACGACACGCGCAACGCGAGCACTGCTCGGGATGCAGCTCGTGCGGCGCGTGGGTGGTCAGTCGCTGCGGCGCACCTCCTCGAGGAGGCGACCGAAGTCCGGGCCGTCGAACTCGACGACGGCCCGGTCGTACTTCTCGAGGCCCCAGGACCAGAAGTCGAAGTCCAGGTCGCTGGTGCCGTCCTGGATGGACGCCCACAGCATCCATCCGTACTTGCTCATGAGCCCCCAGAGTCGGGCTCGTGCCGTGAGCGACGTCGAGGGATGTCCGACGTACGCCGAGACCAGCCGGTCGAGGTCGTCGGGGGTGCCCGCCGCCTCGCTCCAGACGTTGCCGATCTCGAAGAACGGGTCGTTGTTGCCGGAGTACTCGTAGTCGATGAGCCAGACGCGGCCGTCGTCGATGAAGTTGGCGGCGAGCAGGTCGTTGTTGCAGGGCACGGTCGGCACCGGCCGTGCGGCGAGCGCGTCGCCGATCGCCTGCGCGTGGGCGGCGAAGTCGAGGTAGCGGTCGGGCAGGCGCAGCCCGCGCTCCTGCACGATCGAGAGGTAGTGCGGCTGCAGTCGCAGCATGTCGAAGTCGTTCACGAACCGCGGGCCGGCGTGCAGGGTGCGGCACGCCTGCGCGATGCGCGGCGCGTTCTCGGGGGCGAGGACGTCGTCGTCGGTCCAGGTCGCGCCGTCGACGAACCGCACGACCAGGACGCTCACCTCCGGCGCGTAGGCGATGACGTCGGGCGCGGCTCCGCTGGCCGCCGCAGCGACGGAGTTGGCGTGCTCGTTGGCCCGGTCGATGGCGAGCAGGGCGCTCTCCGGCGACGAGAGGCGGGCGACGTAGTCGCCCTCCGGCGTCGTCACCCGGACGTTGCGGTTGGTGAGCCCGCCCGACAGGTCGGACACCGCCGTCCGGTCCGCGAGCGCCGGGACGGCGTCGAGGCGCGCGAGCAGGTCGGCGCCGAGCGCGTGGTCGACCACCACCGCTACCTCGCCTCTCCGCCGGTTGGCACGCTCCCACGGCCGTGCGGGCCCCCGTGCCGTGCGCCGCGACGCCGCGGCGATGCCGGAGCGTATTCCTCCGGGGCCCCCTTCCGTGGGGTTTCGGTCTAGACCGATCCGCGGTTCGGCACCCATCCGGAGCCCGGACGCGGCAGGGTGTGCCTACCGACCCCCTGAGAGGAACCCGGATGTCCGGCAACGCTGTCGCCCCCGCGGGCGCCCCCCTGTCCGTCGAGCAGCTCAGGGCCGAGGTCGCCGACGGCCGCATCGACACCGTGATCGTCGCGATCACCGACATGCAGGGCCGGCTGCAGGGCAAGCGCGTCCACGCGCCGTACTTCGTGGAGCACGTGCTGCCGCACGGGACCGAGGGCTGCAACTACCTGCTCGCCGTCGACGTCGACATGAACACCGTCGACGGCTACGCCATGTCGAGCTGGCACAGCGGGTACGGCGACTTCGTCATGGCCCACGATCTCGGCACGCTGCGGCGCGTGCCGTGGCACCCGGCCACCGCGATGGTGCAGGCCGACGTGACCTGGCTCGACGGTCGCGACGTCGTCGCGTCGCCGCGGCAGGTGCTCAAGAAGCAGCTCGCCCGGTTGGCCGACGCCGGCATGGCGGCCTACGTCGGGACCGAGCTGGAGTTCATCCTCTTCAACGACACCTACGAGGAGGCGTGGAAGAAGGGGTACCGGGACATGAACCCGGCCAACCTCTACAACGTCGACTACTCGATCATCGGCACCTCCCGCGTCGAGCCGCTGCTGCGCCGCATCCGCCTCGCGATGGACGGCGCGGGGATGCAGGTCGAGAGCGCGAAGGGCGAGTGCAACTTCGGCCAGCACGAGATCGCGTTCCTCTACGAGGACGCCCTGCGCACGTGCGACAACCACGTCGTCTACAAGACGGGCGCGAAGGAGATCGCCGCGCAGGAGGGCTACGCGCTCACCTTCATGGCGAAGTACAACGAGCGCGAGGGCAACTCCTGCCACATCCACCTGTCGTTCCGCGGCACCGACGGCTCGATGGTGATGGCCGACAAGTCCGACGAGGAGCACGGGTTGTCGACGGTGGGCCGCCAGTTCATCGCCGGCCAGCTGGCGCACCTGCGCGAGCTGTCGCTGATGTTCGCGCCCAACATCAACAGCTACAAGCGCTTCGCCCCCGGGTCGTTCGCGCCGACCTCGATCGAGTGGGGTCGCGACAACCGCACGTGCGCGCTGCGCCTCGTCGGCCGCGGCGGCGGCCTGCGCGTGGAGAACCGCGTCCCGGGCGGCGACACGAACCCCTACCTCGCCGTCGCCGCGATGGTCGCAGCCGGCCTCGACGGCATCGAGAAGGGCATGGAGCTGCGTCCGGAGGAGAAGGGCAACGCCTACGCCTCCACGGGCGAGAAGGTCCCGTGGCGCCTCGCCGACGCGGTCGACCTCTGGGAGGGCTCGGCCTGGGTCGCCGAGACCTTCGGCGAGGAGGTCCAGCAGCACTACGCCAACATGGGCCGGATCGAGATCGAGGACTTCGCCCGGACCATCACCGACTGGGAGAGGTTCCGCGGCTTCGAGCGCCTCTGAACCCACCCGCCCCGCATCGCACTGCCTCCGTGGAGGACGATCGGGGTGCCCACCGCACCGCTCTGCTCCGCCGAGGAAGGTCCCGTGACCGCGCTGCACGACGTCATCAGTCCCGTCACCGAGGAGGTCGTCGCCTCGGTCCCGTCGCTGTCCCTCGAGGAGACCGACGCCGCGATCGCCCGCTCGAGGAAGGCGTTCGAGACCTGGCGGCACGTGTCGCCGGGCGACCGGGCGCGGATCCTGCGCCGGTTCTCCGCGCTCGTCGACGAGCACAACGAGGGGCTCGCGCAGCTCGAGGTGCGCAACGCCGGGCACACCATCGGGAACGCGCGGTGGGAGGCGGGCAACGTCCGCGACGTCCTCGCCTACTACTCCGGTGCGCCGGAGCGGCTGCTCGGCCACCAGATCCCCGTGCCGGGCGGCGTCGACATGACCTTCCACGAGCCGCTCGGCGTCGTGGGCGTGATCGTGCCGTGGAACTTCCCCATGCCGATCGCCGGCTGGGGCTTCGCGCCGGCGCTCGCCGCCGGGAACACCGTGGTGCTCAAGCCCGCCGAGCTCACGCCTCTGACGGCGATGCGGCTCGCCGAGCTCGGGCTCGAGGCGGGCCTGCCCGAGGACGTGTTCCAGGTGCTCACCGGCAAGGGCTCGGTCGTGGGCGAGCGGTTCGTGACGCACCCGCACGTCGCCAAGGTCGTGTTCACCGGGTCGACCGAGGTCGGCATCCACGTGGCCGAGGGCTGCGCGCGCGGCGTGAAGCCGGTGACGCTCGAGCTGGGCGGCAAGAGCGCCAACGTGATCTTCGACGACGCCGACCTCGCGAAGGCTGCGGCCACGGCGCCGTACGGCGTGTTCGACAACGCCGGCCAGGACTGCTGCGCCCGGTCGCGGATCCTCGTCCAGCGGTCGGTGCTCGACGAGTTCCTCGCGCTGCTCGAGCCCGCGGTGCTCGGCGTACGGGTGGAGGACCCGTCGCTCGACACCTCGGAGATGGGCCCGCTCATCAGCGCCGGGCACCACGCGACGGTGTCGTCGTTCATCACCGACTCGACCAACGTGGTGATCCAGGGGCAGGTGCCGTCGGGGCCGGGCTACTGGTACCCCGCGACCGTGGTGATGCCGTCCCGCGAGGACGACCCGCTCATGACCGAGGAGGTGTTCGGCCCGGTGGTGTCGGTCATGGCGTTCGACGACGAGGCCGACGCGATCCGGCTCACCAACGCCACCGACTACGGCCTCTCGGGCTCGATCTGGACGCGCGACGTCGGTCGCGCGTTCCGCGTCGCGCGGGCGACCGAGAGCGGCAACCTGTCGATCAACTCGCACTCGTCGGTGCGCTACTGGACGCCGTTCGGCGGCTTCAAGAAGTCCGGCCTCGGCCGGGAGCTCGGACCGGACGCGCTGCACGCGTTCACCGAGGTCAAGAACGTGTTCATCTCAACGGAAGGCTGAACTCGACGTGGACAGGTACACCGGACGCACGGTCGTCATCACCGGCGGCGGCAGCGGCATCGGCAAGGCGACGGCGGAGCGGGTCGCGTCGGAGGGCGCCAACGTCGTCATCGTCGACATGAACCTCGAGGCCGGCACCGCCGTGGCCGAGGCGCTCGGCGGCATCGCCGTGCAGGCCGACGTCACCGACGCCGACGACGTCGCGCGCATGTTCAAGACCGCGTTCGACACCTACGGCTCGATCGACGTGTCGTTCCACAACGCCGGCATCAGCCCGCCCGACGACGACTCGATCCTCACGACGGGCATCGAGGCGTGGGACCGGGTCCAGCGGGTGAACCTCACGTCGGTCTACCTGTGCTGCAAGGAGGTCATCCCCTACATGCAGCGCCAGGGCAAGGGCTCGATCATCAACACCGCCTCGTTCGTCGCGACGATGGGTGCCGCGACGTCGCAGATCTCCTACACGGCGTCCAAGGGCGGCGTGCTCGCGATGAGCCGCGAGCTCGGCGTGCAGTTCGCGCGCGAGGGCATCCGCGTCAACGCGCTCTCCCCGGGACCGGTCAACACCCCGCTGCTCATCGAGCTCTTCGCCAAGGACCCCGAGCGCGCGGCGCGCCGCCTCGTGCACATCCCGTTCGGCCGCTTCGCCGAGGCCTCCGAGATCGCCGCGGCCGTGGCGTTCCTCGGCTCCGACGACGCCTCCTTCATCACGGCGTCCAACTTCCTCGTCGACGGCGGCATCTCCGGCGCGTACGTCACCCCGCTGTAGGCGGGGTAGGGGCCCCGCGTGCAGCGGGGTGGCGGACGATGGGCCCCCGCTCAGGACGGCGGAGGAACGACGCCGTCCTGAGTAGGGGAGTGACCCCGCTCGACTGACCGACCTTCTCCGATCAATGTGCCCCGCGGTGCGCTCTAAGCACCGGGAACGCCCCAAGGTCTCGTCGGTCTGCGCCGGCCCGGATCGCGTGGGGCGCCTCTGGTGCTTCTAGGGCACCGAGGGGCACATTCATGGGGGTGGGAGTGGTTGGGTGGGGGCGTGACGACGACGATCGAGCTCGACGGGCGCTGGCACATCACCGGGCATCTCAACGGCGGGTACCTCGCGGCGGTGTGCGGGCAGATCGCGTCCGAGGCGCTCGGGGGTGCGGCACCGTTCACCATCAGCACCCACTACCTCGCGCCCGCGCGCGGCGCCGGGCCCGCTGACGTCGACGTCGAGGTCCTGCGCGAGGGCCGGCTCTCGACCGCGCGCGTGCGCCTCTCGCGCGAGGGCACGACCCTGCTCGAGTCGCTCGTCACCGCGGGTACGCCGAAGGCGCATGCCGCGCTGCGGGAGGACGCCCCGCCACCGGGCATCGCGCCGTGGGAAGACCTGCGCACACCGGACGACTCGCCGTTCGCGAGCGCGCCCGGCAACGAGGTGCTGCAGCACGTCGAGGTGCGCCTCGATCCCGGTGACGCGTCGGCCGTCAGCGGAGGCGCGCCGCTGGAGCGGGCCGTCGTACGCGGTCGGATGGCGTACGCCGACGGCGCACCGGCCGACCTGTTCCTCGCGACCGCGGCGTGGGACCTGCTGCCGCCGAGCCCGTGGTTCGTGCACATCTGGACCGGCGCGCCGACCGTCGCCGCACAGTTGCTGCTCTACCCCGGCGACATCCAGGGACCGCTCACGATCGAGGCTCGCGCGGAGACCATCCGCGAGGGGATCGCCGACGAGACGGCCCGGGTCTGGGACGCGCGCGGCCACCTGATCGTCAGCTCCCGCCAGACCGCCATCGTCACCTGAGATCGAGCCGGGGCGCGACCATCGACGTCGCGGTCCGGCAGTGCCACCATGCGCGCATGGACGAGGTGGCCACCTTCTACGCAGGCGCGGGCGGTCTGGTCGACGCGATCGGATCGGCCCTCGACTCGGCGGGTCTGGACCGGGCATCGCTGCGCCCTGCCGACCTCGCGCCGGTCGACGAGTTCCACATCCGCGGCCGGGCGGCGACCCTCGAGATCGCCGACGCGCTCGGCGTCACCGAGCAGTCGCACGTGCTCGACCTCGGGAGCGGGCTCGGCGGCCCGGCGCGCACCCTGGCAGAGGTCCGCGGCTGCAGCGTGACCGGCGTCGACCTCACGCCCGAGTTCTGCGAGGTCGCGACGGCGATGTCGGAGTGGACCGGCCTGGCCGACCGCACGCGCTTCCTCGCCGGCGACGCGACCGCCACCGGCCTGCCCGACGGGTCGGCCGACGCCGCCATGACGGTGCACGTGGCGATGAACATCCCCGACAAGGCGGCGCTCTACGCCGAGGCCGTCCGGCTGCTGCGGCCCGGCGGTCGGTTCGTGGTCTACGACGTGCTGCAGGGCGAGGGCGGCGAGGTCCTCTACCCGGTGCCGTGGGCGGCCGACCCGTCGACGAGCTTCCTCGCGACGGCGGAGGAGATGCGCGACCTCCTGAGCGCTGCCGGCTTCGAGATCGAGGCCGAGGCCGACTCGTCCGACGAGAGCCTCGAGTGGTTCCGCCAGGTACGGGCCCGCATCGAGCGCGACGGGCCGCCGCCGGTCACCTTCGCGGCGTTCCTCGGCGACTCCTTCGGCCAGATGGCGGCCAACCAGGTCGCCAACCTCGCGGAGCGGCGTATCCGCACCGTGATGCTCACCTGCGTCCGACCGTCCTAGCGCCTCGTCGGTCCTCGCAGCGGGCGCGCGCACCGACCACCCGCAGCCGTAGTTCTCCGCACCTGATCATGTTCGGGGAACGACGACCGGAGCCGAGCCCGTAGTTCCTCGAACATGATCATGTTCGAGGGCTGCCGAGGACTGGGCGACGCGATCCGGTCGGGTGGGTCAGACCTCGACAGGCCTGGCGGCCGCGGCGACGAGGGCCTCGAAGAGGCGGCGGTCGTCGCTCATCTCCGGGTGCCACTGGACGCCGAGCACCCAGGCGGCGTCGGGATCCTCGAGGGTCTCGATCGTGCCGTCCTCGGCCCAGCCCGTGACGGTGAGGGAACCGCCGTCGGCGACGGCCTGGTGGTGGCTGGAGTTCACGCGGGTGTCGGTGGTCCCCAGGATGCGCGACACGAGCGAGCCCTCGGCGAACCGTGCGCCGTGCTCGGTGAACGTGCCCGGCTTCTCGCGGTGCAGCAGGCCGTAGCCCGCGCTCGGGAGGTCCTGGACGAGGTGGCCGCCCGACGCGACCGCCATGATCTGCAGCCCCCGGCAGATGCCCAGCACCGGCAGCCCGTGGTCGCGCGCGGAGCGGTAGAGCCGGATCTCGGTGCGGTCGCGGTCCAGGCGCGGACGGTCGGTGGTCTCGTGCGGCTCGTGGTCGTAGTGCGTCGGGTCGACGTCGGCCCCGCCCGCGATGACGACGCCGTCGAGCCGCGACACCACGGCCTCGACGCCCTCCTCGTCCCACACCGGCGGGATCACCACGACCGCCGCACCGGAGGACTCGAGCGCCTCGACGTACGCGCGGTGCAGCACCACGGCGTCGACGTCCCACGCACCCCACGCCGCGCGCTCGCCGTAGCAGGAGATCCCGATCACCGGTCGCATGCGCCCAGTGTCGCCGATCGGAACGCGCACGGTCGACCACCGACGTGGCCGAAGACCTCGCGGAGCGCGAGCGGCACCGCGAGACTGGCCCGCATGGCTGCGCTCACCCGGCTCGTCGAGGTCGCCCCCAACGTGTACGTCGCCCGCTCGCGGCTCTACGCGACCGCGACCACCGTCCTGCTCGACGGCCACGGCGGCGCCCTGGTGATCGACCCGTCGTGGGAGCCCGACGAGCTCGCGGCGATCCCCGCCGACCTCGCCGCGCTCGGCGTCACCTGCGCCGCCGGTCTTGCGACGCACATGCACTACGACCACGTCCTCTGGCACCCCGACCTCGGCTACGTGCCGCGCTGGGCGACGCCGGGAACGGTGCGCGCCACGGTCGAGCACCGCGAGCAGGTGCTCGCACCGCTCGTCGGCGAGATGCCCGACGACCTGATCGCGATCGCCGCGCACCTCACGCCCATCGCCGGCACCGAGCTCGAGTGGCGCGGCCCGAAGGCGATCGTCCACGAGCACGACGCCCATGCGATGCACCACCTCGCGCTGGAGATCCCCGACTGGGGTCTGCTCGTCGCCGGCGACATGATGAGCGACCTCGAGCTGCCCATGCCCGACGTCGATGACGTCGACCTCGTCCGCTACCGCACCGGTCTCGACTCGCTGCAGGACGTCGTACGCCGCACGCGTCTGCTCGTCCCCGGCCACGGCACCGACGCGCACGACCCGATGGCGCGCTGGGACGCCGACCGCCGCTACCTCGACGACGTCGTCGAGAAGGGCCGCACCGACGACCCGCGCGCGACCGACCCCGAGATGGCCGAGCTGCACACAGCAAATCTGGCGCGCGCGGGCCGCACGCCGCGGGGCTGACCGATCGCTCGCTGCGTCAGACCTGCGCCACGAGGCTGAGCAGGGCGCTGACGAGGCTGACCAGGGCTGCGGCGACCACGAGCCACCAGAGCACGAGCACGGTCCGCCAGACCCAGAGCGGCTCGGTGGACCACAGCCGCTGGTGCTGATGGAGGAGGGTTCCCACGTCTCGAACGTACGCCGCGACCCCGGGGGAGTCGCGGCGTACGCATCAGGCTCCGGCGACGTCCTGCAGGACCAGGACGAGCGCGCCGCTGGAGTCGGTGAACACGAGCTGGTCGTAGCCCGAGCGGTCGTCGAGGCCGACCTTGGTCGCGGCCTTGAGGGCGTCGATGTGCCGGGTGTCGGCCGGCTTGTCGCACGCCTTCTGGGTGCCCGCCAGCTCACCGACCTTGAACGCGCCGTCGGTGCCGAGCGTGTACGGACCGGTGAGCGTGTTGCAGCCGTCGCTCGTGCTGAGGGTCGAGGCGTCGAAGGTGACCTTCTGCTCGCTCGCACCCGGCTTGCTGGGGAGCGCGAACACGGTCCACGACTTCTGCACCTGCTCCGACGTGGGTGCCGGGAGATCGGCACCGGCCGGGCCGGTTGTCGCCGCGGTACCGCTCGACGAGCCGCAGGCGGAGATGAGCACCATCACGGCGGCGACGACGAGCAGGACGGCGGACGGGCGGCGCATCTCGCGCATGGCAGCTCCCGGGGGGTGGTGGAAGGACGGTCCCGACGACCGTTCGGCGGCCGCGTGATCGACAGGGCCTCGTCCACCCTGCCCCCGCTCGTTGCGATGAGCCACCGAGATTCGACGCCGATCGGCGTCGACGTCGGGGCCGTTCGCGCGATGGGGCCGCGGACATCAGGAGGGAGCGCTTCGATGGCCGACCGCGGGTTCCGCTCGTAGGAGAGCGGCACCGTCCCCGCCCGGCCGACGGCGTCGCGTCCACCGGGTGCGGCGGCACGCGTGGTCCGGATGCTGGACGGCTGTCCCGAGGGGTGGACCCGCTCTCGGGGAACAGATCCGCGTCTGGCACCGTTGACGTGCGCAGACGCCGGGGGACCGGCGTACCGCAACGCCGTCCACGACCGAGGAGACCAGATGACTACGGTGTCCCTGCCGCCGCTGGTGGAGCCCGCCGAGGAGCTCACCGTCGACGAGGTGCGCCGCTACAGCCGCCACATCATCATCCCCGACGTCGGCATGGTCGGGCAGAAGCGCCTCAAGAACGCCAAGGTGCTCTGCGTGGGTGCCGGCGGCCTGGGCAGCCCCGCGCTGCTCTACCTGGCCGCGGCCGGTGTGGGCACGCTGGGCATCGTCGAGTTCGACGTCGTCGACGAGTCGAACCTGCAGCGCCAGATCATCCACGGCCAGAGCGACATCGGCCGCAGCAAGGCCGAGAGCGCGCGCGACTCGGTGCTCGAGGTGAACCCGCTCGTGAACGTGATCGTCCACGACACGCGCCTCGACAACGACAACGTCCTCGACATCTTCAGCGGCTACGACCTCATCGTCGACGGCACCGACAACTTCGCCACGCGCTACATGGTCAACGACGCGTGCGTGCTGCTCGGCAAGCCGTACGTGTGGGGCTCGATCTACCGCTTCGAGGGCCAGGTCTCGGTGTTCTGGGACGAGTACGGCCCCAACTACCGCGACCTCTACCCCGAGCCCCCGCCGCCCGGCATGGTGCCCTCGTGCGCCGAGGGCGGCGTGCTCGGCGTGCTGTGCGCGTCGATCGGGTCGGTCATGGTCACCGAGGCGATCAAGCTCATCACCGGCATCGGCGACAGCCTGCTCGGGCGGTTGATGATCTACGACGCTCTCGAGATGTCGTACCGCACCGTGAAGCTGCGCAAGGACCCGAACGCCACCCCGATCACCGGGCTCATCGACTACGACGCGTTCTGCGG
>JAKOVT010000495.1 GCA_029781935.1 Actinomycetes bacterium | reverse complement strand
TACAACCTCGTCGCGCTGCCCGTCGTCGACGAGAACGACCACCTGCTCGGAGCGGTCACCGTCGACGACGTGATCGACCACATGCTCCCCGAGGACTGGCGCGAGGGAGACGACCACGAGCTCGACGGCGACGACGAGGCGGTGACCCATGGCGCGTGAGGAGCGTCGGGGCCCGCGCCTCGACCAGCCGATGGAGCGCGGCATCTCGCTGCGCCCCTCGGTCGACCCCGAGCGGGTGGGCCGCCTGTCCGAGCGGATCGCGCGGTTCCTCGGGTCGTGGCGGTTCATCGGCTACATGACGGCGTTCATCGTCTTCTGGGTCCTCATCAACGTGGCGCCGTGGTGGCCGCACCCCGACATCTATCCGTTCATCTTCCTGACCCTGCTGCTGTCGCTGCAGGCGTCGTACGCCGCCCCGCTCATCCTGCTCGCGCAGAACCGGCAGGCCGACCGCGACCGCGTGCAGTACCAGGAGGACCGGGCCCGCACCGACCGGCTCATCGCCGACACCGAGTACCTCACCCGCGAGATCGCCTCGCTGCGCATCGCGCTCGGCGAGGTCGCGACCCGCGACTTCCTCCGCAGCGAGCTGCGCGACCTGCTCGACGACCTCGACGAGCGCGATGCCCGCGCCAAGCCCAAGAAGAAGGGCAAGGCGCGGGCCGACGACGGCGACGACGTCGAGCAGCAGGTCGACGCCGCATCCTGAGGTCGTGGCCGCCGCGGGCCGCACGTAGCATCGACCGCATGACCGACAGCCTGCTCGACGCGCTCGACGCCGCCCTCGCGACGGTCGAGGACCCGGAGATCCATCGCCCGATCACCGACCTCGGGATGGTCAAGTCGCGCGAGGTGGTCGACGGCGTCGCCCGGATCGCGGTCTACCTCACCGTGGCCGGCTGCCCGATGCGCGACACCATCACCTCGCGGGTCACCGCGGCCGTCTCGAGGGTCCCGGGCGTCGCGGCGGTCGAGGTCGAGCTCGACGTGATGGATGAGGAGCAGCGCAAGGCGCTGCGCGAGAAGCTCGTCGGCCACGACGAGCGCGAGATCCCCTTCACGAAGCCGGGCAGCCTCACCCGCATCTACGCGATCTCGTCGGGCAAGGGCGGTGTGGGCAAGTCGTCGATGACGGCGAACCTGGCCGTGCAGCTCGCGAGCACGGGCCTGTCGGTCGGTCTGGTCGATGCCGACATCTACGGCCACTCGATCCCGCGTCTGCTCGGCGCGACCGACGCGCCGACCATGGTCGAGGGCATGATCATGCCGCCGCAGGCCTACGGCGTCCGCGTGATCTCGATGCTCCCGTTCAAGCCCGGCGGCGTCTCGCAGCCGGTCGCGTTCCGCGGCCCGATGCTCCACCGCGCGCTGCAGCAGTTCCTCGCCGACGTCTGGTGGGGCGACCTCGACGTCCTTCTCCTCGACCTGCCCCCGGGCACCGGCGACGTCGCCATCTCGGTGGCGCAGCTGCTGCCCAACGCGGAGGTCGTGGTCGTCACCACGCCGCAGACCGCGGCGGCGGAGGTCGCGATCCGCGCCGGCATGCTGGCGCAGCAGACCAAGAGCCGCGTCGCCGGCGTGGTCGAGAACATGTCGTCGTTCCCGTGCCCGCACTGCGGCGAGCCGATGGACCTGTTCGGCTCCGGTGGCGGTGCGCTGGTGAGCGACACCCTGAGCAAGGAGCTCGGCTACGACGTGCCGCTGCTGGCCCAGGTGCCCTTCGACGTGCGGCTCCGCGAGGGCGGCGACGAGGGCCGGCCGATCGTGCTGAGCGACCCCGACGCACCGGCGTCGACCGTGCTGCGCGAGCTGTCGGGCCGCCTCGGCACCCGGGCGCGGGGCCTGGCCGGCATGTCCCTCGGGCTCACCCCCGCCTCCCGTCTCTGACACCGGAACGCGGATGACCGCGCTGCCCGGCTCCGCCAGGATGCGGGCATGACGCTCGCGGCACCCTCGCGCTGGACCGACCCGTCCTGGCGCGACGGGGCGCTGTCGTGGGCGGTCGAGGTGCTCGAGGCGCACGGCCGATCCCTCCGCGGCTGGACCCAGCCGCACGTGCGCCCGTGGTCGACGATGCTGCGG
>JAKOVT010000489.1 GCA_029781935.1 Actinomycetes bacterium | reverse complement strand
CTGCTGCTCAAGCCCACCCACCTGATCGGTGGCTACGCCCAGCTGTCCTACGGCTTCAACTACTACGGCCCCACCGGCAACCAGCGCGACGAGGTCACCACGATCCGACGTCGCTCGCAGGAGGTTCAGTACTGATGACGCGCGTCATGGCCCAGGTGGGCATGGTGATGAACCTCGACAAGTGCATCGGGTGCCACACCTGCTCGGTCACGTGCAAGCAGACGTGGACCAACCGCAGCGGCGTGGAGTACGTGTGGTTCAACAACGTCGAGACGCGGCCCGGCCTCGGGTACCCGCGCCGTTACGAGGATCAGGAGCAGTGGAAGGGTGGCTGGGTCCGCACCAAGAGGGGCAAGCTGCGCCTGAAGTCCGGGAACCGGTTGCACCGGCTGAGCCAGATCTTCAGCAACCCCAAGCTTCCCGGGCTCGACGACTACTACGAGCCGTGGACCTACGACTACGACACGCTCATCAGCTCGCCCACGATGGACACCACGCCGGTCGCCCGGCCGAAGTCGATGATCACGGGCAAGGACATGGAGATCCGCTGGGGCGCCAACTGGGACGACGACCTCGGCGGAACCTACGAGCGCGGCCACACCGACCCCATGCTCAAGGGGATCGAGGAAAGCGTGGTCTTCGAGCTCGAGAAGGCCTTCATGTTCTACCTGCCGCGCATCTGCGAGCACTGCCTCAACCCGTCGTGCGTCGCCGCCTGCCCCTCGGGCGCGATGTACAAGCGGTCGGAGGACGGCATCGTGCTCGTCGACCAGGACCGCTGCCGCGGCTGGCGCATGTGCGTGTCGAACTGCCCCTACAAGAAGGTCTACTTCAACCACCGCACCGGCAAGGCCGAGAAGTGCACGCTGTGCTACCCGCGCCTGGAGGTGGGACAGCCGACGGTCTGCGCCGAGACCTGTGTCGGCCGGCTGCGCTACATCGGCCTGTTCCTGTACGACGCCGACGAGGTGCTCGCCGCCGCGACCGTCGAGGACGACCGCGACCTGTACGAGGCGCAGCTCGACGTCCTGCTCGACCCGAACGACCCCGACGTCGTCGCGCAGGCGCGTCGCGACGGCATAGCGGAGGACTGGATCGAGGCGGCGCAGAAGTCGCCCGTGTACGCCCTCGCGAAGAAGTACCGGCTCGCTCTGCCGCTGCACCCGGAGTACCGCACGATGCCGATGGTCTGGTACGTGCCGCCGCTGTCGCCGGTGGTGGACGCGCTGAAGAACACCGGTCACGACGCCGAGGACGCCGGCAACCTGTTCGGCGCCATCGACGCGCTGCGGATCCCGATCGGCTATCTCGCGAACCTGCTGTCGGCCGGCGACACCGCTGTCGTCGACGGCGTCCTCAAGCGACTGGCCGCGATGCGCTCCTACATGCGCGACATCAACCTCGGTCGCGACACCGACGAGTCGATCGCGGAGGCGGTCGGCATGACCGGTGAGGACATCTACGAGATGTACCGCCTGCTCGCCATCGCGAAGTACGAGGCGCGCTACGTCATCCCGGCCGCGCATCAGGAGGCCGCCGCTGCTCTCGAGGAGACGCCGGGCTGCTCGCTCGACTTCGAGGGGGGACCGGGCATGGGCACGACCACGCCGGTCGGCGAGGTCCGGCCGGTGCCCGTGTCCATCGAGAGCTTCCACGCGACGCGGAAGCGGTTCGAGGCCGACAGGCACGACGAGCTGCCCCAGATCGGAGGCCTGCAGTGAGCCACGACGAGCTCGAGGTACGACGGCTGATGGCCGTCGCGTCGATGCTGCTCTGCTACCCGGAGGCGTCCACCGTCGACCGGCTCGCGGTCGTCGGGCGCTCCACGGACGCGCTGCCCGCAGAGGCGCGCGTGCCGCTGGCGCGCTTCGTCGGCTGGCTGTCCTCGGTCCCGCTTCTCGAGGCGCAGTCCCACTACGTCGAGATCTTCGACCGACGGCGCAAGGCGTGCCTCTACCTCACCTACTTCCTCAACGGCGACACGCGCCGTCGGGGGATGGCGCTCGTGGAGTTCAAGGAGGCCTACCAGAGGGCGGGGTTCGACGTCGCGAGCGGCGAGCTGCCGGACTTCCTCCCCGTCGTGCTGGAGTTCGGGTCGGTGGGCGACCTCGCCGCCGCCTTCGATCAGCTCGCCCGTCACCGCGCGGGGCTCGAGGTCCTCGAGAAGGCGCTGACGCAGTTCTCCTCGCCATACGCCGATGTCGTGACCGCGCTGCTCGCCGTCGTGCCCCCCGCGCCCGACGGGCCGACGGCCGAGGAGCTCGCGTTCAGCGGTCCCCCTGCCGAGGAGGTCGGCCTCGCCCCGTTCGTCTCCCTCGAGTCGCTGAAGGCAGGTACCCGCGCATGAGCGCCTCCTCGACCCTGCTCTGGACCGTCCTGCCCTACGTGAGCGTCGCCGTCTTCGCCGTCGGGATGTTCTGGCGCTACCGGTACGACGCCTACGGCTGGACCACGCGCTCCTCGCAGATGTACGAGTCTCGTCTGCTGCGCATCGGCAGCCCGCTGTTCCACTTCGGGATCCTGTTCGCACTGGCCGGGCACGTTCTCGGGCTGCTCGTGCCCGAGGGCTGGACGGATGCGGTCGGGATCAGCGAGTCGACGTACCACGTGGCTGCGGTCGGCTTCGGCGTCGTGGCCGGCGCCATGGTGGTGGCCGGCCTGTCGATCCTGATCTACCGCAGGCGCTCGAACGCCCGGATCATGGGCGTCACCACGCCGATGGACAAGCTGATGTACGTCGTCCTGGGTGCCGTCGTGCTGCTCGGCGTCTACAACACGATCGGTGTGAACCTCCTGAACCTCGGCGGTGGCAACCCAGGTGGGTACAACTACCGCGAGTCGGTCGCGGTGTGGTTCCGCAGCCTGTTCGTCCTCAGCCCCCAGACGGAGGGGATGACCAGCGCCCCGCTGTCGTTCCAGCTCCACGCCGTCGCGGCGATGCTGCTGTTCGCCCTCGTGCCGTTCACCCGGCTCGTGCACATCTTCAGCGTCCCGCTCGGCTACCTCTCGCGGCCCTACCTGGTGTACCGCAGCCGCGACCCGCAGCAGACCGGCAACCGCGACCCGCGGCGGGGCTGGGAGCCGGTGCGCCGGTAGCGGGGCAGCGACGCGGGGCGGCCGCGATAGCCTGACGACGCTCCCGCCCCGCTAGCTCAGTGGTAGAGCACCCGCCTTGTAAGCGGAAGGTCCTCGGTTCGATCCCGAGGCGGGGCTCCGACGCTCAGGCGCCCTCGAGGTGGCGACGCAGCACGGTGCTCGACGTGTGCGCCGTGTACGGGAAGTACTGGATGCGCGCGCCCACCTCGGCGAGCTGCTCCTCCATCCGGCGACCCTGGTCGGTGCCACGCCAGTCGTCGCCCTTGAAGAGGACGTCGAAGCTGCGGATACGCCACGCGATCCGCTTGTCGAGCGAGGGGTCGAGGATCGTCTCGTCGACCGCCCCGAGGGCGCTCACGATGGCGAGGCGCTCGTGCTGCGGGATCACCGGCGGTCGCCCCTTGGACACCACGGACTCGGCGTCGGTCAGCACCCCGACGACCAGGACGTCGCAGCACTCGCGGGCGCGCTGGATCAGGTTGAGATGGCCGACGTGGAACATGTCGAACACACCCGAGACGTAGCCGACGGGCACGCGGTCGGCGCTGACGGGGTGCAGCGCGGAGCGGTCGTGGGCCATGGGGGAGTCCGTCCGTTCGGGTCGTCGGACCCCCGGACGGGGCCACGGAACAACGGTCGCAGCGCGGTCTACCCGCGACAACCGGGGCTAGTCCAAGAAACGGCGAAGTTGGTCAGGATCGAGTAAGAGCGTTCACGCGGAGCGCTCGCCTGCCGTCGCCAGGACCGGATCGACGAGGAGCATCGCCGCGACGTCGCGCTCGACGGGGCGGCTGAACAAGAAGCCCTGCCCCCGCGGCACACCGAGCTCCACGAGCGCCGCGCGCTCGGCCTCCGTCTCGATCCCCTCGACCACGAGGTCGAGCTCGAGCGCCTGCGACAGCTGCACCACCGATTCGACGAGAGCGCGCTGCCGGTCGTCGGCGCGGTCGAGACCCTGCGTGAAGGAGCGGTCCAGCTTGATCTCGTCGACGGGCAGGATCCGCAGCTGGGTGAGCGACGAGTAGCCGGTTCCGAAGTCGTCGAGCGACACGGTGATGCCGGCGTGGCGCAGCCTGGTGAGCATCGGGCGCGCCGCGCGCACGTCGACCAGCGCGTGCTCCGTGAGCTCGAGCACGAGCCGGTCGGCCGGCAGGCCGCTCGCCTCGACCGCAGCCAGCACCGAGTCGGCGAAGTCCTCCTCGATCAGCTCGCGCGCCGACACGTTGACCGACACCGTGACGAGCTCGCCGCCGGGCACGGACTGCCACGCCCGCAGCGACGACAGCGCCTCCGCGAGGACCCAGCGCCCGATCTCCACGATCGATCCGTTGCGCTCGGCGAGGGGGATGAAGACGTCGGGCGGGTACGACGTGCCGTCGTGCCGCCAGCGCAGCAGCGCCTCGAAGCCGTCGATGCGACCGTCGGTCATGCGCACCAGCGGTTGGAAGACCACCGCAAGCTCACGGCGCACCAGCGCCCGCGCCAACGCCGAGTCGAGGTCGAGTGTGGCTGCGACGCTCGCCTCGAACGTGCGGTCGAACACCGTGACATGGGATCCGCCCCGCTGCTTCGCGCGGTGCATCGCGAGGTCGGACGCGCGCAGCAGCTCGACCGCGGACCGGCCGAGCTGGTCGGCGAACGCGACGCCGACGCTGACGCCGACGACGACGTCGCGGCCGTCGAGGTCGTAGGGCGCGGAGAGCGCCTGTCGGACCCGCTCGGCTATGCGGACGGCAGCCTCCTGCGTGTCCAGCGCGGGGCACAGCAGCACGAACTCGTCGCCGCCGTGCCGCGCGACCACGTCGCCGTCGCGGACGCAGGACCGCAACCTGGCGGCCACCTCGACGAGCAGTCGGTCGCCCGCCGCGTGCCCGAGGGTGTCGTTCACCTGCTTGAACCGGTCCAGGTCGCAGAACATGACGGCAAGATGGCGACCGTACGTCGTTGCCGTGCGCACGTGCTCGTCGAGCTCGGCGACGAGCGCGTGCCGGTTCACCAGACCGGTCAGCGGGTCGTGCGAGGCCTGGAACTCCAGCCGCTGCGCCGACGTGTCGCGCTCGACGGCGAGGCGGGCCAGGTCGCAGCCGCGCAGCCCCGCGATGCGGCTGTACGCGTCGACGCGGTCGGCGCTCGCGCCCAGGATGTCGAGCCGGCCCTCGCTCGCGCCGTTCACTCTGAACGTGCGGCTCCACGCCACCGGGTCGGTGCGGCCGACCGCCCCGCCGCGCGGATGGCTCAACGTCCGCGATCCCCAGGAGACGCGCACTGCCGCGCCGTGCGACGACTCGCTGACGTACGCGACGATCGCCTCGAACACGCGCGTCACCGGCGCACCCGTCGCGACGAGCTCCAGCACCAGCGCCTGGCCGCGGTCGAGGGCGCCGAGGCGCTCGAGCTCGCTGCGCGCGGCGTCGAGCTCCTGCTCCTCCTCGAGCAGGGACGAGCGTGCCGCGCGGTAGCGGTCGCGCACGCCGTGCGCGATCCAGATCATCAGCCCGATGCCCAGCACGAGCGAGCCGACCAGCAGCGCGAGCTCGACGTTGCCCGCGGTGCGCTGGTTGTCGTCGAACGCCCGAGCCTGGTCGCGCACGCCGCCGGCGACGACGTCGGCGTCCTTGCGCGCAGCCGACTGGAACGCGTCGATCGTCGGCTGCACCTGTGCCGCGAGGGCCGGACGCTGCTCCGGCGGCAGGGTTCCTGCGGGCGCTGCGCTCACCGCGGCATCGAGCCGGGCCAGCGTGCTGCGGAACTCCTCTCCCGTGCGCGCGCCACCCGCCTCGCCGGACTGGTCGACGACGGAGAGCCGCCGGAGCAGGAGCGCACGCGCGATCTGGACGTCGCGCCTGGTCGCCTGCCCCTCGAGGTAGGCCTGCAAGGACGACGTGAAGTTCATCGTCTCGCGCAGCATGTAGAGGGAGTTGGTCGTCACGCCCTCCGTGCGCGCGAGCGTCGACTCGCGCTCCTGCTGGATCCGCTGGGTCCACAGGCTCGCCAGGACGAGCCCCACGACCATGGCAAGGACGACGATGGCCGTCACCCACTGCGCAGGTGAGAGCAGCGCTCGGGAGGCGCGGTCGCGGACGCCGGCGGCGGACACGGTCAGGTCCCGACTCCGCGGGTGACCTGGAGCGAGGCCAGGCTCCAGTTCCAGGCGTCGAGGACGCCGGAGAGCGGCGATCCGTCGGGGTAGACGAGCCGGATCGGACCGCCCTGGTCCAGCGGGATGCGCGCGGCGTCGCGCTGCGTGGCGATCAACGCCTCCGAGCCGGTGAACGCCGAGGCGACATTGGCGTAGTCGTAGTCGTTGAGAGCGTGCGTCGTGAGGCGCACTCCCCCCGCGATCCCGGCCTTGGCGAGGATCGTCGAGAGCGGGACGCCGGTGAACGACTGGCGCTTCTTCACGAACGGCTCGTCGACCGTGATCGTGGTCGTCCCGAGCGCCTCGAGCTGCACCATCGTGAAGGTCTGGTGCCCGGACGAGCCGCCGTCGACCTCGAGGACCGGGTCGTCGGGGCCAGCGGGGTCGATCGTGAGAGTGCCGTAAGGCGAGGTCGCGGACGCCGACGGCGGCACCGTCGGGGTCGTCGAGCCCTGCGACGTGCCGGCGGACGCGGTCGAGCACCCCGCCAGCGCGGCCCCGAGGGCCATCACCAGCAAGGCGCGCACTGTGAGAACTCGGGCCACGGAACCACGGTACGGAGCGGCGGACGCGGTCCCGGCCGCGCGAGCGGGCGGTTGAGCAGGTCTTGAGGCACCGGGGCGCTGGCGTGCCGCTGCGCTCGCCGAGACCGGACCCCGGCTGTCGCAATGCTGCACACCAATGCGTGCGGCGACGTCGCGAAGGTGACCAGGTTCTGGGGCTTCCCCACGACGGGCCACCCGTTCCTCGTCGCACGCCGAGTCGTGGCGCTCCCGGGCGAGACCGTCCGCACCGTCGATCCCGTCGCCGCGCGCATCGCGGCGCGCAGCGCCGTACGGCTCGCGACCGCCTCGGCCGTGCGCCTGCGGGGCATCGGCTGACGCGACCGGTCGGCCATCTGGCAGCCTGCGGAGCATGACCGACCGAAGCCGCGCCGAGGCGCTCGACGCCCAGGACCCGCTCGCTCCGTTCCGCTCCCGTTTCGCGATCGCCGACGACGGTCTCGTCTACCTCGACGGCAACTCGCTGGGCCGGCTGCCGGCCGCCACTGCTGGCCGCATCGACGACGTGGTGCGCTCGCAGTGGGGGGAACGGCTGATCCGCTCGTGGACCGAGGGTTGGATGGACCTCCCGCTCGAGGTCGGCGATCGGCTGGGCACGGCGCTGCTCGGTGCGCGTCCCGGCGAGACGGTCGTGTGCGACAACGTCACGGTCAACACCTACAAGGCGTTGCACGCCGCGATGTCTCTGCGCCCCGACCGGTCGACGATCGTCGCGCACCGCGGCGAGTTCCCGACCGACCGGTACGTCACCCGCTCCGTCGCGCAGGCGCGCGGTGGCCGCGTCTGGTGGATCGGCGAGGCCGAGGAGGTCTCGCCGTCCCCCGTCACCGCGTCGGTGGTCGCCGACGGCCTCGACGACGACGTCGCGGTCGTGCTGCTGTCGGTGGTCGACTACCGCAGCGCGGCGATCGCCGACGTCGAGGGCATCACGCGCGCCGCGCACGAGGCGGGGGCCGTCGTGGTGTGGGACTGCTCGCACGCGGTCGGTTCGGTGCCGCTGCAGCTGCACGACCTCGAGGCCGACCTCGCGGTCGGGTGCACTTACAAGTACGTCAACGGCGGTCCTGGTGCGCCCGCGTTCGTGTGGGCGCACCAGCGCCACCACGACGCGCTCGCGAACCCGGTGCCCGGGTGGATGGGCCATGCGGACCCCTTCGCGATGGGTCCGGCGTACGAGCCCGCGCCCGGCGTGCGCCGGTTCATGACCGGCACGCCGTCGGCGATCGCGCTCGCCGCCGTCGACGAGGGTGTGGCGCTGCTCGCCGAGGCCGGCATCGAGGCGGTTCGCGCGAAGTCCGTGCTGCTCACGTCGTACGCCGTCGAGCTGCACGACGCCTGGCTCGCCCCGCGCGGCGTCGAGCTCGCCTCACCGCGCGACGGCGCCGTCCGTGGCTCGCACGTGACGCTGCGCCATCCCGAGGCGCGGCTGCTCACCGAGGCGCTCACCGATCGCGGCGTGATCCCCGACTTCCGCAACCCCGACGGCATCCGCGTCGGTCTCGCGCCGCTCTACACGACGTTCACCGAGGTGCACGACGGCCTCGCCGCCCTCCGCGACCTGCTCCACGCCCTCCCGGCCTGAGCACATCCCGGTCGTCCGTTCCGGCCACGGACCGTCGCCGTGCTCCAGGTCGGACGCCCCAGCGCACCGCATCCGTCACCCATCACCGCTCGCCAGCACCGCACGGTCGTGTGCCACCGCCTCGGCAACCATCGAGGACGATTGCAGCTGCCCGGCAACGGGAGCGCAAGGCGCCTAGCCTGGAGGTGAGGCGATCCGGGCGGATCGGCCGCCCGCCGCCGCGCGGGAGGTGCGTCATGAGCACCGTCTCTCCGCTGGTTCCCCAGCCGACGTCGCATCCCGGTTGGCACGGCGCCTGGCACACGGTCTGGCACGCGGGGGTCGTCCTGCTCGGGGACCTCGTCGTGCTGGGCGCCGCGTTCTTCGCCTACGCGGCGTACCAGAACGCCTTCCGCGCGCTGTTCTTCCGCGGCGACGACGTGTCCTCGGCAGCCGGCGTGGAGGACGCTCTGCTGCTGGTGGTCGTGGCGGGGCTGACCTGGCTGGTGCTGGCGCGGTGGCCGACCTCGCTCGGTACGGCGCTGTGGCTCGCGGTGCCGACCGCCGTGGTCCTGCTGGCCGTGGGCATCTGGGCCTCGCCGACCACGATGCTCGCGATCGGGATCGGCGCGGCAGCCGTCGGTGTCGTCGACGCCGTGCTGCTGCTCGCCGGGCGGCCGTGGGAGCAGGTGCTCTCGATCACGTGGGTCGCGGTGATCCTGCTCGTGCTGGCGCTGACCGGCACCGAGATCTGAGGACGACGGCGCGCCCTCGGACCCGGGCAGCCGGCGGACCCGGCTCCCCCCGCGCCGCGGTCGTCAGCGCAGGACGAGCGCGAGCGCGCCGAGCGGTTCGAGCGGCACGGTGGTGACCCCGAGCTCGTCGACCACGGCGACGTCGGCACCGGTGGCGGCGTCGATGAGCCGCAGGCCCGGCTCGAACTGCGGCGACGCGAACGACGCCGTCACCGCCGTCTGCCCGAAGTTGAGCGCAGTCAGCTCCAGCGCGCCGCTGGGCAGCACGTGCACGAGGCCGAGCACCGAGGCGGCACCGCTGGTGGCGAGGTCGGCCTGCTGGCCCGTGGCGATGCCGAGGGCGTCGCGCACGCGCAGGATGGTCGCGAGGTGCGAGAGGAACGACGACGGGTCGGCGAGCTGCTCGGGGATCGAGCCGTAGAGGGCTCGCGCGCGGGGCAGCCCGGCCGACGACACGGTGGCCTCGGGGGCGACGCCCATGAGGTCGTGGGCACCCCTGTTGATCCAGCGCGTATCGGCATCGCCCATCAGGTGCTCGACGTCGTGGGCCGGGAGGGTGAGCACCCCGCGCACGTCCCAGCCGGAGAGCGCGAAGACCCCCGGCTGCCAGGCGTTGTACGCCGCGAGCAGCAGGTGGGCACGGCGTACCAGGTCGATCTCGTCGTCGGTGATCGTGGCGAGGTCGTGCACGCCGATGGCCGCGGCGGCGACCGATGCCGTGGTGCACGCGATCCCGTTGGTGGTGAAGGGCAGGTTGTACGGCGCGTCCTCACCGGTGAGGCGCGAGAGCAGGTCGGCGCGCACGGTGCGCGCGAGCTCGTCGCCGCGCATCGTCGTGCCGCGGAACGGGTACTCGTCGTCGCGGTGCACGTCCTCGAAGTGCACGAGCTCGTAGGTGAGCTCGTCGTGGTTCTGCAGCGCGTGCACGAGCGAGGCAGGGTCGATCCCGATGCGGCGCGCCTCGAAGATGGTGAGCCGCAGGAACTCCGTGTCGCCCGTGGCGAGCGCGTGGTGGTAGCCGGGACGCGTCACGAAGTCGTAGGACAGGTCCGGGCCCTGCTGACCGGTCTCGTGGATGGCGTCCATCGAGAGGTTGAGCTCCTGGAAGGTGAACCCGCCCAGCTTGCGCACCATGCTCGCGATGAGGTGGTTGCCCGCCGCCGCGAGCGGGTGCCCCTCCGACCAGGCCGGCGCCTCGCCGCCGCTGCGCTCCACGCCGAGGAAGCCGTTGGCGTCCAGGCGAAGACCACCCGTACCGAGGTAGGTCAGCGAGTGCAGCGCATCGCCGAAGATGAGCCGCGGCCCCGCGAACGACGGGTCGAGCCAGTTCACCTGCGGCTGGCCCTCCTTGAAGTAGTGCAGGTAGACCCAGCGCCGCTCGACGCCGTCGACCCCCACCACCGCGCGCGTCGCGCTCCAGTTCGTCTCCTTCACGCCCGGCGCCGCGAAGATCACCCGCTGCATCGCGCCGACGATGTAGCCGAGATCGGCGAGCTCCTTCTCGGTGGCGGCCGACAGGTTCGCGGAGTCCGCGCCCTCGCGCGGCTCAGGGAGGAGATCCCAGTGCTCGGGCGCGATCTCGACCATGTGGTAGACGCCCGGGTAGTCGCCGTAGCGCATCTCGGCGAGCCGGAAGTCGGCGCCCTTGCCGGTGTGCCCCGGGATGATGTCGTCGATGACGATGCCGCCGACAGCAGCCGCCGACGCCGTGAGCGTGCGGTAGTCGTCGGCCGTGCCGAGCGTCGGGTCGATGGCGGTGCTGATCCGGTCGAAGTGCCCGTCGACGGTGGGTGTGCGCTCCCACCCGTCGAGACCGCCGGCGAGCTTGACCGGGCCGGTGTGCATGGCCCGGACGCCGACCCGCGCGAGCGCGTCCCACAGCGCGGGGTCGGCCACGGTCTGCAAGAAGGTCGCCCCGGGGGCGGTGAGCAGCGCTGCGGGGTACGCCGTGAACCACACCGGCGCCTGCTCGACGGCCCGCCGCGCGTCCGGCAGGGCGAACGGGTTGCGCCACAGCGACCCGTGGCCGGACACCTGGCGGGCGCGGGCGCGGGCCTGGGCCAGCATCGACGAGGCCTCGAGCCAGGCGACGTACTGCTCGTTGTCGGCACGGGCCGGGCCGTGCGGCTCGGGCCGGCGCGGGAGGTCCGGCACCGCGGCCGTGACGGTGCGGGCGGGGCCGGCGGTGCGGGTGGGGGCCTCGGTACGGGCCTCGCGGGTGTCGGGCACGTCGCCAGTCTGGCACCGGAGGCGACCTTCGCCGATCCCCTCCCGTTGGAGCGTGAAAGCGGTTACGCTCGCGCCTGCCGGACAACGGTCCGGCGTCCTTCCACTACGGATCGTCCGGCACGTTCCTGCCGGTGAAGGGTTGGTTCCACCATGGCTTCGGTCACCTTCGACAAGGCCACCCGGCTGTACCCGGGTTCCACCGTCCCCGCCGTCGACAAGCTCGACCTCGAGATCGCCGACGGCGAGTTCCTCGTCCTGGTCGGCCCCTCGGGCTGCGGCAAGTCGACGAGCCTGCGCATGCTCGCGGGCCTCGAGGACGTCAACGACGGCGCGATCCGCATCGGCGACCGCGACGTCACGATGCTCCCGCCCAAGGACCGCGACATCGCGATGGTCTTCCAGAACTACGCGCTCTACCCGCACATGTCGGTGGCCGAGAACATGGGCTTCGCCCTGAAGATCGCCGGTACGCCGAAGGAGGAGATCGCCACCCGCGTCAAGGAGGCGGCGAAGATCCTCGACCTCGAGCAGTACCTCGACCGCAAGCCCAAGGCGCTCTCCGGCGGTCAGCGCCAGCGCGTCGCCATGGGACGCGCGATCGTGCGCTCGCCGCAGGTGTTCCTCATGGACGAGCCGCTGTCCAATCTCGACGCCAAGCTGCGCGTGCAGACCCGCACGCAGATCGCGTCGCTGCAGCGCCGCCTCGGCGTCACCACGGTCTACGTCACCCACGACCAGACCGAGGCCATGACGATGGGCGACCGCGTCTGCGTCCTCAAGGACGGTCTGCTCCAGCAGGTCGGCACGCCGCGCGAGCTCTACGACAACCCGACCAACGTGTTCGTCGCCGGCTTCATCGGCTCCCCGGCCATGAACCTGCTGAACCTGCCCCTCACCGACGACGGAGCCGTCATCGGCGGCAAGGTCGGCAACCCGGTGACCATCCCGCTGACGCGCGAGGTCGTCGCCGCCGCGCGCGAGGGCGGCAACGGCACCGTGACGGTGGGCTTCCGTCCCGAGGACCTCCACCTCGCCGGCGACGGCGAGGGCTGGCCGCTCGAGGTCGACGTCGTCGAGTCGCTCGGCGCCGACGCCTACGTCTACGGCCACGTCGACGCGCAGGACGGCACCAGCAAGGACGTCGTCATCCGCGCCGACGGCCGCAAGCCCCCGATGAAGGGGGAGCACGTCTACGTCGGCATCAACGCCGACCACACGCACGTGTTCCACCCGACCACGGGCGCGGCACTCGGGAACAACTGACCGCGAGCCGATCAGCGGCGAGGGGCGGCCGGACTCCCGGCCGCCCCTCGCCGTCTCCGGCGGGCCGACGGCGTCCCGCACGGAGAGCGGCTGAACCACCCCGCACCACCAGGAGAGGCCCGTGGGACTGCGCGTCACCGCCGCGGCAGGCGAGCACGACCTGCTCTTCCTGCCCTGGCACCTGCCGCTGGAGGACTGGCCCGAGTCGACCCTCGTGGCCCTGCCGCGCGGCATCTCGCGCCACATCGTGCGCTTCGTCCGCCTCGGTACCGACGTGTACGCCGTCAAGGAGACGGTCGAGCCGATCGCGCAGCACGAGTACGACCTGCTCTTCGAGCTCGGCCGCCGTGGCATCCCGTGCGTCGACCCGGTCGGCATCGTGGCGGGCCGCACGGACGAGACGGGCGAGGAGCTCCCCGCCGCGATCATCACGCGGCACCTGCAGTTCTCGCTCCCCTACCGGGCGCTGTTCTCCACGACGCTGCGGCCCGACACGGCCAACCGCCTGCTCGACGCGCTCGCGGTCCTCATGGTGCGCCTGCATCTCGTGGGCTTCGCGTGGGGCGACTGCTCGCTGTCGAACACCCTCTTCCGCCGTGACGCCGGTGCCTTCGCGGCGTACCTCGTCGACGCGGAGACCGGCGAGATCCACGAGCCGCTGTCGCACGGTCGCCGCGAGTACGACCTGCAGACCGCCGAGCTCAACGTGGGCGGCGAGCTGCTCGACGTCGAGGCGTCCGGACGGCTGCACCCGAGCATCGACCCGGTCGAGACCTCGCTGCAGGTGCGCCGCCGGTACGAGCGGCTGTGGGACGAGATCACCGCTCCGCAGTCGATGGGCTTCGGCGACCGGCATGCGCTCGAGGCCAGGGTCCGCCGCCTCAACGAGCTCGGCTTCGACGTCGCCGAGCTGTCGGTGATCGGCGAGGAGGGCGGCTCGTCGGTGCGCGTGACGCCGAAGGTCGTCGACGTCGGCCACCACACGCGGCGGCTCATCCGGCTCACCGGTCTGGACGTCGAGGAGAACCAGGCGCGCCGTCTGCTCAACGACCTCGACACCTACCGCGTCAGCCAGGGCATCCCGGCCCAGGACGAGGAGGTCGCGGCGCACCGCTGGGTGGCCGAGGTGTTCGAACCGGTCACGGGCATGGTGCCGGCCGACCTGCGCGGCAAGCTCGAACCCGCCCAGATGTTCCACGAGGTGCTCGAGCACCGCTGGTTCATGGGCGAGCGCCTCGGACGCGACGTGCCCCTCGACGAGGCAGCGCAGGACTACGTCGACACCGTGCTCGCGACCAAGCCCGACGAGAAGGCCGTGCTCGGTCTGCGACTCGGCACGCCGAGCAACACCGAGGGGCTACGGTTCGACGAGACCGCCGAGCTCGACCTCAGCGAGCTCGCCGACTACGACGCTGGCGACGAGGACTGATCGCGGCACTGCGCCCGGAAGGACGACATGGACCTCACCGCGCTCGCCGTCGGCGGTCTGGCCACCCTGGCCGAGGACGGCCCGGACACCCTGGCCGACAACGTCGCCTCGCTCCTCGTCATCGCGGTCATCTCGGCCATCGTCCCCCTCGTCGTGGGGCTGCTGCGGCTCAAGATCGCCGAGGTCGTGCTGCTCCTCGCGTGCGGTGTCGTGTTCGGGCCGCAGGGCCTGCAGCTCATCGACGTCAACACCACGACCGAGACGTTCAACGAGCTAGGCCTGGGCCTGCTGTTCTTCCTCGCCGGCTACGAGCTCGAGGCCGAGGCCGTGCGCGGGCGGTCCGGGAAGCTGGCGGTCAGCGGCTGGTTCGTCTCGCTCGCCCTCGCGTTCGGTATCACCTACCTGTTGTGGAACGCGGGCTTGATCAGCGACCTCGCCGGCATCGCCATCGCCCTCACCAGCACCGCCCTCGGCACGCTGCTGCCGGTGGTCCGCGACCGCGGCCTGCTGCACACCCCTTTCGGGACCTACTTCCAGGGCGCGGGCGGGCTCGGCGAGTTCGGTCCCATCCTCGCGATCGCGCTCCTGCTGGGATCGAACTCGCTCCTCGTCACCCTGATCACGATCGGGCTGTTCGGATCGGTCGCGGCGCTGATCTACCGCTCACCAGGCCGCATCATGACCCAGCGCATCCGCGAGATCGTCGATCGCGGGCACTACACCTCGTCGCAGACGGCGGTGCGCTGGACCGTCGTCCTCATGCTGTTCCTGCTCGGTCTCGCTGCGATCTTCGACCTCGACGCCGTGCTCGGTGCCTTCGTGGCGGGCGTCGTGCTGCGCCGCTACGCCCCGCCCGGCCCCGACAACCGGCTGGCCCCGAAGATCGAGGCGCTGGGGTTCGGGTTCTTCATCCCGCTGTTCTTCGTGATGAGCGGGGCCAAGCTCGACATCGACTCGATCTCCGAGACCCCGGGCCGCCTGCTCGTGTTCTTCCTGCTGCTGCTGGTGATCCGCGGGCTGCCGCAGTTCGTGCTGTACCGCTATGCGCTGCCCGACACCCGCGAGCGCTGGCAGTTCACGCTGTACGTCGCGACCGCC
>JAKOVT010000484.1 GCA_029781935.1 Actinomycetes bacterium | reverse complement strand
TGGGCACTCCGATCGGTACCGTCATGTCGCGGCTGCACCGCGGCCGCAAGCAGCTGCGCGAGCTGCTCGAGGACTACGCGCGCGAGCGCGGCCTGGTCCCGGCGGAGGAGGGGTCATGAGCTGCGGGAACCACCACGACACCCCGTGCGGCGAGGTGCTCGACGCCGTGTCCGCCTACCTCGACGGCGAGATGACCGACTCCGACCGCGCCCGGATCGCGCAGCACTTCGACGAGTGCTCCCCCTGCCTGCACGAGGCCGGCATCTACCAGGAGGTCAAGGTCCTGGTGCACCGGTGCTGCGGCAACGACCAGGTGCCCGACGAGGTCCGCGCCCGCATCGTCACCCGCATCCGCGAGGTGACGGTCACCTACCGCACCGACGGCTGACGACGAGCCGTCCGTACGCACCGGACGGACCCGGACAGCGCGAAGGCCCGCTCCCCCAGGGGGCGGGCCTTCTTCTCGTCCCTGCCTCAGGCGTTGGGACGGTTGCCGTGGTTCGCACCGCTCTTCTTGCGGGTGCGGCGCTTGCGGGCGCGCTTGCTCATGAGGACTCCTGAGGGTGGACTGCTCCGGCGATCCTCCCACAGGGAGGCGGTCGCGACGAAACCGGTGCTGCCGGCCTCAGCCGGCGAGGCGGCGGTTGACCGCGGCGAGGACCGAGCGCGCCACGGCGTCCTCCTCGTCGCCGCGCACGAGCGCACTGCCGCACAGCGCCTGGTCGCCGAGCCGCGGGATCGTGAGGGTGAGGGTGGTGACCGCCACCTCGCGCATCCCGACCTCGAGCACCTGGGCGCTCTCGACCGACGCGGGGATGCCGAGCAGCTCGGTGAGCGCGGCCAGGGTGGCCGTGGCGATGACGCGCGGTCGGTGGGCCGGGCCGCTGGGGCCGGTGGCTCGCCCGGTGTAGATCTCGCGCCCGATCGCCATGGTGACGTCGACGACGGTCTCGCCCTCGGACTTGGTGGTCGAGATGCTGGTGAGCGCCGGGCGCGGGACCTCGGCCGGCTCGGACGCCACCGCTTCCTGGGCCGCCGTGTCGTCGCCGACGTCGACCGCGCCGTCGGGGATCTGGACGACGCTGACGATGCGGTGGTCGATGTCGAGGTCGAACTGGGCCATGGCGACCGACTGGACGTCGCGCACGACCTGCTTGGCCGGCTTCTCGTCGCGGGCCACGACGTGCACCTCGATGGGCAGCGCGTCGGGCGTGGTGCGCACGCTGGCCTGTGAGATGCCCGGGACCCTGCACAGCGCGGCCTCGAACTCGGGGAGCAGGCGCAGGGCGGTCATCGACATCCTTCGGACGTGCGCAGCGATGCGCAGGGGGGTCGGACGGGTCGAGCGGTGGTGCGGGTCGTGCGGGGTCGGGCTAGGTCGCCGCAGGGGGTCTGAGGCGCGCGTCGGTGAGGTCGACCGTGGTCGAGTCCTCGTCGCGCACGCTAATCCCGGAGACGATCAGGCGGTGCCGCGGCGCGCCGGGGGCCGCCTGGCCGGACGACGGCGACGCGTCGCGGGCCGTGGGACCGGGCTCGGGCGGGGCGAAACCGGGGCGCAGCACCCGCGGAGGCGCCAGGCCGGCGCTGGGTGTGCTGCCGCCGGACAGCTCGGGGCCGGGTCGGAACGGGCCGGGGTCGTCGACCGGGCGCAGGTGCGACCCGGACGCGCCGCCGGGCTCGGGGCCGTTCACCACCCGATCCTCGGCCGCCTCGGCCGCCGACGCCGCCGACCAGGAGCTGGCGCTGTCCTGCACGGCCTCGGCCGCGGCCGCCTGGGCCGTGGCGAGGTCGTCGAGCAGGTGCGGGAGCACGGTGGACAGGTGGTCGGACAGGCCGCGCAGCGACTCCCGCTGCCACCACCGCAGCGTGCGGGCGGTCGCCGGGTCGATCTCGCCGCGGGCCTCCGCCGCCATGAGCTCGTGGTCGAACCGCTGGGTCGCCGGGTCCGAGCGCACCGCCAGGAGCGCGGCGAGCAGGTCGGCGTACGCCGAGGGACGGCCCTCGCCCACCTCGCCACCTCCGTCGCGCCGTGCCGCGTGCGTCGCGCCGCACGTGCGGCGTCTGGGGCGAGGGTAGGGGGTG
>JAKOVT010000477.1 GCA_029781935.1 Actinomycetes bacterium | reverse complement strand
CGTGCTCGGCGTGCTGTGCGCGTCGATCGGGTCGGTCATGGTCACCGAGGCGATCAAGCTCATCACCGGCATCGGCGACAGCCTGCTCGGGCGGTTGATGATCTACGACGCTCTCGAGATGTCGTACCGCACCGTGAAGCTGCGCAAGGACCCGAACGCCACCCCGATCACCGGGCTCATCGACTACGACGCGTTCTGCGGAGCAGTGTCGGAGGAGGCCGCCGAGGCGGCCGTGAACTCGACGATCTCGGTCAAGCAGCTCAAAGAGATGCTCGACGAGCGCGAGCGCGGCGAGCGCGACTTCGTGCTCATCGACGTCCGCGAGCCCAACGAGTGGGACATCGTCCACATCGAGGGCGCCGAGCTGATCCCCAAGGGCGAGTTCCTGTCGGGCCGCGCGCTGGAGAAGCTGCCCAACGACAAGCCGGTGGTGCTCCACTGCAAGGTCGGCGGCCGCTCGGCCGAGGTGCTCGCGGTCGTGAAGGGCGCCGGCTACTCCGACGCCGTCCACGTCGGCGGCGGCATCGTCGCCTGGGTCAACCAGATCGAGCCCGACAAGCCCAACTACTGATCCACCCCTACGCCGAGGGCCCGCGAGCACGCCGTGAATCCGCGCGGCGCTCGCGGGCCCTCGGCGTACCCGGCGCCTCCCCCCGCTCGTGCCCCTCGTCGACGTCACTGCCGGAACGCACGGATCCCTCGACGTCACTGCCGGAACGCACGGATCCCTCGACGTCACTGCCGGAACGCCCGGATCCCTCGACGTCACTGCCGGAACGCCCGGATCCCTCGACGTCACTGCCGGAACGCACGGATCCCTCGACGTCACTGCCGGAACGCACGGATTCCTCGACGTCACTGCCGGAACGCCCGGATTCCTCGACGTCACTGCCGGAACGCCCGGAGTCCTCGACGTCACTGCCGGAACGCCCGGATTCCTCGACGTCACTGCCGGAACGCACGGATTCCCGCCGAGAATCTGTGCGTTGGGGCAGTGACGTCGCGGGAACGGTGCGTCCGGGCAGTGACGTCGCGGGAAGGGTGCGTCCGGGCAGTGACGTCGCACGTGGTGGCGCGGCGGGCGGAGCGGGGGACCGGGGGAGCGGCGGGAGCCGGGTCGGGGGAGGCGGCAGCGGCGCGGGACCGGAGCGGGGCCGGAGCGGCGCGGGGCCGGAGCGGCGCGGGGTTAGAGGGCGCCGACCTTCTGGAGCCAGTTGAACGACCAGTAGCCGGGCACGGTCGGGATCCAGAAGGTGAGCAGGCGGAAGAGCAGGGTGGCCGACACCGCGACGCCGGAGTCGACGCCGGCGACGGTGAGGCCGGCGACGTACGCCGCCTCGACGGCACCGAGGCCACCGGGGGTCGGCGCCGCCTGCCCC
>JAKOVT010000458.1 GCA_029781935.1 Actinomycetes bacterium | reverse complement strand
CGTGGAACTCGGTGTCGATGAGCCCGACGGCCACACCGTTGACGCGCACCCCCTCGGTCGCGACCTCGAGCGCCAGCCCCACCGTGAGGGTGTCGAGGGCCGCCTTCGTCGCGGCGTAGTGGACGAACTCGCCCGGGCTCCCGAGCACCGCCGCGCGCGAGGTGATGTTGACGATCGCGCCGCCCGCGCCCCCGTGCCGCGTCGACATCCGACGCACCGCCGCACCCGCGCACAGGAACGGGCCCGCCACGTTCACCCGCAGCACGCGCTGCAGCACCTCGGGCCCGACCTCGTCGACGCGGGCCTGGCCGCCGGCGATTCCCGCGTTGTTGACCAGACCCCCGACGGGACCCCGCCACGAGTCGGCCGCGGAGAACAGCTCCTCGACCGCTGCTGCGTCGCCGACGTCGGCGCGGACCGCGAGCGCGTGACCGCCGGCGTCCTGGATGCGGCGTACGACGCCGGCAGCGGCAGCCGCGTCGCGCGCGAAGTCGACCACGACGTCCCAGCCCGCCGCCGCGGCCGCCACGCTCACCGCGGCGCCGATCCCGCGCGAGCCCCCGGTCACCACGAGCGTCGTCATGACCGCATCCTGGCACCAGCGTCGACCGCGTCCGACCGGCACCTGGTCGTAGCCTGCCCCCGTGACCCGTCGAGAGCCGCCGCTCGTCCCGCGGATGCGCGAGCACGCCACCACGGTCTTCGGGGAGATGAGCGCGCTCGCCGTCGCCACCGGGTCGGTGAACCTCGGGCAGGGCTTCCCCGACACCGACGGCCCGCAGGTCGTGAAGGACGCCGCGATCCGAGCGATCCAGGAGGGACGCGGCAATCAGTACCCGCCCGCTCACGGCGTGCCCGAGCTGCGTGCCGCGATCGCCGTGCACCAGAAGCGGTTCTACGGCATCGAGCTCGATCCCGTCACCGATGTCGTCGTCGCGACCGGCGCCTCCGAGGCGATCGCTGCCGCGCTGCTCGCCCTCGTCGACCTCGGCGACGAGGTCGTCATGTTCTCCCCCTGGTTCGACCTGTACGCCGCTGCCGTGTCGCTCGCCGGCGGCGTACGCGTCGAAGTGCCGCTCACCGCGGGCGCCTTCCGGCCCGACGTCGACGCGCTGCGGGCGGCCATCACCCCGCGGACCCGCGTGCTCCTGCTCAACTCGCCGCACAACCCGACCGGCAGCGTCTTCACGCGCGACGAGCTCGCCGCCATCGCCGCTGTGGTCGCAGAGAACGACCTGTGGGTGATCAGCGACGAGGCGTACGAGCACCTGGTGTTCTCGGGCTCCGAGCACGTCCCGTTCTGCACGCTGCCCGGGATGGCGGAGCGCACCGTCACCATCGGCAGCGCGGGCAAGTCGCTGTCGATGACGGGGTGGAAGGTCGGCTGGGCCACCGGGCCGACCGACCTCGTCGCCGCCGTGCGTGTGCCGCGTCAGCACCTGTCGTTCGTGTCTGGCGGTCCGTTCCAGTGGGCCGTGGTCGAGGGGCTCGCGCTGCCCGACTCCTACTGGTCGGACTTCCGCGACGGCCTCGAGCGGCAGCGCGACCTGCTCTGCACCGGGCTCGTGGAGCTCGGTCTGCCGACCACGGTGCCGCAGGGGACGTACTTCGCCACCACCGACGTCCGCCCCCTCGGATACGCGGACGGCTGGGCGTTCTGCCGCGACCTCCCGGGGCGTGCGGGGGTCGTCGCCATCCCGCACGAGGTGTTCCACGACGACGCCGAGGCGGGGAGGCCCTACGTGCGCTGGGCCTTCTGCAAGCGGCCCGACGTGCTGCAGGAGGCGCTCGACCGGCTCTCGCGGGCGTTCGCATGATCGAGCGTGCGACCACCCCCGAACAGGTGCGCGAGGCTGCCCCGCTGTTCGACCACGACGTGCACGACCAGGCCGTGCACCGGTTCCTGGACGACCCGAACCACCACCTGCTGCTCGCGCGCGACGACGCGGGAGCCGTGGTCGGCTTCGTGTCCGGCGTCGAGACGACCCACCCCGACAAGGGCACCGAGATGTTCCTCTACGAGCTCGCCGTCGATCCCGCCGCGCAGCGCCGTGGCCACGGCCGAGCACTCGTGTCGGCCCTGGCCGGGCTCGCGCGGGAGCGCGGCTGCTACGGCATGTTCGTCCTCACCGACGACGACAACGACGCCGCCAAGGCGACGTACCGGGCGGCCGGCGCAGGCCCTGCCGAGCCCACGATCATGCTCGGCTGGACGTTCTGACGACCTCGACCGCTCCCGCGTGGCCGGGGCGAGCGGCCCTGCGCACGGAGCCTCGCCAACCGCTCGGGCGGGATCTAGCCTGGAGGAGATCCGAGGGGGTGATGGCCGTGGCGCGTCGGACCGACGGCGCGGCGCCGCGCCGCCACATGGTCGTGCTCCTGGACTCCGACGGCGTGTGGTCCCGCCGAGCGACGCTCGGCGAGCGGCTGCGCACCCGGATGCGCGCGGCGAAGCTCGACGAGCGGCTCGCCTCAGGTGAGCCTCCGGAGAGCGACCCGCTCCTCTCGTTGCGCGCGCAGCGCCTGGCGCGCATCGACAGCCGACGAGCGCTGGCGCTCGGCATCATGCGGGTGCTCGCGCAGTGCGAGCCCGGCCGCTCCAGGCTCGAGCCTGCACCCCTCGTGGTCGTCCCCCGCGTGGTGGCCGCGCACGACGACCTCGAGCAGCTGGTGACGAGCCTGCTTGCGCCGGCGCCGGTCTCCGCTCGCGGCGTCGCGGCCACGAGCTGCCTGCTGCGCGACGGCTTCGGCCCGCTCTACCACCGCGGCTCGCCGACCGACCTGCGCACCGCGGTCCGCAGCACGATCGCGGCGCTCGACCCCAGCAGCGACTGGCCCG
>JAKOVT010000444.1 GCA_029781935.1 Actinomycetes bacterium | reverse complement strand
GGCGTAGCTCACGACCTTGTTGACCGGATGCGCGCCCATCGCTCAGGCCCCTCCGAGCTTCACGAGCTCTTCCTGCGGCGTCTCGCGCGCGAGGTGCGGCGAGAGCCGGAACGCGTCGGAGAAGCAGTCGTTCGGATCCATGCCGCGCGCGCGGAACGCCGGGTGCGCGGCCTCCACCATCGCCACCGAGCCGCACGCGTACACCTGGTGGCCCGCGAGCGTCGGGAAGTCGGCGAGGATCGCCTCGTGCACGAGCCCGGTGCGGCCGGTCCAGTGGTCCTCCGGCTTCGGCTCCGACAGCACCGGCACGAACGTGAAGGTCTCCGGATGCTCCTTCGCCCACCGCTCGCACAGCTCGCGCGCGTACATGTCGCGGAGCGTCCGCGTGCCCCAGTAGAGCACCATCCTGCGCTTGAGCCCGGTCGCGAACGCGTGCTCGACCATGCTCTTGACCGGCGCGAAGCCGGTCGCGCCGGCGACGAACAGGATCGGCTTCGCCGAGTCCTCGCGCAGGAAGAACGAGCCCAACGGCCCCTCGAACTCGACGGTGTCGCCGACCTTCATCTGCTCGAACACCTGCGTCGTGTAGCGCCCGCCCGGCACGCGCCGGATCTGCAGCTCGACCGTGGGCCCCGCGCCCGGCGCGGTCGCGAACGAGAAGCTGCGCTTCGCGCCGTCCGGCAGCAGGACGTTGATGTACTGGCCCGCGTAGTAGAGCAGCGGCTCCTCGCCCTCGACGGCGAGGTGCACGATCATGACGTCCTCGGCGGCCTTCGCCATCGACGCGACCTTCGCGTGCCACAGCTTCGGCCTGAGTCCGCCGGGCAGCTCGATCGGCACGTACTCGACCTCGAGGTCGGTCTTCGGCACCGCGATGCACGCGAGCACCTTGCCGGCGGCCCGCTCCTCGTCCGAGAGCACCGAGGCCTGGTAGGGACCGAGCTCGACCTCGCCGTAGAGCACCGTGCACTTGCACTGGCCGCAGCCGCCGTTGCGGCAGTCGTAGGGCATCTTGATGCTCTCGCGCAGCACCGCCTCGAGGATCGTCTCGCCCGGCCGCGCCGGGACGATCCGGTTGTCGGGGCGCACCGCGAGGTGCCGGACGACCTTCGAGCCGCGCTTCGGCGGGAGCCAAGGCAGCGCCAGCATGAACAGGGTGCCGCCTCCGACGATGACCCAGAGCAGCGTCGGGCCCCACGAGTACAGCAGCGCGAGCGCGGGCAGGTAGTACCAGTCGAAGGCGAGCTCGACGGGGGCGCTCGCGAGATCGGCGGGCCCCATCGACACGGCGGGCTTCACGATCGAGAGCACGACGAGCGCGACCGTGAGCGGGATCGCGATCGACTTCGGCGGATTGGTCTTCGCGCCCGGGACGCGCTGCGTGTGGACCCACAGCAGCGCGAGCACGGCGAGCGGGAACCCGATGTGGATGAACGAGAGCAGCGAGAACAGCCGGTCGTTGACCGCGCCGGGCGTGATGAAGTTGCGGATCAGCGTGCCGTTGAAGATCGGCAGCCAGTCGAGCCACTCGGCGGTCGCGACGACGACGAACTGCGCGAGCCGGTCCCAGGGCAGCATGTAGCCGTTGACGCCCGACATGTAGACGAGCCACAGCAGCACGACGCCCGACACCCACGAGAACCAGCGGAACGCCCGGTAGTGGTCGAACACGAAATGCCTCACGACGTGCAGCAGCATCGTGAGGATCATCCCGTCGGACGCGTAGCGGTGCAGGCTGCGCAGGATGCCGCCCACCCAGCGCTGGTGGTGCGTGATCGCCTCGACCGACTGGTAGGCCTCGGAGACGCCGGTCGAGAAGAACGCGTAGAGGTAGAGCCCGCTCGCGACGACGATCCACAGCAGGTAGTAGCTGATCGCGCCCAGGTAGTAGAACGGGTTCGACGCCTCGCCGAACGCGCGGTTGAACAGCTTCTCGACCGCGAGGAAGACGGACTGGCCGGCGTGGTGGACGATTCGGAGCATCGGGAGGGGCGGCGCGGATCGACCCGCTCATTGTCGCCGGATCGCGCGCCCAAAAAAAGCCCGGCCGCGGACGGAGGCAATGCGCCCGGGCCGGGGGGTCGAATCGGTTACATGCTCAAACGATGATGCACCGATCCCGCGGCGCCGGAATTGATCCAGATTAGGGCCCGGCGATGCTGCCGGCGCGAGGGCCCCGGCTGCCGACGCACCGTCAGGCGGGACGCGTGCCGTCGCCGGGCGTGCCGCGCCGGCGGCGGGAGGCGGCGATCAGGTACCAGAGCGTCGCGACGACGATCGTCGAGCCGGTGAAGAGCTCGATGAAGAGCCCGTAGTTGAGGCGGTAGCGGCCGGCGCGCGGGTCGTAGACCGTGCACAGCACCCGTACCCGCTCGATCCAGCCGGCGACGTCGTTCTTCGGCGCGGGGTCGCCCAGGACGAGCTCGCGCAGCGGCGCCACGAACATCGGCAGCTCGAAGCTGTCGCCGTAGACCTGCCGGAACACGCGTCCCTCGCGGTCGAGGATCGTCGCCTGCGTCAGGTGGTCGAAGCCGGCCGCCGTCGGCACCCACTGGAATCCCATCTCGCGCGCGAGGGCATCGAGCGTGTCCGGCGACGGGGTCGCGAACGTCCAGTGGGCGTCGCCCAGCCCCTGCTTGAGCGCGAACTCCCGCATCGCCGTCGGCGAGTCGAACGGCAGGTTGAAGCCGATCGTGAGGATGTCGAAGCTGTCCTGGTCCACCGCCTTGCGTGCGGCGCCCACCGCCTCGCCGAGGAATTTGGTCGTCGTCGGGCACACCTGGAAGCAGCCCGTATAGACGAACGAGACGACGAGCGGCTTGCCGCGGAAGTCG
>JAKOVT010000428.1 GCA_029781935.1 Actinomycetes bacterium | reverse complement strand
CAGGCCGACTGGATCTGCTTGCTCGCCCGCACGAGCGACGATCCGGGATACGGCGGCATGTCGCTGATCGTCGTACCGACGGACACGCCGGGCTTCTCGGTCGGGCGTCTCATCAAGAAGATGGGCAACCACTCCAGCGACACCGCGGAGCTCCTGCTCGACGGCGTGCGTGTGCCGGTCGCCAACACGATCGGCGAGGTCGGCCGTGGGTTCTACCTGCAGATGGAGCAGTTCCAGGACGAGCGGCTGATCGGCGCCTACATGGCCGTGGCCGGTGCGCGTCGGGCGCTCGACCGCACGATCGAGTACCTGCAGGTGCGTCAGGCGTTCGGCAAGCCGCTGCTCGCCAACCAGCACCTGCAGTACCGGCTCGCCGAGCTCGCCGCGGAGACCGACGTCGTGCACGAGTACTGCCTGGCCGCCGCGACCCGCAAGGTCGCCGGGCAGGACGTGCTCAAGATGGCCACCATCGCCAAGCTCAAGGCCGGGCGCCTCGCCCGCGACGTCGCCGACACCGCCGTGCAGTTCCACGGCGGGATGGGCTACGCCGAGGACCTCTGGGTCGCCCGCTACTTCCGCGACACCCGCCTGATCTCCATCGGCGGCGGCGCCGACGAGGTCATGCTCCGCGTCCTGGCCCTCCTCGAGGGCATGGGCCGCCGCTAGATCACACCCGTCTCACTCGGCCAAGTGCCATGCAGAGGGTGTCTGCTTGGCACTTGGCCGAGTGAGACCTCGGAGGAAGGGGTCGGGATGACGGTCCGGTACGACGTCGGGGACGGGGCGGCCACGATCACGCTGGCGAGCCCGGAGACGCGCAACGTGCTCACCGCGGCGACGATGGCCGCGCTCGTGGAGCACCTCGACGCCGCGGCGGCCGACGACGGCGTGCGCGTCGTCGTGCTCACCGGCGAGGGGAACACCTTCTGCGCCGGCGCCGACCTCGCGGGTGCGGCGGCGGCCGACGCGCAGTCGTTCACCGACGCCGGGCCGCGCGCGCTGGTGCGCGTGCTCGAGGCGATGCTCGACCACACCAAGCCGGTGATCGCCCGCGTGCAGGGCCATGTCGCCGGGGGCGGCAACGGCCTGGTCGCCGCGGCCGATCTCGCGGTGGCGGCGGAGTCGGCGAAGTTCGCGTTCAGCGAGGTGCGGGTCGGCGTCTCCCCCGCCGTCATCTCCGTGGTGTGCCTGGCCAAGCTGCACCCCGCTGCCGCACGCGAGCTGCTCCTCACCGGCGAGCGGGTGTCGGCGCAGCGGGTGCTCGATGCCGGGATGATCAACGCCGTCGTCCCGGACGATGCCCTCGACGCCGCGGTCGCCGGCTACGTCGACGCCTTGAGACTCGGTGGGCCGCAGGCGGTCTCGCGGACCAAGGAGCTGCTGCGCCGGGTGCCGTCGCTCCCCCGCGACGACGCGTTCGCCTGGACGGCGGAGCTCTCGGCATCGCTGTTCGCCAGCGACGAGGCGCGCGAGGGCATGACCGCGTTCCTCGAGCGCCGCCGTCCTGCCTGGGCTCCCCCGGCGTAACCCGTCGCCTCACGACCGCAACTGCTGCTGAGCACCCCGGTTCGACCGCAGCGGGGGTCGCGAGGCGACGGGGGTCAGGGGAGGTCGGCGGGGACGTCGACGTCGCGGGAGTGCCGGCCGAGGTCCTCGACCTCGACCACGTGCAGGCCGTCGAGCAGGTCGTACGCCGCGCGGTGGTACGCGTCGACACCCGACACACCGCCCACGAGCGCGTCGACGCGGTACGCCGCGAGCAGCGGTTGACGGCGTGCCTCGGAGTCGAGCGCCACCGCCGCCTCGACGGTGCGCCCCTTGGCGTCCGAGCCGTCCAGCACCGCGAGCAGCCGGGGGAGCAGGGGAGCGGGATCGACCAGGTCGCCGGCGAGGACGAGGACCGAGGTGGCCCGCTCGTCGAGCGCATCGAGACCGGCCACGACCGCCGCGAAGGGTCCGGCGTACGCCGGCTCCTCCCGCGTCACGACGACGCCGGCCGGGAGGTCGGCGGGAGCAGGTCCGACGAGCACGACGTGGGCTGCGACGGCTCGGGCCGCGTCGAGGGCGTGGCGCAGCAGCGGGGAGCCGTCGACCTCGACGGCGAGCTTGTCGCCACCGAAGCGCGAGGACCGGCCGCCGGCCAGCACGATCGCGCCGACGTCCGCGCGGGGTCCGGTCTGCATGGCGTCACGCTAGCGCCGCGCCGCCGACCGACGAGCCGGCGAGCGCCCCCGAGGTGCGCGACCACCGGGTCCGCGCCGCTCCCGCGCACGCGGCCCGCGACCGGGCTCCGGACGACGCCGATGGCCCCTTCCGACGTCCGCTCCTCGGGGGTCGCCGGTCGACCGCACCCGGCGCCCCCGGGTCGGCCCGCTGCCGGTGGTCTCCGTCGGCCGCCGGCGTCCACCACCGCCGCATCGGCCGAAGGGTGGGTGGACGCCGGGTGCAGGCGGGGTGTAACGCTTCTCAGCGTTTGCACCGGCAGGCGGACTCCGAGCGCCTCCCCGCGGTCGTCGCGAAGCCCGCGCTGGCGCCTCCTGGGAGCGGAAACACGCACGAAATGGGCCGTTCGCCAGGGTCCGGTGCGACGTCAGGGCAGGACACGGATTCGACGTAAACGCTTGCACCGGGACGTCATGCCCACCTACCCTGAGCCCGCACGCCCGCGAACGGAGACTCCCGCCCATGGCCATGACCATCCGCGACATCGCGCGCGAGGCCGGGGTCTCCACCGCCACCGTGTCCCGCGCGCTGCGCGGCCTGCCCAACGTCGATCCCGCCACGCGGGAGCGGGTGCGCCAGGTCGCCGAGCGGCTCGACTACGTCGTCTCGCCGGCGGCCTCGCGCCTCGCGAGCGGCCGCGCCGGCAGCATCGCCGTCATCACGCCCTGGATCGCGCGCTGGTACTTCGGCCGCGTGCTCTCGGGCATCGAGAGCGTGCTGGCGGGGTCCGACCTCGATCTGCTGCTGTCGAGCATCGGCGACCCGAGCGAGACCCACCACGTGCCGCCGCACCGCAAGCTGCGCCGCCGCGTCGACGGCTTCCTCGTCATCTCGCTCTCGACCGACACCGAGGGCGTCAGCGAGATCTTCGAGTCCGACGTCCCGGTCGCCCTCATCGACACCGAGCGCGACGGCTGCTGGTCGGTGGGCATCGACGACGTCAACGGCGCGCGCATGGCCGTGCAGCACCTGATCAACCTCGGTCACGAGCGCATCGGTCTCATCTCCGGGCGCGTCATGCCGACGCCGTTCCGCCCCGAGGAGAACCGCTGGCGCGGCTACCACGACACGCTGATCGAGGCGGGGCTGCCCGTCGAGGCCGACCTCGAGGCGTGCGGCCACTTCACGATCGACGGTGGGGAGCGGGCGATGACCACGTTGCTCGCCCGGCCGAACCCGCCCACCGCGGTCTTCGCGATGTCCGACGAGATGGCCTTCGGGGCGCTGAGATCCCTTCACGCCCATGGCCTCCAGCCAGGTCGCGATCTCTCGGTCGTGGGCTTCGACGGCCACGAGATGGCCGACCACCTCGATCTCACGACGATCGTGCAGCCGGTGGAGGAGGTGGGCGCCCGCGCGGCGCAGGCGCTCCTCGACGCGCTCGACGACCCCACCCGCACGCCCGAGCAGGTCACGCTGCCGCTGAGCATGGTCGTGCGCGGCTCCACCGCACTGCGCCGTCACTAGACCGCAGCGGGCGTCGCGCAGGTCCGTCAGTACGTCGGGATACGCCGCGAGATCAGGTCGTCGGCGCGGTTCGCGACCTCGCTGTTGCCGGTGACCGCGGCGAGGAACTCCTCGCGCTCGAGGTAGAGCAGCACCGAGTCCTCGTCGGCGGTGACGGTCGCCGTGCGCGGCACGTCGCGCAGCAGCGCGATCTCGCCGAACGGGTCGCCGGGCCCCTGCGACGACAGGACCTCGCCGTGGTGGGTCGCCGTCGTACGGCCGAACTCGACGATGTAGAAGCGGTCGCCGACCTCGCCCTCGGTGATGACGGCCTCGCCCTTGCGCACCTCGCGCCGCTTGAGCTGGCGGGCCATGTCCTCGAGCGACTTGGGCTCGAGCGGGGCGAAGAGCGGGATCTGGCTGAGCAGCTCGAGCTCCTCGCTGGTGCCGAGCATCGCGTCGAGCCGGCGCAGCCGCCCGAAGGTCGGGAGCACGAGCAGGGCGACGGCGACGCCCAGGACGGCGAGCGACCAGCGCAGCCCGAGCCAGTGGTAGAGCAGCGGGTAGACGATCGACCCGAAGGCCATGGCGGCGATGAGCGCGCTGTCGAGGGCGCCGAAGACCCGGCCGAGGACCTGGTCGGGAGTCAGGCGCTGCAGGATCGTGGAGGCGTTGACGTCGACGATCGGGTTGGCGAAGCCGATGATCGCGACGGCCGCGAGCGCCGCCCAGGTCGTGTTTCCCGCGGCTGCCAGGAGCAGCGGGATGGCCCAGAAGACGACGCCCCAGCCGAAGTCGGTCGCGATGCGCTGCTTGCTCGCGCGTCCCAGCGCGACCAGACCGCCGAGGATCGCCCCGACGCCGAGCGCGCTCTCGAGGTAGCCGACGCCCTGTGCGCCGAATCCGGTCATCTGCACCGCCATCTCGACGGTGTAGACGATCGAGGCGCCGGCGACGATGGTCTGCGCGCTGTAGACGCCGGACACCAGGCGGAGGTCCTTGTCGGCGAGGATGGCCCGGAACCCGGCCATCGACTCGGCGAGGAAGCCCTCGGCGGCCTTGTCCTCCGCGGCCGCGACCACCACGGCACCCTGGCCCGCGGCGTCGGCGGCGTCAGCGGGCTCCACCGCGGCCACGACGGCCGGTGCCACGCCCAGCGCGGGGCGCTCCTCAGGGACCCTGATCCGGCTCACGAGCAGCGCCGACCAGGCGAACGTGATGGCGTTGAAGACGATGACGACCGGCACGGAGAAGGCGCTGATGAGCAGGCCCCCGAGCGCCGGGCCGACGAAGAACGCGAGGCTCTCGATCGTGCTCCCGGCGCCGTTGGCGGCGGTGAGCTCCTCGGGCTCGTCGACCAGGCTGGGCAGCAACGCCGCCACGGCCGGTCGGAACGGGGCCGCGATGAGGGCGGTGAGCGTCGCGAGCACCAGGATCACGACGTAGTTGAAGTCGACCAGGATGAGCAACGCGACGAGCAGCACCAGGACGCCGCGGATCAGGTCGGTCGCGATCATCACGGTCTTGCGCGGCAGGCGGTCGACCAGAGTCGACGCGAACGGGGTCACCACAGCCATGAGGAGCAGGCGGATCGTGCCCCAGAGGCCCACCAGGGTGAGGCCGCCCTGGCCGTACGCCCACACCACGATCGCGGTCGCGTAGGCCCAGTCGCCGATCGCCGATCCGGCGAACGCGAGGTTGACGTTGCGCAGGCCGTGGTTGCGGAAGACGGTCGCCAGCGACGTCCACGTCTCGCCCAGCGCAGCACCGACTCGCGACATCCTCCGGCCCTCCTCCTGGTGTGACGCCTGCCCGCGCGGCGGACGCTATCGGCCCCTGCGGGCCGAGGAGCGGCTTCGAGGCGATGTGTCCGCACATGACACTCCGCACCGGCCACCCGGAGCGCCCCGTACCATCGGGCCACATCCGCGCTCCCAGCGAAACGGTGGTCCATGGCACTGCCCGCGACGTTCCAGGCGCTCGGCTCCCGCCGGGGTCTGCGTCGTGTGCTGGCGGGGTTCGTCGCCTTCACCCTCGTGCAGTGGTCGTCGTGGATGGCCGTGATCCTCTACGCCTTCGAGGAGGGCGGGCCGGGGCTCGCGGCCGTCGCGTCGGTCGTGCTGCTGCTTCCCGCGGCACTCTTCTCGCCGATGATCGGCGGGATCGGCGACCGGATGCGGCGCGGACTCGCGCTCGTGCTGGCCTACGTCGCCGTCACGTTCGGCGCGGCGCTCACCCTCGCCGCACTGCTGCTCCATCTGCCCGTCTGGGCCGTGCTCACCGCCGGCTCGCTGTTCATGCTCACGGTGTCCGGAGTGCGCCCGGTGCACTTCTCCGTGCTGCCGAACCTGGCCGGTGGCCCCGAGGAGCTGGTGTCGGCCAACGCGATGTCGGCGGCCGCCGACGAGTTCGCCGAGTTCCTGGGGCCGGTCCTCGCCGGCCTCCTCTTCGCGCTCGTGGGGGCCTGGTTCGTGCTCGCGGTCGCCACCGCGCTGGGCCTCGTGGCGGTCGTGCTCTGCCTGCGGCTCGATGCCGGATCGCCGTCGTCGGAGGACGAGGCCGAGGGCTGGCGCGCCGCGCTCGAGGGCCTCGCCGCGCTGCGCGGCGACGGGCCCGCGCTCGCGCTGCTCATCGTGCTCACCATCGACTTCATCCTCGCCGGCGCGCTCGGCGTCATCGGTGTCTCCTTCGCCGAGGACATCCTCGGCCAGGGCGAGACCGGCGCCGGACTCGTGGTGGGCTCCATGGGGATCGGCGGCGTCATCGGCGCGGTGTTCGCGGGCGGGCTGTCGCGCCGTCCGGCGGTGGCCGCCCTCGTCGTGGGCGGTGCGGTGATGTCGGGCGTCGCCTACGCCGTCGTCGCCGGGCTCGCGTCGCTGCTGCCGGTCATGGTGCTGCTCGCGGTCGTCGGCGCCGGAGGCGCGATCACGCTGGTCTCCGGGCGGACCCTGCTGCAGCGCACCACCGACGACCGGATCCTCACGCGCGTGTTCGCCGTGCAGGAGAGCACGGCGTTCCTCGCCACCGCGTTCGGAGCCGCGCTGGCGCCGCTCCTGCTGCGCCGCTTCGACGTCGAGCAGGCGTTCGTCCCCGTCGGGGTCGGGGCCGCCGTCCTCGCGCTCGCCTGCCTGCTGCTCATCCGCCACCTCGACGAGCGGGCGGTCCTGCACCCGATCGAGGTCGCGCTGCTGCGCCGAGTCTCGTTCCTCGGGGTGCTGCCGCCGTACGAGCTCGAACGGCTGGCCGCACGCGCCACGTGGCGCGAGGTCGAGGCGGGCACGGTCGTCGTGCGTCAGGGCGATCCGGGATACGAGTTCTTCATGATCGGCGAGGGGGAGCTCGACGTCACGATCGACGGGCAGGCGCGCCAGCACCTCGCCGCGGGCGCTGGTTTCGGCGAGATCGCGCTGCTGCACTCGGTGCCCCGCACGGCCACCGTCACGGCACGCACCGACACCTCGCTGCTCGTGGTGCGGTCCGAGGACTTCCTGGCGGCGGTCACCGGCAGCGAGGACGGTCAGGCCCTCGCTCGCGACGTCGCGGCGGCCCAGCTCGAGCGCGATCGGTCCTGACCGGCCGCGGGATCCGGCTGCGCCGGCGCTCCGTGCTGCGACCGTTCCCGATCTGACAGTCGTTCCGGGCTCCACCGCGCCGCGGGATCCCTACTCTGTCGGCACGCGGGGGGACGGTCCCCTGCCGGCCCGCGGAGCTGGGGGTGACGCGCGGATGGCTCTCCCAGCGGCGCTCTCGGCCCTGCGCTCGCGCAGCGGTCTCCGCCGCGTGCTGCTCGCCTACGGCTTCTACAACTTCGTCGAGCTCGCCTGCTGGATCGGCATCGTGCTGTGGGCGTACGGCGTCGGCGGCGCCGCCCTCGCGGGCGCGTCGGCGGTCGTGCAGCTGATCCCGTCGGCGCTGCTCGCGCCCGCGCTCGCCAGCATCGGCGACCGGATGTCGCGGGGTTCGGCGCTGGTCCTCGCGAACGGTGCGGTCGCGGTCGCGACCCTGCTCACGTGGATCGCCCTGCTGGTCGACGCGTCGCCGTGGGTGGTGATCGCAGCGTCGACCACGATCACGACGACGGTGGCCGTCGTACGACCGATCCACTACGCCGTCCTGCCGCAGCTGGCCCGCGGTGCCGACGAGCTGGTGTCGGGGAACGCGCTGTCGGCGGCGGGGGAGCAGCTGGCGCTGTTCCTCGGCCCGTTGGTCGCGGGCATCGTCGTGCAGGTGTCCGGTCCGCAGCTGGTGCTGGCGATCTCGTTCGTGGCATCGGTGATCGGCACGGTGCTGTGCCTGCG
>JAKOVT010000426.1 GCA_029781935.1 Actinomycetes bacterium | reverse complement strand
GCGTCGTCGACGCCCTCAGGCTCGCGGGTGCGCCTGCTCATACGTTGCTCTCAACCGTTCGACGCTGACGTGGGTGTAGATCTGTGTAGTCGCGAGCGTAGCGTGCCCCAAGATCTCTTGGACGGATCGGAGGTCCGCGCCACCCTCGAGAAGGTGCGTGGCGGCCGAGTGCCGCAGGCCGTGCGGGCCGAGGTCCGGCGCGCCCTCGACGTGGCGGAGCATCCGGTGGACCACCTCGCGGGCGGTCCGCGGGTCCAGCCGGCGGCCGCGCGCCCCCAGCAGGAGCGCCGGCCCGGACTCCGCGGTCCGCAGTCGCGGACGTCCCTGGGCGAGCCAGGTGTCCAGCGCCGCCTGGGCCGGCGCGCCGTAGGGCACGGTCCGCTCCTTGGCGCCCTTGCCCAGCACCCGCAGGGTCCGTCGCCCGGCGTCGACGTCGTCGAGATCGAGGCCGACGAGCTCGCCGACCCGCATCCCGGTGGCGTACAGCAGCTCGAGCACGAGCAGGTCGCGCAGGTGGACGGGGTCGCCGTCGTCGGCGGCGACCCCGGCGACGTCGAGCAGCGCGGCCGCTTCGGACTGCTTCAGGACGCCCGGCAGCGTGCGGTGGGCGGTGGGCGTGGCCAGCCGGTCGCCCGGGTCGGCGGGCAGCAGCCCGCGACGAGCGGCCCACGCCGTGAACACACGCGCCGCCGCGGCCCGGCGGGCCAGGGTCGTGCGCGCGTGGCCCTCCATGCCCTCGGCGGCCAGCCAGCCGCGCAGGTCGGCCAGGTCGAGGTCGGCGAGCGCGGTCGCGCCGCCGGCACGGGCATGGCGCAGCAGCCGGCGTACGTCGCCGACGTAGGCGCGCACGGTGTGGGGGCTGCGCCCGAGCTCGCTGCCCAGGTGGGTCGCGAAGGCGGCCAGGGCGTCGTCCATGTCCGGGGTCAGGTCCGCCTCGACCGGCACGACCTGCACCTCGGGGGACGCGGACACGGCTCCACCGTCGGTTCCACGGCCGTCCGAGTCAACGCGGCGCGCCGCGCGGCGCCAGCCGCCACCCGGCCGCGTCGGAGCGCACCCAGCCGCCGACCTCGAGCAGGCCGAGCGCTCCGGCCGCCTCGGCAGGTGCGACCCCGGCCGTCCGCGCGACCGAGTCGAGGGTGGCCGGACGCCGTGCGGGCACGGCATCGAGCACCCGGGCGCTGAGCGGGTCGAGGCTGTCGCGCGGATCGGTCGGGCCGCTCGGGCGGGGTGCGAGGTCCGTGCCGAGCTCTCCGAGCGCCTCCACCACCTCAGCGGCCGAGGTGACCACGCCGGCGCCGTCGCGCAGCAGCCGGTGGACCCCCTGCGACATCGGCGACGTGACGGGGCCGGGAACACCGAGCACGGGGCGACCGAGCCTCGCCGCCTCGTGGGCGGTGGACAGCGCGCCGGACCTGACCGCTGCCTCGACGACGACCGTCCCGCGAGTCAGCGCCGCGATGACCCGGTTGCGGACGAGGAAACGGGTCCGGTGCGGCGCGGCTCCCGGCGGGACCTCGGAGACAAGCAGCCCGTCGGCCGCGATACGGGCGAACAGCGCGTCGTGCCGGGGCGGGTAGGCGACGTCGACGCCGCACGCCAGGACCGCCACGGTCGTCCCTCCCGCCGCCAGCGACCCTCGGTGCGCGGCCGCATCGATGCCGAACGCGCCACCCGACACCACGGTCCACCTCCGGAGGGCCAGGTCGCTCCCGAGCGTGGCGGCGACGTCGTCGCCGTACCGCGTCGCGGCCCGCGAGCCGACCACGGCCACCGACCGCAGTGCCGCGAGGCGGAGGTCGACCGTGCCGCGGACCCACAGGGCCCACGGCGCCACCTCGCCGAGGTCGTCGAGCTGCGACGGCCACTCGAGGTCGCCCGGCACCAGCAGCCGGCCACCCACCTCGGCCGCCCGGGCCAGGTCCGCCTCCGGATCCGCGGAGTCCAGCCGCAACGCGTAGCGCTCCACCGCCGGCACGTGCGGCGACCCGGACCGGACCAGCTCCACGACCTCGGTCGCCGGCCGCTGTGCGAGCAGCCTTCCGATGCGCCGGTCGGCAGGCTCCGCCAGCCGGCTCAGCAGCGCCCGGGACAGCCGCTCGTCCTGGCTCACGCCGCCCACAGCGATCCCCCGTCGCGGTGCAGCAGCGCGACCCCGACGTCGTTGCGGCTCGGGCGGTCGCGACCAGCGAGGTCGGCGACGGTCCACGCCACGCGGACTACCCGATCGGCTCCGCGGGCCGACACCGATCCGCGCGCCAGCGCGTCGGCGAGCGGTGCGCCCGCCTCGGGGTCCAGGCCGAACCGGCGCCGGACGACGGGGCCGGGGACGTCGGCGTTGACCCGCCACGGCGTGCCGGCGTACCGGCGGGCAGCTCGCTCGCGCGCTTCGAGCACGCGCGCCGCGACGACCGCCGTCGGTTCCGCCGTGGAGGCACCGAACTCGAGGTCGGCGAGGGTCGGTCGGACCAGCACGACGCGCAGATCGACGCGGTCGAGCAGCGGTCCGCTGATCCGGCTCAGGTAGCGACGTCGCTGCACCGGGGTGCAGGAGCACACGGGAGCGCCCGGCCCGGCGAGCCCTCCCCCGCGCCCGCACGGGCACGGGTTCATGGCGAGGACGAGGTGGAACCGCGCGGGGAAGCGCACGGTGAAGGCCGAGCGCGACACCACCATCTCGCCGGACTCCAGCGGCTGGCGCAGCGCGTCGAGCGCGTTCGAGTCGAACTCCGGCGCCTCGTCGAGGAAGAGCACGCCGCGATGGGCCAGCGACACCAGGCCGATCCGGGCCACGCCGGACCCGCCGCCGACCATGGCGGCGTGGGTGGCGGTGTGGTGCGGCGCCTCGAACGGCGGCACCGAGATGAGGCGGCCGCCCGCGAGGCGCCCGGCCACCGAGTGGATCGCGGTGACCTCGAGCGAGGCCTGCTCGTCGAGCGGCGGGAGCAGCCCGGGCAACCTCTCGGCCAGCATCGTCTTCCCGACCCCCGGCGGACCCGTCATCGCGAGGTGGTGGCCGCCCGCGGCCGCGAGCTCGAGCGCCGCGCGCGCCGCGTGCTGACCGCGCACGTCGGCGAGGTCGGGCACCGCGGGGAGGTCGGGAACGGCATCGGGGTCGTCGCCGTCGTCGTCGAGCTCGATGTCGGGCACGCCGTCGCCCCGCACCAGGGCGACCGCCCCGATCAGGGTCCGCACGCCGACCACCTCGATGCCCGGCACGAGAGCGGCCTCCTGCACGTTGGCACGGGGTACGACGATCCGCCGTGCCCCCGCCGCGCGGGCGGCCAGTGCCGCCACCAGCGCGCCGCGCACCGGCCGCACCCTGCCGTCCAGACCGAGCTCGCCGACGACGACCAGCTCGGCGACGGCGTCGCGCGGCGCCTGGCCGGAGGCGGCGAGCAGCGCGAGCGCGATGGCCAGGTCGAGGGTCGGGCCCCGCTTGGGCAGCTCGGCGGGCGAGAGACCGACGGTGTTCTTGGGTCCGGGCCACTCCATCCCGCTGTTGAGGACGGCCGACCGGCAGCGGTCGCGCGCTTCGCCGACCAGCTTGTCGGCCATGCCGACCACGGAGAATCCGCTGACGCCGATCGAGACGTGCGCCTCGACGCCGATGACGTGGCCGTCGACGCCGAGCAGCACCACGCCGCGCGTGCGCGCGACGCCGCCGCCGCTCACGAGAGCCCCCGCACGTGGTCGACGACGGTGGGCCCGGTGCGCGCACGGAGCACGGAGACGATGTCGATGCGCATCGACCTCGGACGGATGCCGCGCACCCGCATCCACGCCATGCCGAGCCGCTCGAGGCGGTGCAGCTTGCGTTCGGTGATGGCCTCGAAGGGCGAGCCGTGGCGCAGCGAGCTGCGCGTCTTCACCTCGCACACCACGAGGACGTCGCCATCGCGCGCGACGATGTCGATCTCGCCGATCTCGCAGCGCCAGTTGCGCTCGAGGACGACGAGCCCGTCCTGCTCGAGGTGCCGCGCCGCGACGTCCTCGCCGTACCTGCCGAGCGCGTCCTTCGCCCGGACGCCTCCAGCCGATGCCCTGCCCACGTGCGCCTCCCGACCAGGCGCTCGCTGCGCCCGAGAGGTCGACTGTCGCGGGCTCGCCGACCGAGGACGCCGGAGGGGGCGGCCGCGCTGGGGACGACGCGCCGAGGGTGGACGAGCGCCGCGGTCGCTCTCACCGGACCGAGTCGAGGACGGCGCACCGCGGCGACCGGCGCAGACACGGCGGGGCTTCCGCCTGCCGCCCGGGTGGGGTCTGTCACGCCCCGGCGGCTCGCGCTGCATGGCGCCGTGCCGAGGGACAGGCTCGACCCCGGAGGGGTGGTCGGATGGACGTGAGATCGACGGCGCGCTCCGATCTCGCGGACTTCGCGCGGGAGGTCCGCGAGCGTTCCCGGCCGCCCGTGTGGCGCATGGTGGCGGCCGTCGAGGCCGCCCTGTGCGCGTTCGCGGTCCTGCTCGACCTGCTCGTCCCGACCTTCGTGATGCTCGGCCTGCTCGCGGTCTCCCTCCTCGCTCGCCGCGAGGGACTGGGCAGCATCGGCTTCCATCGTGCACGCCGACCGATGAGGCTGGTCGGCCTCGTGTGCGCGGTCACGGCCGGCTGGGCGGTGGCCGAGGTGCTCGTGCTGATCCCCGCCCTCGAGCACCTCACGGGGCAGCGGCAGGTGACGACGGACTTCAGCCGGCTGCAGGGCGACGCGGGACTGCTGCTCCTGCTGCTGCTGATCAGCTGGACGATCGCTGCGATCGGCGAGGAGGCGGCATACCGCGGCTACCTGTTCACGCGGCTGTCCGACCTGCTGGGCTGCGGTGCGCTCGGCGTGCTGGCATCGGTGGTGATCTCGTCGACCCTCTTCGGGCTCGCGCACACCGAGCAGGGACTCGTGGGCGTCCTGCTGTCCGCGATCGACGGAGCCTTCTTCACCGTGCTGCGCCTGCACTTCCGCACCTTGTGGGCGTCCGTGGTCGCGCACGGGGTCTCCAACACGCTCGGGCTGGTCGCCTTCTTCCTCGTGGGGCCGCTGCCCTCGCCGTGGTAGTGCTCGCCGGGGCTGGTGCCCTACGACGCCGAGCCGTCGGGGATCTGCAGCTCGGGCTTGGCGAGCTCCTCCACGTTGACGTCCTTGAACGTCAGCACGCTCACGTTCTTCACGAAGCGGGCCTGGCGGTACATGTCCCACACCCACGCGTCGGTCATGCGGACCTCGAAGTACACGTCGCCACCGTCGGTGGAGCGCACCTGCACGTCGACGGAGTTGGTGAGGTAGAACCGGCGCTCGGTCTCCACGACGTAGGAGAACAGGCCGACGACGTCGCGGTACTCGCGGTAGAGCCCGAGCTCGATCTCGTTCTCGTACCGCTCGAGGTCCTCGGCCGACATCACCCGCTCCTCACGGCCGCTCCCTGCGGCGCACGCCCCATCCTGGCGCAGGTCCGCGGCCGGCGGGCCCACCACGTGGGTCAGGACTCGACGAGGTGGGCCGCGCCGTCACCGAGGTCGACGTCGGCACCGAGGTCGACGTCGGCTCCCAGGTCGGCACCCAGGTCGGCTCCCAGGGCCGCGGCCTGGTCGGCGTACCCGCCGGGGATCGACCACGACCGGCGGTGCTGCACGCAGGGGCCGTGGGTCTCCAGGGCCTCGCGGTGCTCGGGGCTCGCGTAGCCCTTGTGCACCTCGAAGCCGTACGCCGGGTGCTCGGCGGCCAGCGCCACCATGATCGCGTCGCGGGTGGTCTTGGCCAGCACGCTCGCCGCCGCCACCGACGAGCACGTCATGTCGGCCTTCACCCTCACCGTGACCGGCGGCGGCTGCTCCCACGCGTCGAGGTCGGCCACCGAGCCGTCCTCGTCGAACAGCGCGGGGGCGGGGCGCGAGACCCAGTCGTAGGAGCCGTCGAGCAGGACGTGGTCGGGGCGCACCGGCAGCTGCGCGAACGCGCGCTCCCCCGCGAGCCGCAGCGCGCGCAGGATCCCGATCGCGTCGATCTCCTCGGCGCTCGCGTGAGCGACCGCCCACGCAGGCGCCCAGCGCTGGATGCGCGGCACGAGCCTCACGCGCGCGGCGGGGGTGAGCAGCTTGGAGTCGCGCACGCCGGTCGGGGCCGCCTTGGTGTCGAGATCGACGAGCACGACCCCGACGGTCACGGGTCCGCCGAGCGCGCCGCGGCCGACCTCGTCGATCGACGCGAGCCAGCGGACGCCGTGCGCGCGCAGCAGCTCGCGCTCGATCCGCAGCGAGGGCGCCTTGCTCACGGCAGCACCACCCCCGCCACGGTCACGGGCGAGGCGGGCGGGCCGTCGCGCAGGATCTCCTCGACGCGGTCGGCGATGTCCGGCGGCGCGACGAGGACCGACCCGTCGGCGGCGGGCAGCGCGCGCAGCTCCTCGACCGAGAACCAGCGGTGCTCGCCGAGGTACAGGCGCTCGAGCTCGTCGTGGCCCGAGGTGTCGGCGTCGTGCTCGTCGTCGACGCGCGCGAGGAAGAAGACCTCCACCTGGTCGTAGACCGCACCGTTGAACCCGAACCGGAGCTCGCGGTCCCACACGTGCGGGCCGATCTCGACGTCGACGCCGGTCTCCTCGCGGTACTCCCGCACGGCCGCGTCGCGGTCGCTCTCGCCGACGTCGACACCACCCCCGGGCGTGTGCCAGATCCGGACGTGCGGTCGGTCCGGGTCGCCGCCCTCGAACAGCAGCACCCGCCCCTGCGGCGACAGCGCCACCACGCGGGCGGCCCGTCGGCGCACCACCGGGCGGTCGTCGGTCACGGCACGACCCTAGTTCCAGTGGTCGAACGACTCGTCGATCTCGGCACCCGCCAGGAACTCGTGGACCAGCGCCGGCAGCGGGGTCGGGAAGAAGCGGGCGGTGGAGGCGGCGATCTCGTCGACCGGCCACCAGCGGTGGTCGACGTACTCGTCGAGCTCGTTCGGGGTGCGGCCGTCGGCCACCGGCGTCGGCGCCGTGCCCGGGATGCGGGCGGTGACCACCACCTCGTGCTGCCAGAACCGGACGTGGCGGCGCACGTAGGTCGCGTCGCGCCGCCAGGTCGCGGCACTGAACTCCGAGGGCGCGAGGACGAATCCGGTCTCCTCGGCGATCTCGCGGGCGGCGGTCTCGGAGTAGGACTCGTCGCCCTCGACGCCGCCACCGGGGAGCTCCCACCAGTCGCCGATCTCGGGCATGGTCGGGTCGATCGTGTGGAACAGCAGCACGCTGCCGGTGTCGTCGCGCAGCACCACGCGGACGCTGGTGCGCTCCACGTCGTACGCCGGCCACTCGGTGACGTCGGGCACGTCAGCCTCCGGTCGAGCCCGACGCAGAGGGCTCGGTGCTGGGCGCCGTGGTCGGCGGCGCGGAGATCGCCGGGTTCTCGAACGTGGCGGGGATGGGCTCGCCCGACCAGTTGGCGATCGGCCAGATGACCGCGACGACGCGGCCGACGACGTTGGCCACCGGGATGGTGCCCTTGTCGACGTCGAGGTGGAACCGCGAGTCCGAGGAGTCGGCGCGGTTGTCGCCCATCACGAACACGCGACCCTCGGGCACGACGATGTCGAACTTCACCTGGTCGGTGCGGCTCCCCGGCTTGACGTAGGGCTCCACGAGCGGGACGTCGTTGAGCACGATCTGGCCCTTGACGTTGCAGCAGACGACGTGGTCCCCGCCGACCCCGATCACGCGCTTGACCAGGTCCTCGCCGGTGTCGGACGGCAGCAGCCCGATCCACATGAGGGCGTCGCGCAGCATGCCCGAGACGCCGGTGGGCTTCTCCGCCGGGGGCAGCCAGCCCCCGGGGTCGGTGAACACGACGACCTCGCCGCGGTTCACGCCGCCGAGCTGAGTCGACAGCTTCGACACCAGGATGCGGTCCTGGATCTGCAGCGTGTCCTCCATCGAGCTGCTCGGCACGTAGAACGCCTGCGCGACGAAGGTGCGCACCAGCACCGACAGGGCGAGGGCGACCACGACGATGACGATCAGCTCGCGCCCGAGGGAGCCCTGCTTCTCGTCGCGGCGACGCTCGTCGTCGCGGGTCTGGGGGTTGGAGGTGGCGGCCACTACCCGGCTTCCTGGAGGGCTGGTTGGTCGAACGTCGACGGCGTCGACAGGATCTGAGCGTCGGAGAAGGGCCAGACGACCGCGAAGGCGCGACCGATCACGCGGTCGGTGGGCACGAAGCCGCCGCCCGGGTCGCCGAGGTGCGCGCGCGAGTCGCTGCTGGCGGCGCGGTGGTCGCCCATCACCCAGAGCTTGCCCTCGGGGACGACGATGTCGAAGCTCGCGTCGCTGGGGGTGTTGCCCGGGTAGAGGTAGTCCGATTCCTGCAGCGGTACGCCGTTGACGGTGACCTGGCCCTGCGCGGTGCAGCAGACGACGTGGTCGCCCTCGACGCCGATCACGCGCTTGACGAAGTCGCGCTCGTCGGGGGGCGCGAAGCCGAACGTGCGGCCGAGCCAGGTGAAGGTCTGGGCGATCGGTCCCGACGGCTCGGCGATGCGCACCTCCGGCGTGAACGAGTCGACGCCGTTGAACACCACGATGTCGCCCCGAGCGATCGGGCGCAGGTGGTAGACGACCTTGTTCACCAGCACCCGGTCGCCCACCTGCAGGGTGTTCTCCATGGAGCCGCTCGGGATGTAGAACGCCTGGACGAGGAAGGTCTTCACGAGGAAGGCGAGCCCGAACGCGATGAGCAGGAGGAGCGGCACCTCCTTCCAGAACGATCCGTGCTGGCTGCCGGGGTCGGTGCCCGGCTTCGCGTGGCTGCCGCCGGCGTGGCGCGGGCGCGGGGTGGCGGAGAGCGGTGGGGAGTAGGCCGGCTCGTAGCGCGGCGCCTGCGCGGCGGCCGCCGCAGCGCGGCTCGCGTGCGCACCCGGGACCTCGGTCTCCGGCGGCACGGGCCCGACGTCCATACGGTCCACCATGGTGGGACGAGCGTAACGGCTGGGGCGTTCCGGACGCCGCAGCGCCCGGCTCCCTTCGAGGGAACCGGGCGCTGCTGGGAGCCGGGTGATCAGGCCTTGGGCGCGTTGTCGCGCTTCTCCTTGATCTTGGCCTTCTTGCCGGTGAGGTCGCGCAGGTAGTAGAGCTTCGCGCGACGGACGTCACCGCGGGTGACGAGCTCGATCTTCTCGACGATCGGCGTGTGCAGCGGGAAGGTGCGCTCCACCCCGACGCCGAAGCTGACCTTGCGGACCGTGAAGGTCTCGCGGATGCCGCCGCCGTGGCGACGGATCACGACGCCCTGGAAGACCTGGATGCGGGAGCGGTTGCCCTCGACCACCTTGACGTGCACCTTGACGGTGTCGCCGGGACGGAAGTCCGGCAGGTCGGTCTTGAGGGACTTGGCGTCGACGAAGTCGAGCGTCTGCATGTCATCTCCTCGCGGGCGCCGCAAGCCGACCACGGATGGTGTCGTGTCTGTCGCTGAGTGCCCGCCACCCGGGGGTGATCGCCGGATCCCCCTTGCGGCAGGGAGCGGCGCGAGCCGTCCCAGTCTGCCACAGGAGCGCCGGACCCCCGAAATCGTGCTCAGCCGAGCAGATCGGGGCGCCGCTGCTCGGTGCGGGCGCGGGCCTGCTCGAGGCGCCACGCGGCGATCCGGCCGTGGTCGCCGGAGCGCAGGACCTCCGGCACCACGAGGCCGCGCCACTCCGGCGGCTTGGTGTAGACCGGCCCCTCGAGCAGCGCCTCCATCGCGCCCGGGGCGAAGGAGTCGTCGACGACGCTGTCGGGGTTGCCCAGCACCCCGGGCAGCAGCCGGACGGCAGCCTCCACCATGACCAGGACGGCCGCCTCGCCGCCGGCGAGCACGTAGTCGCCCACCGACACCTCGTCGACGTCGGTGCGCCCGGCGTAGTGCTCGGCGACGCGGGAGTCGATGCCCTCGTACCGGCCGCAGGCGAACACCAGCCAGGGGGTGTCTGCGTACTCCTGCGCGACGTCCTGGGTGAACCGTCGGCCGCTCGGTGTCGGGATCACCAGGCGCGGGCGCGCCCCGGGCTCGGCGGCCAGGATCTCGTCGAGCGCCTCGCCCCAGGGCTCGGGCTTCATCACCATGCCCGGGCCGCCGCCGTACGGTGTGTCGTCGACCGTGCGATGCCGGTCGTGCGCGCGGTCGCGCAGGTCGTGGACGCCGAGCTGCACGAGGCCGTTGTCGACGGCCTTGCCCACGAGCGACAGGCGCAGCGGCGCGAGATAGTCGGGGAAGATCGTGACGACGTCGATGCGCACGCGTCACTCCCCCGGGACGTCGTCGGACGCGACCGCCGTGTCGGGCAGGTCGAGGTCGAGCAGACCGGGCGGCGGGTCGATGACGAGGAACCCGGCGTCGACGTCGATCTCGGGCACCATCTCGGCGACGAAGGGGACGAGCGCCTCGCGCCCGTCGGGACGGCGTACTCCGAGCAGGTCCTGGCCCGGCAGGTGCACGACGTCGTCGACGACCCCGACCTCGGCGCCCTCCACCGTACGGACCGCGAGGCCGCGCAGCTGGTGGTCGAAGAACTCCTCGGGGTCCTCGGTCACCTCGTCGTCGGGGACGTCCGCGGACAGGATCACCCCGCGCAGCGCCTCGGCGCCGTTGCGGTCCGCGACGCCGCGCAGGGACAGCAGCAGCCGCCCGCTGTGCCAGCGGGCGGCTGCGACGGTGAGCGGTCCGACGCGCTCCGGCTCCGCCACGAGGACGGAGCCGGGCGCGAAGCGACGCTCGGGCAGGTCGGTGCGGACCTCGACCGTGACCTCGCCCTTGATGCCGTGAGGACGGCCGATGCGGCCGACGACGACCAGCACTGTCGTCCCCGGCTCAGCGCTCTCCGACGTCGAGGAAGTCGACGCGGACGTGGCTGCCGTTCGCGAGGGCGGAGAGCACGGTGCGCAGCGCGGTGGCGGTGCGGCCGGACTTCCCGATCACGCGGCCCATGTCGTCGGGGTGGACGCGGACCTCGAGGGTGCGACCCCCGTGGCCGCGCCGACCGGCGCGGTCGCGGACGTCGACCTCGTCGGGGTGGTCGACGATGCCCTTGACCAGGTGCTCGAGCGCCTCCTCGAGCACGTCAGGCCTCGGTGGTCTCGGCCGGGATCTCCTCGGCGACGACCTCGGCGGCCTCCACGGTGCCGTCGGCGTCGACGACCTCGACGACCTCCACGGCCTCGACGGTGCCGTCGGCCTCGACCTCGGCCACGACCTCGTCGACGACGGCGCTGCCGTCGGCGGCCTCAGCCACCTCGACGACCTCGACGACCGAGGCGGGCTCGTCGGCCTTGGCGGCGGCCTTCTTCTTCGGGGTGGTCGCCTCCTTGGCCGGCTCGTTCGCGGCGTCCTTGGCGGCGGCCTCGAAGATGGCGAGCTTGTCGGCCTTGGGCTCGGCGACGCGCAGGGTGCCCTCGGCGCCGGGGAGGCCCTTGAACTTCTGCCAGTCGCCGGTGATCTTGAGGATGGCGGTGACGGCCTCGGTGGGCTGCGCGCCGACGCCGAGCCAGTACTGCGCCCGGTCGGAGTCGACGCGGATGAGGCTCGGCTCCTCCTTGGGCTGGTAGATGCCGATCTCCTCGATCGCCCGGCCGTCCCGCTTGGTGCGGGCGTCGGCGACGACGATGCGGTACTGGGCTTTGCGCATCTTGCCCATGCGCTTGAGCTTGATCTTGACGGCCACGGGGGCTGGTTCTCCTGTTACGACGGGGGTGGGTCCTCGCCGCCACGCGTGGGGCACGGGCAGGTCGGTCCCGATGGACCCGAGCGCCACCGGCCGGTTAGAGGGCCGCCGGGGAAGCCGGGATCAACCCGCACAGTCTGCCAGAGGAGCCCGCGGGCCACGAAATCCGAGGCTGGGGGCTCAACGGTCCAGCTGCAGGCGATGCCACGTCACGACGCAGGCTGCGGCGCCCGCCAGCCCCAGCAGCACGCTGCCGACGAGGGCGACCGGCGCGACGCTCGCGGGGTCCATCGCCCACAGCGCCGGCGCAGCGGTCGGGAACCACGATGCCGCTCCGGCCACCACCAGGACCTGCGTACCCGCGAGCAGCGCGACAGCGAGCCCGATGCCCGGCAGCAGCCCTCGGCCCAGCGTCGCCGCCCACGCGCAGGGCAGCGCGAGGACGCCCGAGAGGACCACGAGCACGAGGAGCCGACCGACCGCCGCACGATCGGTCGCGCCCGGTACGCCGAACCCGAGGGCCGCTCCGACCACCAGGACGGCGATGACGAGCAGGACGGCGGCAGCGAGGGCCACGACCAGCGCCACGACGAGCTTGGCCGCGGAGATCGCGGCGCGGCCGACGGCCAGCCCGAACAGGCCCTCCACGGTGCGGTCGGCGAACTCGCGGCCCATCAGCCAGGAGCACACCACGCCCAGCGCCAGCAGCGCACCGGCTGCCGACACCTGGGTGGCGCCGGACAGCAGTCCCGCCCAGCCGGGCGCCGCGGCTGAGGGGCCAAGCTTGGCGAGGATTCGCGCGTCACCGGACCGCACGGCCAGGGCGAAGCCCAGGCAGAGCGCGGCCGTGCCGCCGACGAGCGCCGCGACGGACCCTCGCACGGCCCAGGAGGCCGCGGCCTTGCGCGCCTCGACCTCGATCGCGGCCATCATGCGAGACCCCGTGACCGGTCGTCGGCGAGCAGCCGCTGGAAGAACTCGCGTTCCAGATCGACGCCGGCCGGGTCGAGCGAACCGACGACGTGCCCGCGGTTGAGCAGCGTCACCCGGTCCGCCACCCGCGCGACCTCGTCGAGGTGGTGGCTGGACACGAGCACACCTGCTCCCTGCCGAGCGCGCTCGAGCAGGGACGTTCGGAGCAGGAGGACACCAGCAGGATCGAGCGCGTTCGTCGGCTCGTCGAGGACGATCAGGTCCGGGCGGTGCACCAGTGCAGCAGCGAGGCCGACGCGCTGCGCGTTGCCTGACGACAGGGTCCGGAAGGGCCTGTCCGCGTACTCGTCGAGCGCCATCTCGCTGAGCATCCGCTCCACGGCAGCGGCCGCGGACCGCCGCCCCGTCCCGTGCAGGCGCGCTGCCGCGGCGAGGTTCGCCCGGACGCTCAGCTCGCCGTACGCGGCAGCCGGTCCGACCAGGTGCCCGACCCTCGACCAGGTGCTGCCGGTGGCGACGGTCAGCGGGCGGCCCATCAGGTAGACCGACCCCGCCGTCGGCCGCAGCATCTGCAGCGCGACGCGCATGAGGGTGGACTTGCCCGCACCGTTGAGCCCGACCAGCGCATGGATCTCCCCCGCGGCCACGCGCAGGTCGACGCCGGTGACGCCGACGCCGGGGACGAACTCGCGACGGATCCCGCGCAGGTCCAGCAGCGCACTCATGGCCGGCCCGCCAGCACATCGCACGCCGCGGTCAGCGCGTCGCCCAGCTCGGCGTCGGGATCGGCCGTGCCGGCCCACAGCAGCAGCGCCTCCGTGACGCCGGCGAGCACGGCGGTAGCGGCGACGCGCGCGGCGTCCGGGTCCGCACCCGAGGCGCCCAGATGGTCCACCACGGCATCGACGGTGGAGGCGGTGGTGGCGAGCACGGCCGGGCGCAGCGACGGCGTGGCGGCCGCGACGCGCAGCCGTCGCCGCATCGCGTCCCGCTCCGACGGCTCGATCCCCTCGGAGAGCCGGGCATAGGCCTGGCGCAGTCCGTCGGAGATCCGGACGACCAGCGGCAGGTCCGAGCCGGCTGCCGTGACCGACGCGGCGATGAGCGGGTCGTAGGGATCGTCGAGGAGCAGTGCCGCCTTGCTCGGGAAGTGCCGGAAGAACGTCATCTCCGAGACGCCCGCCGCCGCGGCGATGTCGGCGGCGGTCGTGGCGTCGTAGCCGCGCGCCTCGAAGAGGGCCAGTGCCGTGTCGCGCAGCCGGGTGCGGGTGCGCTGGGCACGATCGGTGGTCACGACCAGATGTTAGTCACTAACATGCGCGTGCGACCACCGGCTACTTGTCGCCGAGCAGGCCCTTGAACTCCGGCGGGAGCTCCCCGAGCTGCTGCTCGAGCGCGGCCGGGTCGAACCCGCCGAGGCCACCGGCACCGAGCATGCTGCCGACGCCGTCGGACGCGGGGGCGGGCTGCTGCTGGGCGCGCTTGGCGGGGTTGCCGCTGCGCTTGGCGCCCTTGCCCTTCTGCACCTGGGCCTTCTGCTTGGCCTTGGCGCGCTTGCCCCCGCCCATGCCGGGCATCCCCGGCATGCCCGGCATCCCGCCGCCGGCGCGCATCGAGCGCATCATCTTCTGGGCCTCGACGAACCGCTCGACGAGGTTGTTGACCGCCGAGACCTCGACCCCCGCGCCGCGGGCGATGCGAGCGCGACGCGAGCCGTTGAGGATCGAGTGGTCGGCGCGCTCGGCCGGCGTCATCGAGTGGATGATCGCGGCGACCCGGTCGAGGTCGCGCTCGTCGATGGCGTCGAGCTGGGCCTTCATCTCGCCCATGCCGGGGAGCATCCCGAGCATCTTGGTGAGCGAGCCCATCTTCTTCAGGGCTGTCATCTGCTCGAGGAAGTCCTCGAGGGTGAAGTCGTCGCCCTTCGCGACCTTGCCGGCCATCCGCGCGGCCTGCTCGGCGTCGAACGCCTTCTCGGCCTGCTCGATCAGGGTGAGGACGTCGCCCATGTCGAGGATGCGCGAGGCCATCCGGTCGGGGTGGAAGGTCTCGAGGTCGGTGAGCTTCTCCCCCACCGACGCGAACAGGATCGGCTTCCCGGTGACCGTGACCACCGAGAGCGCGGCACCACCGCGGGCGTCGCCGTCGAGCTTGGAGAGCACCACGCCGTCGATGCCGATGGCCTCGTCGAACGCGACCGCCGTCTGGACGGCGTCCTGACCGATCATCGCGTCGATCACGAGCAGGGTCTCGTCGGGCTGCACGGCGTCGCGCACCCGACCGAGCTGGTCCATCAGGTCGGCGTCGATGGCCAGCCGGCCCGCGGTGTCGACGATGACGACGTCGTACAGCTTGGACGTCGCGAGCTCGACACCGGAGCGCGCGACCGCGACCGGGTCGCCGACGCCGTTGCCCGGCTCGGGCGCGTGGACCGCGACGCCGGCGCGGTCGGCGACGACGGAGAGCTGGTCGACCGCGTTGGGACGCTGGAGGTCTGCCGCGACGAGCAGCGGCTGGTGGCCGCCGTCCTTGAGGTGCAGCGCGAGCTTGCCGGCGAGGGTCGTCTTGCCCGCGCCCTGGAGGCCGGCGAGCAGGATGACGGTCGGCGGTGTCTTGGCCAGGCGCAGGCGGCGGGTCTCGCCGCCGAGGATGGCGACGAGCTCCTCGTGCACGATCTTGACGACCTGCTGCGCCGGGTTCAGCGCGCGGTTGACCTCCTCGCCGAGGGCGCGCTCCTTGACCCGGCCGCAGAACTCGCGGACCACGGGCAGCGCGACGTCGGCCTCGAGGAGCGCCGTGCGGATCTCGCGGACGGTCGCGTCGACGTCGGCCTCGGACAGGCGGCCCTTGCCGCGCAGGTTCTTGAAGGTGGCTGCGAGGCGGTCGGACAGGGAGGTGAACAACGTCGTCCCTCGGTCGAGAGCTGCTGGACTGCTGCGGACCGGCGGTCCCGCGGCAGGATCCCAGGGTAACCGTGCCCCGACGCACCCCGCCCCGAGGGACACCGCCCCCAGCCGCGTGATCTTGGTCGAACGTGGGTTTCCCGGGCCGATTGGCAGGGTGGAACCCCGCGTTTGACCAAGATCACGCCGTGAGGGGTGGGGGTCAGCCGGTGAGGGCGCCCAGGACGGTGACGACGACGGTGGCGGCCCGGGGGTCGGAGAGCGGGCGACCCTCGCGGTCGACGAGGTAGAAGACGTCGACGACCTCCGAGCCGAGGGTCGCGACACGGGCCGCGGTGATCGCGACGTCGGCGGCGGCGATCGCACGGGTGACCCGGTGCAGCAGCGCCGGCGCGTCGTGCGCCTTCACCTCGAGCACGGTGGCCCGGTCGCTCGCCCCGGGCACGATCTCCACGACGGGCGCCGCCGTCCCCGTGGGTGCCGGGTAGGCCTGCTCCCGGGCGTCGAGCCGAGCGGCGACGTCGAGCCCTCCGGCCAGCACGCGGCCGATGTCCTCGCGCAGGCGGTCGACCGGCGGCGGGTCGCCGAACGCCGGCAGCACAGTCCACACCTGGATCGCCCGCCGCGAGCCATCCGGCGCCGTGACGGTGTCGACCTGGGCGCCGCGAACAGCGAGGCGGTGCAGCGACAGGACGCCGGCCACGGTCGACATGAGACCCGTGCGGTCCGGCGCCGCCACGGTGACCGTGACCGAGCCCGAGGCTTCGTCCTCGTCGGCGAGGACGGCGACACCCTGCTCGGACGTCGCCCGCACCGCCTCGGCGAGCCGGATCTGGGCGGCCGTCGTCCGCGGGTCCACCGGGCGCGGCCGGCCGGCGAGGACGGCGCGGGTCCGCGACACGAGGTCGTCGATGAGCGCCTTCTTCCATGCGCTCCACGCGGCCGGGCCGGTCGCCGCGGCGTCGGCCTCGGTGAGCGCGTGCAGCAGGTCGAGGGTGTCCTGGTCGCCGACGGCGGCCGCGACCGACGCTGCCGTGGCCGGGTCCTCGAGGTCGCGCCGGGTGGCCGTCTCGGTGAGCAGCAGGTGGTGGCGCACGAGCGCGACCAGGGTGTCGGTGTCGTCCATCGAGAAGCCCATGCGCGGCGCCAGCCCGGCCACGATCTCCACGCCGTTGTCGGTGTGGTCGCCGGGACGGCCCTTCCCGATGTCGTGCAGGAGCGCCGCGACGAGGAGCAGGTCGGGCCGCTCGACCCGGCGCGTGTACGCCGCCGCCTGCACGGCCGCCTCCAGCAGGTGCCGGTCGACGGTGTACCGGTGCACCGGGTTGCGCTGCGGTGCGCTCCGCACGATCTCCCACTCGGGGACGAGCCGGCTCCAGAGGTCGGCCTGGTCGAGCGCCTCCCACACGGGCACGGCCAGCCGTCCGGCGCCGAGCAGGGACACCAGGGCGTCGCGCGCCGGAGCGGGCCACGGCACGGGCAGCGGAGCGGAGTCGCGGGCGAGGCGCTCGACCGCGTGGGGGGCCAGGCGCAGCCCCGCCTGCGCGGTCGCGGCCGCGGCGCGCAGCACGAGGAGCGGGTCCTTCTCCGGGTGGGCGTCGGCGGCGAGCACCGCCTCGCCGTCCTGCACGACGACGCCCTCGGCCAGGGGCGCACGCTCGGCCCGGCCGCCGCGCAGCTTCCGGGCGCGCGAGGCCAGACCGCTGCGCACCGTCGTCCGACGGGTCAGCCGCTCGACGCGGTGCCAGGTGCTCTCCGACGCGAAGGCGACCGCGCGGCCCGCCGACGAGACCGAGCGCAGCAGCGTGTCGGCGGGGTCGTCGCCGCCGAGCTCGAGCAAGGCCGCCACCGCCGGCTGCTCCTGACCGAGCAGGCGGTCGGTGCTGCGCCCGGCCACCAGGTGGAGGGCGTCGCGGGAGTCGAGGAGGAGGTCGCGGTGCGCGTGCAGCGAGGCGACCGGCGCGTCGGTGATCCACGACGCCGCGATCGCGCGCAGCGCGACGAGGTCGCGCAGCCCGCCGTAGGAGTCCTTGAGGTCGGGCTCGAGGAGGTGGGCGAGCTCGCCGCTGCGCTCGATGCGCTCGCGCACTCCCTCCTGCAGCTCGCCGAGACGGCGTGGCGCCAGAGCCCTCCAGTCGTTGAGGACCGACTCGCGCACGCTGCGCGTGATGGTCTCGTCGCCGACGACGGTGCGGGCGTCGAGCAGCCCGAGGACCACGCGCAGGTCGTTGGCCGCCAGCCGGCGCGCCTCGGCGGGGGCGCGCACCGAGTGGTCGAGCCGGAGCCCGGAGTCCCAGATGGGGTACCAGAGCCGGTCGGCCATCGCGGTGACCTCGGGGACCGGCACAGAGGCGTCGTGCAGGAGCAGGACGTCGAGGTCGCTGCCCGGGGCCAGGTCGCCGCGGCCGTAGCCGCCCACGGCGACGAGCGCGATCTTCTGGCCCGCGGCGCCGCTCGCGACGAACAGGGCGTGCAGCCAGTCGTCGGTGAGCGCCGTCAGAGCCCGACGACGGTCGGGGCCCGGAGGCCCCGACCGTCCCAGCAGCTCGGTGCGGGCTGCGAGGTACGCCGCAGTGGCGTCCCCGGCCCGCACCGAGGCTGCTCCCCCGTCGGAGGTCCGTGAGGTCACGGTTCTCAGAGGGCGTCCGGACCGCGCTCGCCCGTGCGGACGCGCGCGACGGTGTCGACCGGGACCGACCAGACCTTGCCGTCGCCGATGCGACCGGTCTGCGCGGCCTTGACGATGACGTCGACCACCGAGTCGGCGTCGCTGTCGTCGACGAGCACCTCGAGGCGCACCTTGGGCACGAGATCGACGGTGTACTCGGCACCGCGGTAGACCTCGGTGTGACCGCGCTGACGGCCGTAGCCGCTCGCCTCGGACACCGTCATGCCCTGGATGCCGTAGGACTCGAGCGCCGACTTCACGTCGTCGAGCTTGAACGGCTTGATGATCGCCGTGACGAGCTTCATGCGTTGACCTCCTGGTCGGTCGTGACGTCGACCGTCTTGCGAGCGGGGGAACCGGCGATCGTGGCGCCGAAGCCGCCACCGAGCGCGCCCTCGTAGTCGTACGCCGACTCGGCGTGCTCGACGAGGTCGATGCCCTCGAGCTCCGTGTCACGGCTGACGCGGAAGCCGATCGTCTTCTCGAGCAGGAAGCCGAGGATCAGCGTCACGACCAGCGAGTAGGCCAGGACCGAGAACGCGCCGATCGCCTGCTTGCCGAGCAGCTCCCAGCCGCCACCGTAGAACAGGCCGTCGACGCCGCCCACGCTCTTGGTGCCGAAGAAGCCGATCAGCAGGCAGCCGATGAGACCGCCGACGAGGTGGACGCCGACGACGTCGAGCGAGTCGTCGTAGTTCAGCTTGTACTTCAGGCCGACCGCCATGGAGCAGACGATGCCGGCGATGGCGCCGATCACGACCGCAGCCCACGGGGCCACGAACGCGCAGGCGGGCGTGATGGCGACGAGGCCGGCGACCGCGCCGGACGCCGCACCGAGGCTGGTCGGGTGCCCGTCGCGGATCTTCTCCACGAGCAGCCAGCCGCCCATCGCGGCCGCGGTGGCGACCTGGGTGTTGAGCAGCGCCATGGCGGCCGTCTGCGTGGCACCGAGGGCCGAACCGGCGTTGAAGCCGAACCAGCCGAACCAGAGCAGACCCGCGCCGAGCAGGACCAGCGGGAGGCTGTGCGGACGGGTCGGGTGCTTCTTGAAGCCGATCCGGCGGCCGAGCACGATCGCGAGCGCGAGACCCGCGGCACCGGCGTTGATGTGGACCGCCGTGCCACCGGCGAAGTCCTCGACGCCGAGGTTGGCCAACCAGCCCGCGCCGGTGACGTTGCCGTCGGCGTCCTTGTCGCCGAAGTCGAACACCCAGTGCGCGACCGGGAAGTAGACGATCGTCACCCAGAGGACCACGAAGATGCCCCAGGTGAGGAACTTCGTGCGGTCGGCGATCGCACCGCTGATGAGCGCGGGCGTGATGATCGCGAACATGAGCTGGAAGCCCGCGAAGGCCAGCAGCGGGATCCCGTAGATGCCGCCGTTGTTGGTCAGCTCGCCCATCGCCGAGCCGAGGCCCGACAGCGAGAACGAGCCGTAGAACGCGCTGCCGGAGTTGCCGAAGGCGAGCGAGAAGCCGTACAGCACCCACAGGACGCTGACGATCCCGATGGCCGCGAAGGACATCATCATCATGTTCAGCGCGCTCTTCGCCTGCGTCATGCCGCCGTAGAAGAACGCGAGACCGGGGGTCATGAGGAGCACGAGTGCCGTGCTCGCCAGCACCCAGGCGGTGTCGCCCGAGTTCAGATCCATGAAGTGCTCCCTTGTATGCGTCAGAGCCGGCGACGAGGGCGCGCCGTCTCAGCACCCGACGCGCCGCTGCGTCGACCTGGCGCAGATGCAACCGACGCCGTGTTGCCGCCCGCCCCTCCTCGTGTTTCGCGACCGTGACGTTCCGCGCGATCGTGTTACGTCGTTGTTTCCCCGTGTTGCGGCGCGGCTGCGGGCGGACCGGCCCG
>JAKOVT010000277.1 GCA_029781935.1 Actinomycetes bacterium | reverse complement strand
AGGCCGTCGAGGTCGCCGACCGCATCGGCTACCCCGTGCTGGTCCGCCCGTCCTACGTGCTCGGCGGGCGCGGGATGGAGATCGTCTACGACGAGTCGATGCTGCGCGACTACATCGACCGCGCCACCGAGGCCAGCCCCGAGCACCCCGTGCTCGTCGACCGGTTCCTCGACGACGCCGTCGAGATCGACGTCGATGCGCTGTACGACGGCGAGGAGCTCTTCCTCGCCGGCGTCATGGAGCACATCGAGGAGGCCGGCATCCACTCCGGCGACTCGGCGTGCGCGCTTCCGCCGATCACGCTCGGCCAGGGCGAGATCGACCGGATCCGCCGCTCGACCGAGGCGATCGCCGCGGGTGTCGGGGTGCGCGGCCTGCTCAACGTGCAGTACGCGCTCGCAGGCGACGTGCTCTACGTCCTCGAGGCCAACCCGCGCGCGTCGCGTACCGTGCCGTTCGTGGCGAAGGCCACCGGAGTGCCGCTGGCCAAGGCGGCCGCGCGGGTGACCATGGGCGCCACGGTGGCCGAGCTCCGCGCCGAGGGGCTGCTCCCGGCGTGGGGCGACGGCGGCACCCTCCCGATCGGAGCGCCGATCGCGGTCAAAGAGGCCGTGCTGCCCTTCGGCCGGTTCCACGGTGTCGACACCGTGCTCGGCCCGGAGATGCGCTCCACCGGCGAGGTCATGGGCATCGACTCGGTGTTCGGCACGGCGTTCGCGAAGTCGCAGACAGCGGCCTACTCCAGCGGCCTGCCCACCCGCGGCCGCGCCTTCGTGTCCGTCGCCAACCGCGACAAGCGGTCGATGGTGTTCCCCGTCAAGCGGCTGGCCGACCTCGGGTTCGAGATCCTGGCCACCGGCGGCACCGCCGAGGTGCTCCGGCGCAACGGGCTCAAGGCGACGGTGCTGCGCAAGCAGCACGACGGGCGGGGCGAGAACGGCGAGCCGACCACGGTCGACGCGATCCTCGCCGGCGACATCGACCTCATCGTCAACACGCCGTACGGCGTCGGCTCGCGCCTCGACGGCTATGAGATCCGCACCGCCGCGGTCTCGCGCGGAGTCCCGTGCATCACCACGGTGCAGGGGCTCGCAGCGACCGTTCAGGGCATCGAGGCGCTGCTGCACGGCGAGGTCGGGGTGCGGTCCCTCCAGGAGTGGGCCGCGGATCTGGTGGCCCTGCGTGCTGCGCAGGCACCCGATGCGACAGGATCTGGCCCGGGGACGAGCGACGGGAAGCGCGAGGCATGACGCCACAGGGCAAGCAGGGTCCGATCCAGGTCACGGGCGAGGTGCTCGGACTGCGTCGCGCGGGCGACTACCACGTGCTCACGCTGACGGCGCCCGGCATCGCCGAGCTCACCCGACCCGGCCACTTCGTCGCCCTCGCCGTCGGCGGCGAGCACTCCTCCATGCTGCTGCGGCGGGCGTTCTCGATCTACTCGGTGCAGAGCCGTGGGGTGTACGGCGGCACGCTCGAGATCGTGTTCGCCACCCACGGCAAGGGCACCGACTGGCTCTCGCACCTGCACCGGCACGACCAGGTCGACATCGTCGGTCCGCTCGGCCGTCCGTTCGCGCTGCCCAAGCAGGCGGTGTCGTGCGTGCTGGTCGCCGGCGGGTACGGCTCGGCGCCTATGTTCTCCCTCGCCGACGCGCTGCGGGCGCGCGGCTGCCGGGTCGACGTCGTGCTCGGCGCCGCGACGGAGTCGAAGCTGTTCGGCGTCCTCGAGGCCAAGCGCATCACCGCCTCGCTCACCATCACGACCGAGGACGGCTCGGTCGGCGAGCGCGGTCGCGTCACCGATGTCCTGCCCGCGGTGCTCGAGCGCACCGATGCCGACGTCGTCTACGCCTGCGGACCCATGGGCATGCTGGCCGCCGTCTCCGCGATCGCGACGGAGCACGGCGCCTACTCGCAGTGCGCGGTCGAGGAGTCGATGGCCTGCGGAGTCGGCGTCTGCATGACGTGCGTGCTGCCGGTGGTCGGCGACGACGGCGTCACCCGGATGCTCCGCTCGTGCACCGACGGCCCGGTGTTCCGCGGCGACCGCGTGCGCTGGAGCGACGTCGGCACGATCCCCGAGGACACCCTCGGCGCACCCACGAGCGGAGGCCACTGATGACGCGCGCCGTGATCACGCACGGGCCTCGTCCCGGCACCGCCGAGACCGAGCCCGACGTCGACATGACCACATGGCTCGCCGGTCTCGAGCTGCCCTCGCCGGTGCTCACCGCGTCGGGCTGCGCGGCCGCCGGCCGCGAGCTCGACCAGTTCTTCGACATCACCTCGATCGGCGCGGTGGTGACCAAGAGCATCATGCTCAACCCGCGGTCGGGCCGTCCGACCCCGCGCATGGCCGAGACCCCGAGCGGGATGCTGAACTCGATCGGCCTGCAGGGCCCGGGCATCGACTCCTTCCTCGAGCGCGACCTCGAGTGGCTGCGGCAGCGCGGGGCGCGTGCGGTGGTCTCGATCGCCGGGGGCTCGGTCGACGAGTACACGCGTCTGGCCTCCAAGCTCCGGCACGTCTCCGACGTCGCCGCGATCGAGGTCAACATCTCCTGCCCCAACGTCGAGGACCGCGGCCAGGTGTTCGCCTGCCAGGCGGCGTCGGCGGCCGAGGTCGTGCACGCCGTACGCCGCAACACCGCGCCCGGTATCCCGGTGCTGGCGAAGCTCTCGCCCGACGTCACCGACATCGTGGAGATCGCCCAGGCGGTGGTCGACGCGGGCGCCGATGGCCTGTCGATGATCAACACGCTGCTCGGCATGGTGATCGACACCGACACGATGCGCCCCGCGCTCGCCGGCGTCACCGGCGGCCTGTCCGGTCCGGCGATCCGCCCGGTGGCTGTGCGCTGCGTCTATCAGGTGCACGCCGCGATGCCCGAGGTCCCGATCCTGGGCATGGGCGGTATCCGCACCGGCCTGGACGCCCTCGAGTTCGTCCTCGCGGGCGCCAGCGCCGTCAGTGTCGGCACCGTCACCTTCAACGACCCGAGCGCGCCTGCGCGCATCGGTCGCGAGCTCGCGCTGGCGCTGGCGGAGCGCGGTTTCGAGTCGCTGTCCGACGCCGTCGGCTACGCGCACCGCGCCCACGAGGTTCCGGTGTCCGGTGGTCCGGTCGCGGCGCGCGGCCACGACGTCGAGCCCGATGCCGACGACGAGCTCGAGGCGGGTGCCGAGGGATGAGCGACCTCGCCCCGATCGCCGTCGCGCTCGACGGCCCCGACCTCGCGACCATCACGGGCTGGGCCCGTTCGGCCGGCCCGTACGTGTCCACGATGAAGGTCGGGCTCGAGACCTACCTGCGCGACGGCGACGCCGCGGTGCACGCCGCGCGCGAGGCGTCCGGTGGCCGTGACGTCTTCCTCGACCTCAAGCTGCACGACATCCCCCACACCGTCGCGGGCGCCGCCCGCTCGGTGGCGCACCTGTCCCCGGCGTACCTCACGGTCCACGCCAGCGGGGGAGCGGCGATGATCCGTGCCGCCGCCGACGCGCTGCCCGAGACCCGGGTCGTGGCCGTCACCGTGCTGACCTCGATGTCGGAGGACGACCTCGCCGCGGTCGGTCTGCGGGGCCCCGCCCTCGACGCCGCGCGCCGCCTCGCGGTGCTCGCGGTCGGTGCCGGCGCCCGCGCGATCGTCTGCTCGCCGCAGGAGGTGGCCGCGATCCGCACCGAGGTGCCCGACGAGGTCGTGCTCATCACCCCTGGCGTGCGTCCCGCTGGCGCCGCGCTCGGTGACCAGCAGCGCGTCGCGACGCCGGAGCAGGCGATCGCCGACGGCGCCGACCTCCTCGTGATCGGCCGCCCGATCACCGGCGCCGACGACGTCGCGGCGGCGGCAGCCGCGATCGCCGCCTCCCTCGCCGGCTGACCGACCGTCCCACGCCCGGGAGATTGCTGACCCGTCGGTCAGCGGAGCGTGCGCGCTGCGTCACCTCCGGTCACGGCGTACCTCCGAACAGGTCACGGATCGACATCGGAGCCGGGCCAGGTCCCGCCATAGCGGGATGGCGCCCGGCCAGCGCCACTAGGTTCCTCTCGATCACCTCACCGACCCCTGGAGGGTTCTTCCATGCGCCTCGGAAAGCTGACCGCGCTGTCGGCAGCAGCAGCCGCGGCCGTCGCGGTCGGGCTGATCGCCCCGACCACCGCGGCCTCGGGCACCCCCGCGTTCTCGGGCGACGGCCTCAACCCCGGCCAGTTCGTCCAGTACAAGCAGAAGGTGCCCGTCAACGTCGTGCTCGTCGGGTACGACGACGACGTCGTCAAGGGCATCAGCAAGGTCCTGCCGTCGTCCTCGACGCCGCTGGTGCGCTACCCGCAGTTCTACGGTCTCGACGGGCGCAACCTCGGCCTGTCCTTCGACTACCGGTACCGCTTCGTCGACGCGCCGAAGTCGTTCGAGGACGCCGTCTTCTCGAAGTTCACGGCGCTCGGCACGCCCAGCGACCCGACCGCGTTCCAGCTGGCCTACAACGACCAGAAGAAGAACAAGCTCGACGTCACCGGCCCCATCCTGAACATCGACGCCCCGTCGGCCGAGAAGGTCCTGGAGTCCAACGCCGCCACGCGGCTCGGGATCGACACGCAGAAGTCCTACACGGTCTTCCTCGTGAACTGGTGGGGGCGCAAGGACTTCAAGTTCCACGTCTTCCGCAAGACCGACGAGCCCGACCCCGACACCGGCATGAACTTCGGTGCCACCCGCGGGTCGCGCGGCATGATCGCGTGGGGCGGCACCTCCGGCCGTACCTGGTTCTACGACCTCTCCGCTGGTCCGGAGGCCTGGGGCAACAACTGGAACGTCGACGACGCCGACCTCGACGGCAACGGCAAGGCCGACTACCGCATCCCGCCGATCTGGGAGTACGGCAAGAACGCCTACCGCCCGGCGAGCAAGCTCGGTGGCGACCTCGGCAAGGTCATCCGCTACATCGCGCTGAACCTGCTGTTCACCTCGTCGCCGCTCTACGACCCGCTGGTCACCGCGCCGCAGCCGGGGGGCAAGACCAAGGTGGTCGTGAACCTGTTCGACGACGACCCGCAGTCCCAGGGCGCCGACTGGGTCGACGTCGCGAACTCGAAGTCGGAGTGGTCGCAGCTCGAGCCCTACCACTCGTTCAGCGCGACGCTTCAGCAGCGCGGGACGTCCGACCCGGAGACCGCCACGGCGTTCGACGTGTGGGCCGGCAACGACACCACGTCGAAGGGCTGCTGGGACGACTACGGCACGAAGGAGGCGGCGCTCTACTGCTCGCTCGACCCGCGTCGCTCGCTGTTCCTGCCCGCTTCCGGCAAGAACTACGTCGAGGGCGTCTACGTCTGGAACACGACGAACGAGAAGATGGGCGACCAGTTCGGCCTGCTCGGCTTCGCCGACGACAACTGGATCGACGGCACGCAGAGCTATGTCTTCGCGTTCGAGTACCCCGACGTCCGTGACGCCGGCTACGGCATCACCACGACGCTCACGCACGAGGTGGGCCACCACCTCGGGCTGTCGCACCCGCACGACGGCTACGACCCGACGAGCGGCGTCGACTACGACGCGGTCGACGCGTTCCAGTACGTCTGGGGCGGCGACGAGAGCGACACGATCATGCAGTACATCGCGGTGAGCAACGGCTTCGGCCAGTTCGA
>JAKOVT010000382.1 GCA_029781935.1 Actinomycetes bacterium | reverse complement strand
GAGGGAGGCCGGCACCAGGACGGCCGCTCCGAGGGCCTGGACGACGCGGGCACCGACGAGGAAGCCCACCGACGGCGCCAGGGCGCAGACCACCGACGCGATCGTGAAGACGAGGACGCCGGTCGTGAAGGCGCGACGACGCCACGAAGCCGAGGAACAGCAGCACCGCGCCGACGAAGCAGGCGATCGTCGCGGGGCTCGTCCACCCCCAGTCCTCGCCCTTGACCAGGCCGAGGGTGAGCAGGGCCAGCATGAGGGCCGCCAGCGCGGCGCCCAGCAGGTCGGGCATCCGGCGACGACCCGGGGCGCGGCTCTCGACCAGCAGCCGGCGTCCCGCCCACAGCGCGGCCAGGCCGAAGGGGAGGTTGACGAGGAACGCCCAGCGCCAGCTGCCCCACTCGACGAGCGCACCGCCGATCGGCGGCCCGAGGCCCGAGGCCAGTGCCGCGGACGCGCCCCAGAGGCCGACCGCGTGCGTGCGGCGCGATGCCGGGAAGGCCTCCACCACGAGCGCGAGGGAGGCCGGCACCAGGACGGCCGCTCCGAGGGCCTGGACGACGCGGGCACCGACGAGGAAGCCCACCGACGGCGCCAGGGCGCAGACCACCGACGCGATCGTGAAGACGAGGACGCCGGTCGTGAAGGCGCGACGACGACCCAGCAGGTCGGCGATGCGTCCGCTGACGATGAGGAACGCGGCGAAGACGATGCTGTAGGCGTTGAGGATCCAGGACAGCGACGAGATCGTGCTCTCGGGGAACGAGTCGCGGATGTTGGGGAACGCGACGTTGACGACCGTGGCGTCGAGGAAGGCGAGGAAGGCGCCGAAGGAGGCGACGAGCAGGACCGTCCGGTCGGCCACCCGACCGCGGACCGCGATCGACGCCGTCGCTGAACCCACCGAGATACCTCCTGCCGCCGCCCCGAACCCCCGGCAGCGTGTCACGCACCGCTCGGCCGCGCGGGCGACATGCCGCAACTCATGATCGATCCGGGGTTCATCCCAACGGGATGATCCGGCCCGACCCGGCGACGCCTAGCGTCGTCGCCAGGAGGGCCCAGACGCGACGGGCACGGGGGACCCGTCGCCGCAGGTCCGCGGGGTGTCCGGACCTCGGGCCCGCAGGGCCTAGGCTCTCCCCTGGAACACCTGGCCCGTCGGCGTACGGACCGCCAGCCAACCGTCGGCGGGCCAGGTATCAACCCCTATATGGAGGTCTGCTCCGTGAGCACCTTGGCAGAGTTCGGCACCGGCGAGGTCCTGTGGTCCATCGTCTGGTTCACCCTGTTCTTCCTGTGGATCTGGGTCCTGATGTCGGTCTTCGCCGACATCTTCCGCAGCGACGACCTGGGCGGTTGGGGCAAGGCCCTGTGGATCATCTTCATCGTCATCGCGTGGTGGCTGGGCGTCCTCGTCTACCTCATCGCGCGCGGCAAGGGGATGCAGCAGCGCTCGATCGACGCGATGAAGGCTGCTGACGCAGCACAGCGCGAGTACATCCAGAGCGTCGCGGGTCCGTCGTCCTCCTCGGCGACCGAGGAGATCGCGAAGGCCGCTGCCCTCAAGGACCAGGGCGTCATCTCCCAGGCGGAGTTCGACGCCATCAAGGCCAAGGCCCTCGGCTGATCCGAGTAGCCTGACGCGTTCTGCGGAGCGGGTGGTACCGGTACGCCGGTGCCACCCGCTCCGTCGTTGCGGGAGCCCGGGGCAGGTGGAGCGGGCTGCGCGGCCCGCACATCGGGGGGCAAGCACTGTCCGGGTCCGGCGGAGTCGCCTAGCGTCGGAGCATGGCCCGGACGGTGCGCGTGATGGTCGAGCAGGGGAAGAAGAAGCGCGTGGTGGCGTGCGCGTTCGACTGGCCCGGGTGGGACCGCAGCGCGCGCATCGGGGGCGACGCCCTCGCGGTGCTCGAGTCCTACCGCCCGCGGTACGCCGCCGTCGCGGAGCTCGCCGGGTACGGCGAGCAGTTCGCGGCGCTCGGCCGGCTGCGCGTGGTCGAGGAGCTCGAGGGCACCGGGATGACCGACTACTACGGCGTCTCCGGGCGCACCGCCTCCGCCGAGGTCGGTCCGATGACCGACGCCGACGCCGACCGCAAGATGGCACTGCTCGAGGCGGCCTGGGCGACGTTCGACGCCACCGCCGCGCGCGTGTCCCCCGAGCTGCGGCTCGGGCCGCGCGGCGGCGGGCGGTCGCGCGACGCGATCGTGGGCCACGTGAACCGCGCCGAGATCGGCGAGTTCGCGGTGAAGGTGGGCGTGAAGGAGCCGATCGAGATCTGGGAGGACCCCGGGGCGCTGGCGGCGTACCGGGTCGCCGTCGTCGACGCGATCCGCGACCACCACGCGCGAGGCGCGAAGGCGCGCACCTGGGAGCTGCAGACGCTGATCCGGCGACTGGCCTGGCACATGCTCGACCACGCCTGGGAGCTCGAGGACCGCGACCTCACCGGCGAGACCTGAACGGTGCTCGCACTCCGAGCCTGAGCTCGCACGGCGGCGACGCGACCGACCTGCGGTAGGTGTCGGGGTGGGGGGATGCGTCGCGTGCGCGCTGGGTGTTGGGCCGCGCGTTCGTCGGGGTGTGGCGCAGGGCCGACCTTCGGTCGGCGGGGTGGCGGGATCCGTCGGTGTGCGCGCTGAGCGCGGTCGGGGGCGCAGAGGGGCGCCTGCGGCGCGTCGGCGCGAGGGCGACCGGTCGGAGCGGCGGGGCTCCTCCCTGCATGTGCGCACCCCGACCAATGCCGAAGGGCCGACCAGATGGTCGGCCCTTCGGCATCGGTCGGGGTGGCGGGATTTGAACCCACGGCCTCTTCGTCCCGAACGAAGCGCGCTACCAAGCTGCGCCACACCCCGGTGGAGCCCGCTGAGTCTACGGGTGCGCCCCGGCGGCGACCAAAACGGGTACCCGGAGCGGCTCAGGCGTGCGGGGTGAGGGTGAGGAGCGTCGCCTCGGGCGGGCAGGCGAAGCGGACCGGTGCGTACGGCGAGGTGCCCAGGCCGGCCGACACGTGGAGCACCGCCCCGCGGCCGTCGGGGCCGCCCAGGCCGGGGTCGCCCGCGCCGTCCCAGGGGCGCGCGTGGCGCGAGAGGCCCTTGGCACGCGCGCGGTCGAGGTCGCAGTTGGTCACGAGCGCGCCGAATCCCGGGACGGCGAGCTGGCCGCCGTGGGTGTGGCCGGCGAGCACGAGGCCCGCGCCGTCCGCCGCCATGGCGTCCAGGACGCGCAGGTAGGGCGCATGGGTGACGCCGAGGGCGAGATCGGCCGCGGCGTCGAAGGCCCCGGCGACCTCGTCGTACCGGTCGCGGCCGATGTGCGGGTCGTCGACTCCGCGGACGTCGATCGCACGGCCGTCGACGGTGAGCGATGCACGGGAGTTCGACAGGTCGTGCCAGCCCGCCTCGCGCAGCCCCTTCACGAGGTCGCCCCACGGCAGCATCGGCCGCTGCTGCTTGAGGTCGGACGGACCCATGAGGTACTTCCACGGCTGCACCGGGCGCGGCTCGTAGTAGTCGTTGGAGCCGAGCACGAAGACGCCGGGACGCTCGAGCAGCGGAGCGAGCGCCGACAACGCGGTCGGCACCGCCTCCTGGTGCGCGAGGAAGTCGCCGGTGATCACCACGAGGTCGGGGTCGAGCGCGTCGAGGCCCTGGATCCATGCCTCGCGCCCCGTGTGGCGCGGGGTGATGTGCATGTCGGACACGTGCAGCACCCGCAGCGTCGGCTGGCCCGCAGGCAGCACCGGCGCCTCGACGCGGCGCAGCGTGTAGCGGTGCGCCTCCGCGACGGCGTACGCGAGACCGGCGACGCCGATCCCGGCGGTGGCGAGCAGGGTGGTCGTCAGGCGGGGCACGCGACCAGCCTAGGCGCTTCCGAGGGGCGCGCGACCACGCCGATGCGCGAGGATCGACCCATGAGCACCCTCGAGCAGCGCCTGCACGACGACCTCACCGCCGCGATCCGGTCCCGCGAGGAGATCACCGCGGCCACCCTGCGGATGGCTCTCACCGCCGTGAAGAACGAGGCCGTGTCGGGCACCGAGGCGCGCGAGCTGTCCGACCAGGACGTCGTCGGCGTGCTCGGTCGCGAGGCCAAGAAGCGTCGCGAGGCTGCCACGGCGTACGACGACGCGGGGCGCCCCGAGCTCGCCGAGCGAGAGCGCGCGGAGCTCGCGGTGCTCGAGGGCTACCTGCCGGCGCAGCTCGGCGACGACGAGCTCGTGGTGCTCGTGGCCGACGCGATCGCGGAGACGGGCGCCGACTCGCCGAAGCAGATGGGGCTGGTCATGAAGGTGCTCACGCCGCGCATCGCGGGGCGTGCCGACGGCGGTCGGGTCGCGGCCGCCGTGAAGCAGGCGCTGGCCGGCTGAGGCCGCCGGATCCGCTACGGCTTGGGCGACGGCGAGGGGTTCGGCTTCGTGGTCGGCCCCGGCGCCGCGCTGCCCGACGGGTTGGGCGCGGGGGAGCCGCTCGTGCTGGGCGACGCCGACGCGGTGGGCGTCGGGGCGGGCGGCGGGGGCGGCACGTAGACGCCGAGCCCGTCCATCGTCTGCAGGTCGAACTTCGTCGGCGGAGTGGTGGCGAGCGCCGCCTCCATCGCCGACTTCCAGATCGGGCCTGGGATCGACGACCCGAACACCTGCGGGTAGTAGCGCCCACCGATGGTGACGTTCTTCATCGGGTGGCCGTACCCGCCGCGCGGGTCGTACGTCGCCACGGCTGCCGAGAGGTCGGGCGTGTAGCCGACGAACCACACCGCCGCCGACTGGTTGATCGTGCCGGTCTTGCCTGCGGCGTCGCGGCCGAGCGACATCGCAGCGCCGGTGCGTCCCTTGAGCGGACCGTCGATGACCTGGCTCAGGATGCTGGTGACCGAGTCGGCGATCTTGCGGTCGATGACCTGCTTGCAGTTCGCGAGCGGGATGCGGATGTCCTTGCCGGCGCGGTCGGTGATCTGCGCGATGACCGTGGTGTTGCACCGGATGCCGTGGTTGGCGAACACGGCGTACGCCGACGCCATGCCCAGCGGCGTGACCTCGTCGACGCCGAGGGTGAAGTTGGGCACTGCCTGCAGCGTGGAGCCGTTGCCCTGCGTGAGGCCGATGCGGGTGGCCATGTCGCGGGCGGCGCACTGCGTGATGCGCTGCTCGAGCTCCATGAAGTAGGTGTTGATCGAGAACGCCGTGCCGCTCAGCATGTTGAAGGTGCCGGCACCGGTGGAGTTGTTGATCGTGACCTTGCCGTACGGGACGCCGGTCTGGCAGTTCTTGAAGTCCTCGAACGTCGCGCGCTGCGGGCTCTTGATGTACTCGTAGGGCGACTCGCCCTTCTCGAGCGCCGCTGCGAGCGTGAACGCCTTGAACGTCGATCCCGCCTGCGCGCCCTGGCTGCCGCCCATCTTCGTGCCGACGTTGAAGTTGTACGTCGTGACGCCCTTGCCCGTCGTGCCCCAGGAGCGGTTCTGCGCCATCGCGATGATCTCGCCGGTGCTGGGTCGGACCATCGTGATCGCCGCGACCTTCTTGCTCGGGTCCGCGCGCGGGATCTTCGTGTCGACGGCCTGCTGCGCGGCCTTCTGCACCACCGGGTCGAGCGTGGTGCGGATGCGGAGACCGCCGATGCGCAGCAGGTTCTCGCGGTCGGCCGGTGTCTTGCCGAAGGCCGGGTCGCTGAGGATCGTCTGGCGCACGTAGTCGCAGAAGAACGGCGCGTACGAGGTGGTGCAGCCGTTGCGCGGCTTCTTCGGCTTGAGGAACGTCGCGGTGGGGACCGCCGCCGCCGCGGCGGCCGTCTTCGCCGAGATGTAGCCCAGCTCGGCCATCCGGTTCAGCACCTGCGTACGACGCTTCTGCGACGACTTGGGGTTGCGCGTCGGGTCGTAGGCCACCGGCTGCTGGACCGCGCCCGCGAGGGTGGCTGCCTCGACCAGCGTGAGCTGGCTGGCGTGCTTGGAGAAGTAGCGCAGCGACGCGGCCTCGACGCCGTAGGCACCGGCGCCGAAGTAGGCGATGTTGAGGTAGTCGGTGAGGATCTGCGCCTTGCTCAGCGTGCGCTCGAGCGCGAGCGCGTAGCGCGCCTCCTTGATCTTGCGGCTCAGCGTGCGCGCACGGGCGGCAGCCGCCTCCTCGGGCGTGGTCGCGCTCTCGACGAACACGTTCTTCACGTACTGCTGCGTCAGCGTCGAACCGCCGCCGCCCGCCGCCGCGGTGCCGCCGGTGGAGTTGCCCACGAACGCGCGCAGGACGCCCTTCGGGTCGACGCCGCGGTGGGTGTAGAACCGGCCGTCCTCCACCGCCACGATCGCCTTGCGCATCACCGGCGCGATCTGGTCGACGCGCACCTCGATGCGGTTCTGCTCGTAGATCGTGGCGAGCACCGTGCCGTCGCTCGCGAGGATGACCGAGCGCTGCGGGAGGGTGGGGATGGCCAGCTGCGACGGGAGCGACTCGAAGCTCTCGACCGCGGTGCGCGTGGCGACGCCGGCGCCGCCGACGAACGGGAGCGCGGTCCCGGCCACGAGCACACCCGCGACGACGCTGACGAGCAGGAACAGCGCCAGACGCGCGAAGGACGCGGCGAGGGAAGGACCGCGTCGCGGGGACGCGGTCGTCAGCGGGGACGTCATGACCGCACGAGGGTACGTCGGGTATGGCACGGATCACGACTTCGCCCCGCAGGAGCGCCCGGATCGCGACCGGATCGATCCGATGATGGTTGTCCGTGCCCATGTCTATGGCACATAATGACTATCAGAGATAGCCCGTACTGCCCTATCCGAACGATCTTGTTCTGCGTAGCGTCGGCCCCGTCGGAGCGAGGACGCTCCGCACCGACCGGGAGCCTCGGCTCACGGGGAACGGGCCTCGGAGAGGGCCGTGACCGCGGATCCCGATCGCCCCGTCGAGCGTGGGGGGTGCGCCCAGCGATGACCTGGACATCGGACTGGACGACGTCAGCAGCCTGTCGCACCAGCGACCCGGACGCCCTGTTCGTGCAGGGTGCGGAGCAGAACCGCGCCAAGGCCGTGTGCCTGGCCTGCCCGGTGCGCACCGAGTGCCTCGCGGACGCCCTCGACAACCGCATCGAGTTCGGCGTCTGGGGCGGCATGACCGAGCGCGAGCGGCGGGCACTGCTCCGCCGTCGGCCGCAGGTCACCTCGTGGCGCCGCCTGCTCGAGACCGCGCGCAGCGAGTACGACACCGTCATCGACCTCACCGAGGCCGGGGCCCGGTCCACCGGCGTCGCCTGACCGACGCCCCCTCCCACCTGGCTGACGCCCGCGACCACGAGGTCGCGGGCGTCCGTGCGTCCTGCCCTCCGGACGTGGTCGGCAGCGCCGCGACGTCGTCGGGGTGTCGGCTCTCCTCGCGGACCGCGGGGCCGCGGTGTCAGGCGGTCGTGCCGTGCGGGTGCGACTCGAGGGGCGAGCCGAGGGCGGCCCCGACGGTGCGAAGCCCGTCGAGGTCGACGACGTCGGCAGCCAGGGCCGGCACCACCGCGACGGGCACGGCCCGGTGCGCGGAGGTGAACCGCTCGGCGAGCCGGCGCTGGCGCTCGAGGGTGGCGACCCGCTCGGCATGGATGCGCAGCAGGGCCGCGGTGGTCGACGTCCGCGCGCCCTGCTCGAGCCGCGCGGCGGCAGCGGTGGCGGTCGCGGCGTCGAGGTCCGGGACCCCGCTCGTCTGCACCCGGTTGAGCACCAGCCCGGCGAGCGGCATGTCGTCGGCCTCGAGCCGGTCGACGAAG
>JAKOVT010000375.1 GCA_029781935.1 Actinomycetes bacterium | reverse complement strand
GGCGTCGACCGCGAGGCAGCGGTCGGCGTCGCCGTCGAACGCCACCCCGGCGTCGGCGCCGTGCTCGCGCACCGCCTTGATGAGGTCGCCCAGATGCGTGGACCCGCAGTCCTCGTTGATGTTGTAGCCGTCGGGCGAGGTGTGGATCTCGATCACCTCGGCGCCGGCGCGGCGCAGCGTCTCGGGGCCGACGGCCGAGGCCGCGCCGTTGGCGCCGTCGACGACGATGCGCAGGCCGTCGAGCCGGTGCGGCAGCGTGGAGAGCAGGTGGTCGACGTACAGCGCAGCGCCCTCGGCGTGGTCGCTCACGCGGCCGACAGCGGCACCCGTGGGACGCGACCACTCCTCGTTCATCCGCGACTCGATCGCGTCCTCGACGTCGTCGGCGAGCTTGTGCCCGCCGCGGGCGAGGAACTTGATGCCGTTGTCGGGCATGGGGTTGTGCGACGCCGAGAGCACCACACCGAGGTCGGCGTCGAGCTCGGCGGTGAGGAACGCGACGGCCGGCGTGGGCAGGACGCCGACCCGCCAGACGTCGACGCCGGCGCTGGCGAGCCCGGCCACGACCGCCGACTCGAGGAACTCCCCGCTGGCGCGCGGGTCGCGGCCCACGACCGCCACCGGACGACCCTCGTGGGCGGAGAACGCGCCGACATCGCCCAGCACGTGAGCCGCCGCCACCGCGAGGTCGAGCGCGAGCTCGGCGGTGAGGTCGGTGTTGGCCAGGCCGCGTACGCCGTCGGTCCCGAACAGCCGTCCCACGTCGTCTCCTCGCTGTCGACGGGCTCCTCGAGCCCGGGCTGGTGCTGCGGGGCGCTCCGGTCCCTGACGCACCGATGCCCCGGAGCGTAGCCCCGGGGCATCGGTGAAGGTCGTGCTCAGGACCCGATCAACGCTTGGAGTGATCGCCCTCGCTGCGCTCGGGCTCGACTCTCGCGCACGCTCGGGAGAGAACGAGCCAAGATCGGGCTCGTTCTCTCCGCTCGCTTAGCGCTTCGAGTACTGAGGCGCCTTGCGGGCCTTCTTGAGGCCGTAGTGCTTGCGCTCCTTGATCCGCGCGTCGCGGGTCAGGAAGCCGGCCTTCTTCAGGGCGGGGCGGTAGGCCTCGGTGTCGATCTCGTTGAGCGCACGGGCGATGCCCAGGCGCAGCGCGCCGGCCTGGCCGCTCGAGCCGCCGCCGTTGAGCCGGGCGATGACGTCGTAGCGGCCCATCAGGTCCAGGGTCGCGAACGGCTCGTTGACCAGCTGCTGGTGCACCTTGTTCGGGAAGTAGTCCTCGAGGGTGCGGCCGTTCACGGTGAAGCGGCCGGTGCCCGGCACGAGGCGGACACGGGCGATGGCCTCCTTGCGGCGGCCGGTCGCGTTCGCCGGGCCGGTGGCGGCCTCGCGGTGCGTGACGGCGACCGGGGTGGTCGGCGTCTCGGAGGTGTAGGAGCCCTCGAAGTCCTCGGGGGCCTCGGTCTCGGTGGTCTCGTTCACGGTCTCGCTCACGTCGCGGTCCTCTCTTCGTCTCTCGTCCGCGGCGCTTACTGCGCGACCTGGGAGATCTCGTACGGCTGGGGCTGCTGAGCGGCGTGCGGGTGCGAGGGACCCGAGTAGACCTTCAGCTTCTTGATGACCTGGCGGCCGAGCTTGTTGTGGGGGAGCATCCCCTTCACGGCCTTCTCGACCGCGCGGCGCGGGTCGGTCTCGAGCAGCTCGGCGTAGGTCGTGGCCTTGAGGCCGCCCGGGTAGCCGGAGTGGCGGTAGGCCTTCTTCTGCTCGCGCTTGCTGCCGGTCAGAGCCACCTTGTCCGCGTTCACGATGATGACGAAGTCACCGCCGTCGACGTGCGGGGCGAAGGTGGGCTTGTGCTTGCCGCGCAGCAGCGTGGCGGCCTGGGAGGCGAGGCGGCCGAGCACCACGTCGGTG
>JAKOVT010000367.1 GCA_029781935.1 Actinomycetes bacterium | reverse complement strand
CCCGCTGCGGGACTGACCTTCCCGCTGACGGTGATGCTCCTGCCGACCCGCACGCTCGTTGCGCTGACAGTGCGGGACAGGATCACCGCACGGACGTGCGCACGGTGCGCGGTCACCCACGTGACCGCCTGCCCGAGCCGGTCGGGTGCCCAGAGCACAGCCCAGTACGGCGTCCAGTCGATGCTGGTGATGGCCCAGCGCCCGGTCGAGGTCGTGCGCGTCGCCGTGCCCGCCTCGTGCAGGACGGGGTCGCTCTGGTCCGCGATGGCCGACACCCGGAGCCCGGGGACCGGGCGGTGGGTGCGCGCCGTCATCGCGTAGCCGCCGATGACGAACGGCTTCCCGTACGGCGTCACCGTGGACGGGATGGTCAGCGTGATCACGGGCCAGTCGTCGCCGCGGACGTGCACGGTGCTGGCTGTCGCGATGTCGGCGGGCACGGAGACGAAGTCGTAGCCGTCAGGGATCTCGCCCGGCGGCTGCGGCGGCTGCACGAGCGTGCCTGCGTGGATCACCGTGGGCTTCCAGAAGCCGGCGTTGATCGCACCGAGCATGGAGCGCCCTACCCACACGCCGTCCTGCGGCGTGCCCGACGCCAGCGTGAGGCTGATGAGGCGCTCTCCCCACGCCTGCCGGCTCGCCTTCCACCGGTGTCCCAGGCTGTCGAAGGAGGCGATGGCGACGCAGGGGCAGGGCCAGTAGGAGTCGTACATCGCACCGGCCTGGGACTGGACGCCGACGGGGTCCGTCAGGTGGACGCGCACGGTCACCGAGGTCAGCTGCGCGCCCACTAGGGTGCGGTCGCCGACGGTGATGGTGATCGACTGGATCTGCGTCCCGTCGGCGGCCGCTGCAGACGGAGCTGCTGCTGCGGTGCCGGCGGCGACGAGCGACGCGACGATCGCGGTCAGCGCGAGACGGGATCGGATGCTCATGGCGTGCCCCCTGGTGCGACGGCTCGAGTCCCGGCACCAGGCTAGGTCGCCGTCGTCGACGACTCCCGCCCGGCGTCGTCGTGCACCGGAGTCCGGACCGCCTGCCCGCCGCGCCGCCCGTCGACGGTGGCGCGGCACGTCCTGTGCGTCGGCTAGACTGGTGGTGTCGCCGAGCGATGAGTGCCACTGGGCTCACGGCGTACTTCGACTCACCGGAGCGTGCGCAGCAGGCGCAGGGATTCCGGGCCCCCGGCTCAGTGACCGGGTGCGGTGCCCCCGAACGGGATGTGCACCAGGCGTTCGCAGCGATGAGACCGCGGGACCACGTCCCGCGAGCGTCCGTCGCGCGGAGCCGACCAGAACGAGAGGCACCACCATGGGGTCCACCCCCGACAGAACCACGACGACCTTCGCCGACCTCGGCGTGCCCGCGCGGCTCGTCGACGTCCTCGCCGCGCAGGGCATCCACTCCGCGTTCCCGATCCAGGTCGCGACCCTGCCCGACTCCCTCGCCGGTCGCGACGTGCTCGGCCGCGGCCGCACCGGTTCGGGCAAGACGCTCGCGTTCGCGCTGCCGCTCGTGACGCGGACGGCCGCTGCCCGCCGCCGACCCGTGGCCGGGCGCCCCCGCGCCCTCGTGCTGCTGCCGACCCGCGAGCTGGCCACCCAGGTGCAGACCGCGATCACTCCGCTGGCCGACGCGCTCGGACTGAGCACCATGACGATCTTCGGCGGCGTGGGGCAGCGTCCGCAGGTGACCGCGCTCGCGCGCGGCGTCGACATCGTCATCGCCTGCCCGGGCCGCCTCGAGGACCTGATGCGCCAGGGCCACGTGCGCCTCGACGACGTCGAGATCACCGTCATCGACGAGGCCGACCACATGGCCGACCTCGGCTTCCTGCCCGCGGTGCGCCGCATCCTCGACGCCACCGACCGCCACGGGCAGCGGCTGCTGTTCTCCGCGACGCTGGACAACGGGGTCGACGTTCTGGTGCGTCGCTACCTGTCGAACCCGGTGCACCACTCGGTCGATGACGACGCGAGCACCGAGCCCGATATCGATCACCACGTGCTCACCGTCGCGCCGTCCGACAAGGCGGGCGTCGTCACCGAGCTCGCGTCGGGCCTCGGCCGCTCGGTGCTGTTCACGCGCACCAAGCACTCCGCGAAGAAGCTCGCGCGCGATCTCACCCAGTCCGGCGTCCCGGCGGTGGACCTGCACGGCAACCTCAGCCAGGCGGCGCGCGACCGCAACCTCGACCGCTTCCGCAGCGGAGACGTTCGCGTCCTCGTGGCGACGGACGTGGCCGCGCGCGGCATCCACGTCGACGATGTCGCCCTCGTGGTGCACGTCGACCCCCCGTCGGAGCACAAGGCGTACACGCACCGCTCGGGCCGCACCGCTCGGGCGGGTGCCAGCGGCACCGTCGTGACGCTCCAGACGCGTGCCCAGCGCTCCGAGGTCGCGGCGATGACGCGCCGCGCCGGCATCTCGCCGTCGCTGGCCTCGGTGGCCCCCGGCGCGGAGGAGCTCCTCGCGCTCACCGGCCCTCGGGCGGCCCACGTCCCTCCGTCGTCAGCACCGGCAGCACCGGCGAAGCCGGCGACCCGCTCGCCGCGGGGCCCGCGCGGTCGCGGCGGGCAGGGCCGTGGCGCTGCGCAGAAGGACCGGCCCTCGCGCCGCGAGGACGGTCGCGCCTCGTCGAACGGTGCTCAGGCGCGCCGCGGTGGTGCTCGTGAGGGCACCACCACCGCCACCCGCACGATGTCGGTCTCGGAGTTCTCCAGCCGCGGACGTCGCGCCCGTTGAGACCGACCGCTCAGCCGCCGGCCGCTGGACGCTGCTGACCGACGCCGACGAGCTGGGGCAGCAGGGCGGCGGCGATCGCGAGCTCCCCAGCCGCGTTGGGGTGGAACGGGTATCGGGCCGACATGCCCTGCACCCACGACTCGTCGTCGCAGAGCGCGTGGCCTTCGAAGCTCGGCCGCACCGAGTCGAAGCCGAACGCGTCGGCGCCCTGCGCCAGCACGGAGTTCAGCTGCTCGAGTCGCGACCGGAGCGGTGCGATCTTGCGCTCCAGCTGCGTCTGCTGGTCGTGCGCGGCGTCCGGCGCGAACCCGTACGCCGGAGGCGGTTGCGCCGGTGTGCCGGGGTCGTGGAGGGCCGGGCAGTCGAAGCGCTCGCCGAACGGGTCGTAGTACTGCACCACCACTACCCGTGGTCGACCGGGCAGTGCGGCCAGCTGCGCGAGGAGCTCGGCGTAGCGGATGCGGAAGCCGTCGAGCAGGCTGTCGAAGTAGGTCTGGGAGAACTGGTCGTCGCAGCGCTCGAGGCCGTAGCAGAGGCGCAGTGCATCCGCCCAGCCGACGTCGTTCGCGCCGATGCTCACGACGACGGCGGTGAGGCGCGGCAGGCCGGCCAGCGCACCGACCTGCGAGGGGATCGACGAGCGGTCCTCGGGCTGCGGTCCGAGCAGGCCGGCTTCGATGGTGGCCGAGCTGCACGCGAGGTTCAGCGTGCCGATCCGCAACGCCGAGCCCAGGACCGCGGCGTAGGCGTCGCGGGACCGACCGCACTGCGTGTCCTGCTGTGTCGGGTGCGGCAGGTCGGTGTTGCCGACGGCGGCGGCCGTGGAGTCGCCGATCACGGCGAGCTCGACGTCGGCGTGCTCAGCGACCGGTGCAGCAGGCAGCGGTACGAGAGGGGCGCGTCCGGTGATGTCGGCCAGGCCCGACACGTCGGCGAGCTGGTCGCGCGCCGACAGGAGCGTCGCGGACGCCGAGACGACCGTCAGGGCGACGCCCGCCAGGAAGGCGGCGCCGACCTGCAGCGCGGACGCTCGTCGCCGGTCGAGCTGGTCCGCCGGATGGTGCAGCAGCATGAGCACGCCGTAGGCCAGCAGGCGCAGGAGCGCGGCGAGCAGCCCTGCGACCAGGACGAGCCGCAGCAGGTAGACCGACCAGCCGCGCGCCAGCCGGTCGCCGAGCTCGGCGGTGCGGAACGTCGGACCGGCCTGGGACGAGACCTGCACGAACTCGGCCGCCGCCGGGTCGCGCTCGAAGCGCTGCCACACGATGCGCGGCCGGATCGGACCCGGGAACGTGAGTGCGGTCTCGACCGGTCCCTCGCCGAAGAGGTCCGCCTGCCCCGGGCCCGACCAGCCACGCAGTGCCAGCGGCGAGACCGCGCCGAGCCGGAGGTCCTGACCGAACGCCGACACCGAAGCGGGCGGTGTGAGGGCGAGCGCGAGCAGCAGTCCCGCCGTTGCGCACGCCAGCGCACCGACGGCGGACCAGCCCCTGGGCACCCGTCGCACCGGGGCTCTCTACCCGCATTGCCACGGGGGAACCGGCCGCCGAGGCTCCCGTCTGCCGCCAGGCGGTGCTCGTGCGCCGTCGCGCTTCAGAGACCGAGCAGCCGGCGCTCTGCGGCGAACAGGGCGGCCGGGGCGTCGGAGTCGGCGAGCCACTGCGCCCGGGTCCGCCCGGCGACGTCGTCCGGCACCTGCACCAGCTCTCGACCGGTCGACTGGGCGAGCACCTGCGTCCGTGCGGCCTGCTCGAGGAAGTAGAGCTGGTGCCAGGCGTGCGGCACGTCGCGGCCGACGACCAGCACCCCGTGGTTGTCGAGCAGCACCACCGAGGCGCCGTCGCCGACCGATCGCGCGATGCGGTCCCCCTCCGCGTCGTCGTCAGCGAGACCGCCGTAGTCCAGGCGTGCCACCGCGCCGTGGAAGTACATGGCGTTCTGGCTCAGCCGAGTGTCGAGGCCCGCGACGGTGAGGGCGACCGACGTGGCGTACGGCTGGTGGGTGTGGAACACGGCGCGGGCGTCGGGCCGGGCGCGGTGGCAGCCGCGGTGGATCATGAACGCGGTCACCTCCCACTGACCGCTCCCGTCGACCACGTGGCCGTCGAGGTCGAGCACGAGGATGTCGTCGGCGGTGATCTCCGACCAGTGCGGTCCGTACCGGTTGAGCAGGAACAGGTCGTCGCGCCCCGGCACAGCGAGGGACAGGTGGTTGTCGATGCCCTCGTGCAGACCGTGCGCCGCGGCGATGCGGAAGGCGGCGGCGAGCTCCTCGCGCGCCCGCGCCAGCGCGTCGGCGTCGACGGCGGGAAGGTCCAGGGTGGTCACCACGACAGCGTAGGCGGGTGGATGGCGTCGCGGAGGTGGCGCCACCGATCGGTCGACCGGAGTGCCAGGGGGCCCGAAGGGTGCGGCCGTACCGCTGTTCGCACCTCGTGAGGCTCAGCTCGCGGCTAGCGTGCCGCCAGGCGACGGTGCCCCGAGGACGTGGCGGCCGCGCCCGGACGGTCCCGTCGCTCGAGGAGGCCCCGATGCCCGACCTGCCCGCCGCGCGGCTGTGGTTCGACCGGCTCGAGCACTGGGCCGCGGTGCAGCCGGAGGCACCCTGCGTCAGGTACCAGGAGCAGGACTACACCTGGGCGCAGTGGCGCGACCGCGTGCACCGGCTCGCCGGGGCGCTGTCCGCCGCCGGCGTTCGCCGTGGAGACCGCATCGCGTCGATGGACATGAACAACCTCTCCACCGTCGAGATGACCAACGCGGCAGCGCTGCTCGGAGCCGCCCACGTCATCGTGAACTTCCGCCTCTTCGGCGACCAGCTCGAGTACGTGCTGGCCGACAGCGCGCCGAAGCTGCTCGTCCTCGGTGCGGACTTCGTCCCCGCCTTCGAGGCCGTGGGCGCCGGCCTCCCGAGCATCGAGCGCGTCGTCGTGGTCGGGGGAGCCGACGACGAGTACCGGGCCTGGGTCGAGACGTCCGAGCCGGTCGAGGCGGATCCGGCCGTCGATCCCGAGGACGTCGTCCTCGTCATGTACTCCTCGGGCACCACCGGTTTCCCCAAGGGCGTGGAGCTCAGCCACCGCGCCATGAACGCGCACAGCGAGCACCTCAACGAGCACTTCCGCTTCGCGCCCGGCATCACGAGCCTCGCCGCCATGCCGCTGTTCCACGTGGGCGGAACGTCGTACACGCAGGTCGGCATGCACTGGGGCGCCTCGACCGTGCTCCTGCGCGAGGTCGACCCCGTCGCCATGTTCACGGCGATCGCGCAGGGCGCCTCGCGCCTGTTCCTCGTGCCGGCCGTGGTGGCAGGCGTCCTCGCGGGAGGCGAGGGCGCGATCGCCGCGTTCTCGAAGCTCACGTCCTTCGCCTACGGCGCCTCGCCGATGCCGCTGCCGATGCTGCGCAAGGCGCTCGACACCTGGCCCGACATCGAGTTCTCGCAGGTGTACGGCATGACCGAGTTCGGTGGTGTCGTGACCGCGCTGAGCCCAGCGGCGCACCGCGACGTCGACCACCCCGAGCGCCTCACGTCGGCCGGGACGCCGATCGAGGGCGTGGAGGTGCGCGTCGTCGACCCGGTGGCGCTGACCGACGTCGCCGTCGGCGAGACGGGCGAGCTGTGGTTCCGCACGGCCCAGGTGATGACCGGCTACCTCGGCAAGCCCGAGGCAACCGCGGAGACCATCACCAGCGACGGGTGGTTGCGCACCGGCGACCTCGGCCGCGTCGACGACGGCGGCTTCGTCTACGTCCTCGACCGGATCAAGGACATGATCGTCAGCGGCGGCGAGAACGTGTACAGCCCCGAGGTGGAGAACGTCATCGCTGCGCACCCCTCAGTGGCGGAGGTCGCCGTCTTCGGGATCCCGCACCCGGTCTGGGTCGAGGCGGTGCACGCAGTCGTGGCCCCCAAGCCCGGCGAGACCATCGACCCCGACGAGCTCATCGCCTTCACCCGCGAACGGCTCGCGCACTACAAGTGCCCCCGCACGGTCGAGGTCGTCGACGTGCTGCCGCGCAACGCGTCCGGGAAGATCCTCAAGCGCGACCTCAAG
>JAKOVT010000273.1 GCA_029781935.1 Actinomycetes bacterium | reverse complement strand
ATCGAGGTGGTGGTCGACCGCCTCACCGTGAAGCCCGACGCCAAGCGACGGCTCACCGACTCCATCGAGACGGCGCTGCGGCTGTCCGGCGGCCTGGTCACGCTGGACTTCGTCGACCTGCCCGACGACGACCCCCACCGCGAGCGGATGTTCTCCGAGCACCTCGCCTGCCTCTACGACGACCTCTCGTTCGAGGAGCTCGAGCCGCGCTCGTTCTCGTTCAACTCGCCGTTCGGCGCCTGCCCGGAGTGCACCGGCCTCGGCACGCGGATGGAGGTCGACCCCGACCTCATCGTGAGCGACCCGACGATGACTCTCGCGGAGGGGGCGATCGGCCCGTGGTCCAGCGGCCACATCAGCGACTACTTCGAGCGGCTGCTCGCGGCCCTCGGCGACGAGCTCGGGTTCACCCTCGACGACACCTGGGAGTCCCTGCCGGCGAAGGCGAAGAAGGCGATCCTGCAGGGCCACTCCACGCAGGTCCACGTCCGCTACAAGAACCGGTACGGCCGCGAGCGCAGCTACCACACGGCGTTCGAGGGCGTGATCCCCTACGTCGAGCGCCGGCACGCCGAGGCCGACTCCGACGCCAGCCGGGAGCGGTTCGAGGGGTACATGCGCGAGGTGCCGTGCCCGGCCTGCCAGGGCGCCCGCCTCAAGCCGATCAGCCTCGCCGTCACCCTCGGCGGCCGGTCCATCGCCGAGGTCGCGGCCATGGCCATCGGCGACTGCTCGGACTTCCTCCACGACCTCACCCTCTCGCCGCGCGAGCGCGCCATCGCCGAGCGGGTGCTCAAGGAGGTCCAGGAGCGCCTGCGCTTCCTGGTCGACGTCGGCCTCGACTACCTCAGCCTCGACCGTGCGGCGGCCACCCTCGCCGGCGGCGAGGCCCAGCGCATCCGGCTCGCGACCCAGATCGGCGCCGGCCTCGTCGGCGTCCTCTACGTCCTCGACGAGCCCAGCATCGGGCTGCACCAGCGCGACAACCACCGGCTCATCGAGACCCTCGTGCGGCTCAAGGACCTCGGCAACACCCTCATCGTCGTCGAGCACGACGAGGACACGATC
>JAKOVT010000359.1 GCA_029781935.1 Actinomycetes bacterium | reverse complement strand
CTGGACTGCGTGGATCGCGCCGAGGCACCGAGGCCGCTCACGATCGCCTCGGTCTTGGTCGGGTCGGTGGGCAGCTTGGCCAGCGTGAGCCGCAGCACGTCGACGAAGCGGGCCGTGCGCGCCGCCTCGGGCTCGCCCTGGCCGAGGAAGGTCGCGTACGCCGCAGCAGCCGGGCCCTGCAGCAGCTGGTGCTGGCCGGATCCCGCGAGCACCTTCTGGGTGCCGTCGGGCTGCTCCTCGATCACGTCGGCGTTGACGTCCATGACCACGCCGCCCACAGCATCGACGAGGCCGGAGAACGCGAGCTTGTCCATCGTCCAGGTGCCGTCGATCTGCACGCCGATCGAGTCCGACAGCGTGTTGGCCGAGGCATCGGCGTCGGGCAGCCGGTCGACCTCGCCGAAGGGCATCGTGCCGCCGGTGGCGACGTCGACGATGGTGTCGGGCGTGATGGTGAGCATGTTCGCGAGCGTTCCGGTGCCGCCGATCGAGAGGAGCGCGTTGCCGACGGCGACGCCCTCCTTGTCGGTGACCTGGACGAGCAGGGTCGGCTGCGCCGGGCCCGTGGCGGTCGGCGTCGCGGTGGGCGACGCGTCCGGGTCGCCCGACGAGCCGCGGACCACGAGGTAGCCGCCCACGATCGCCACCAGGAGCGCCACGACGACCCCCGCGGCGATGACGACGCGGCGCCGTGAGGTGACGGCGTCGGCCTGCGCGAGCTCCTCGCTGGCACGCCGCCGCGCGGCGCGACCGCCGTCGGGCGGCAGCGGGGTCGTGGTGCTGCCGGATCCCGAGGTCACGGTGGGATCGACGTGCGGTGCGCCCTCGGGGTTCCCCGCTCCCCGGGTGACGTCGGGCACCGCCTCGGCGGCGGCTTGGTCGTCCGACGGCGGGATCGGGGCGGGGAGGTCGGGCGCGGGGAGGTCGGGCGCGGGGAGGTCGACGGGCGCCGAGTCTGGGGCCGGGAGGTCGAGCGCCGGGCCCTCGGGCCCGGGGAGGTCGAGGGGGCGGTCGGTCATGACGCGGCCCGGTAGAGCCCGCGCTTGGCGGCGTACTCGACGACGCCCTCGGGCACGAGGTAGCGGATCGGCTCGCCGCGCGACGCGCGGGCGCGGCAGTCGCTGGACGAGATCGCCAGCGCCGGGATCTCCATCAGCGTGACGGTGCCCTCCGGCATGCCGGGGTCGACGAGCGGGTGGCCGGGGCGCGTGACGCCGACGAAGTGCGCCAGCCCGAGCAGCTCCTCGCTGCGGTGCCAGCTCGCGATCGACGCGAGCGCGTCGGCGCCGGTGATGAAGAACAGGTCGGCGGCCTCACCCGTCTCGGCGCGCAGGTCGCGCAGGGTGTCGACGGTGTAGGTCGGCCCGTCGCGGTCGACGTCGACGCGGCTGACCCGGAAGCGCGGGTCGGCGGCGGTGGCGATGACGGTCATCAGATAGCGGTCCTCGGCCGGGCTCACGTGACGTTCGGCCTTCTGCCAGGGCTGCCCGGCGGGGACGAAGACGACCTCGTCGAGGGCGAACCGGTGGGCCACCTCGGAGGCGGCGACCAGGTGACCGTGGTGGACGGGGTCGAACGTGCCCCCCATCACCCCCACCCGGCGCATGACGGACGGGGTCAGCGGTCGATGTTGAAGCGCGTGATCACGAACAGCAGGATCAGGAAGACCGCCAGCGCCCCGATCCCGTAGAACCACTTGCCCGGGTCGAACTCGATGAAGGTGGGGGTCACGGAGTCCTTGACCTGCTGGACGGCGCTCATCGTTCTACCTCACCGTTCACGTCGATCGTTCCCACGGTCCCCCGGTTCAGGGGCCCCGGCTGCCGGGGTCTGCGCGAGCCTACCAACCGGCCGCCGGGGCCTGCCGGTACGACCCGTGCAGCGGGTCGTCAGCCGCGCACGTGCCCGTCGCCGGTGACGACGTACGTCGTGCTGGTGAGCTCGGCGAGACCCATGGGGCCGCGGGCGTGCAGCTTCTGGGTGGAGATCCCGATCTCGGCGCCGAACCCGAGCTCGCCGCCGTCGGTGAACCGGGTGGAGGCGTTCACCATCACCGCGGCGGAGTCGACGCCGGCGACGAACGCGGAGATCGCCGAGGCGGAGTCGGAGACGATCGCCTCGGTGTGCCCGCTGGACCAACGGCGGATGTGCGCGAGCGCTGCCGGCAGGTCGTCGACGACGCCGGCGGCGATGTCGAGGGAGTAGTACTCCGCGGCCCAGTCGTCGTCGGTGACCTCCGCGAAGGGGATCCCGGCGGTCTCGGCGTACGGCGCGACGCCGTCGTCGCCGTGCACCGTGACGCCCTTCTCCCGCAGCGCCGCGAGCGCGCGCGGGAGGAAAGCGTCGGCGATGTCGCGGTGCACGAGGAAGGTCTCCGCCGCGTTGCAGACGCTCACCCGCTGGGTCTTGGAGTTCACGAGGATCGCGACGGCCTTGTCGAGGTCTGCGTCGGCGTCGACGTAGACGTGGCAGTTGCCGACGCCGGTCTCGATCACCGGGACCGTCGAGCCCTCGACGACGCTGCGGATGAGGCCCGCTCCCCCGCGCGGGATGAGGACGTCGACGAGCCCCCGCGCGGTCATCAGGTGCTTCACCGACTCGTGCGTCGTGCCCGGCACGAGGAGCACGGCGTCGACCGGCACCGCGGTGGTCGCGAGCGCCTCGCGCATCACGTCGGCGAGGACCGTGTTCGAGTCGTACGCCGACGACGACCCGCGCAGCAGCGCGACGTTGCCGCTCTTGAGCGCGAGCACCGCGGCGTCGACGGTGACGTTCGGGCGCGCCTCGTAGATCATCCCGACCACGCCGAGCGGCACGCGCACCTGGCGCACGGTGAGGCCGTTGGGGAGCGTGTAGCCGCGGACGACCTCGCCGACCGGGTCGGGCAGCGCCGCCACGTCGCGCACGGCCGCGGCGATCGCCTGCAGCCGGTCGGGGGTGAGGGTGAGACGGTCGACGATCGCCGGGTCGGTGCCGTTCGCGATCGCGCGCTGCACGTCGCCCGCGTTCGCCGCGACGATCCGGTCGGCCTGCGCGTCGAGGCCGTCGGCGATCGCGAGCAGCGCCGCGTCCTTCTGCGCCCGGGTGAGCGTGCGCAGCACGACCGCCGCCTCGCGCCCGCGCCGCGCCGTCTCGAGCACGGCCTCCCGCTCATCGGTCATGCAACGAGCCTACCGACCTCGTTCTGGAGGTCCGAGCGTGCGCCAGAGCGCACCCTCGGACCTCCAGAGCGGGTCAGAAGGGGGCTACGCCGACGAGGGAGACCGGCGCGAGCTGGGTGCGGCCGCGCGTGCGGAAGGTCTCGCGGTCGACGACCTCGACGCCGACGACGGTCCAGTCCGGCAGCATCGCCGAGGCCCGGTGGTCGTCCCAGAGCCGCAGCGCGAGAGAGGCGACCGTGCCGGCGTCGGGCGCCTCCTCCCAGTAGCGCACCTCGGCGCGCTCGCCGGAGTAGCGGCCCGACAGCAGGAACGGGTGCTCGTGGCTGAGCCGCTCGAGACCGTGCCGGATCTCGGCGTCCGGCACCCGCTCGCCCGCGACGGTGAGCGTCACGTGCCAGAACGGCCAGCCGGTCACGGCGCCTCCGAACGGGGCGCTAGTGGCGCAGGAGCACCAGGTCGTCTCGATGCACGACCTCGCGCTCGTACGCCGGTCCCAACTCCCGCGCCAGGTCCCGGGTGGATCGCCCGAGCAGACCGGGGAGTTCTGTCGCGTCAAAGTTGACCAGCCCGCGCGCCACGGCGTGGCCGTTTTCGTCAACCAGGTCGACCGGATCGCCCGCGACGAAGGAGCCCTCGACGGCCGTGATGCCGGCGGGCAGCAGGGAGAGCCGTCGGCGTACGACGGCGTCGACCGCACCTGCGTCGAGAGCCAGGCGGCCGCGTCCCGCGGTCGCGTGGGCGAGCCAGAGCAGACGGGTGCCGGTGCGCTCGCCGGTCGGATGGAAGAGCGTGCCGGTCGGGTCGCCGACGAGCGCCGCCGCGGCGTGCGCGGCCGACGTCAGCACCACCGGGATGCCCGCGGTCGTGGCGATCCGGGCGGCCTCGACCTTGGTGACCATCCCCCCGAGCCCGACGCCCGAACCGGTGCCGCGCACCACCACGCCCTCGAGGTCGGCGTCGCCGCGCACCTCCTCGATGCGCCGGGCACCCTCGCGCGAGGGCGGACCGTCGTAGAGCCCGTCGACGTCGGACAGCAGCACCAGGAGGTCGGCGTGCACGAGGTGCGCGACGAGCGCCGCGAGCCGGTCGTTGTCGCCGAAGCGGATCTCGTCCGTGGCGACCGTGTCGTTCTCGTTCACGATCGGTACGACGCCGAGCTCGAGCAGCTTGTAGAGGGTGCGCTGGGCGTTGCGGTAGTGCGAGCGGCGCGTGACGTCCTCGGCGGTGAGCAGCACCTGGCCGACGGTGCGCCCGTGCCGCGCGAACGAACCGGTGTAGTGGGCGAGCAGCTGACCCTGACCGACGCTCGCCGCGGCCTGCTGGGTCGCGAGGTCGCGCGGGCGGCGGCTGATGCCGAGCGTGGGCATGCCGGTCGCGATGGCGCCGGACGAGACGAGCACGATCTCCGCGCCCGTGCGCAGCCGCGAGCCGAGGGCGTCGACGAGCGCGTCGACCCGCTCGCCGTCGAGCCCACCGGTCGTCGCGGTCAGCGACGACGACCCGACCTTGACGACGATGCGCGACGCCGATCGCACGAGCGCACGCGTCCTGGGCATGCGCTCATCCTGTCAGCACCGCGCGAGCGGGTTCCCCCGCCCCGGCCGTCAGAGCGGTGCGGCAGACTCGCGACGAACCGGGAGGAGGAGCGCGCGGCATGGCCGACGAGGACGACGTCAGGCGAATCGCCCTGTCGCTCGACGACGTCGAGGAGATCCCCTCCGACGGCTTCGACTTCCGGGTCGCCGGCAAGGGGTTCGTGTGGAGCTACCCCGACCGCGAGGGGGGCCGACGTGTGATCCGCACCGACGTCGCGGTGCTCTACGTCGGCGACGAGGCCGAGAAGCAGGCGCTGCTCCTCGGCGAGCCCGACCTGTTCTTCACCACTGCCGGCTACGACGGCTTCCCGCTGGTGATGCTGCGTCTGCCGAAGGTCGGCGTACGCCGCCTGCGCGTGCTCATCACCGATGCGTGGCACATGCGCCAGGGCCGCTGACCCACCGTCGATGCGTGCTGGCCGGACGCACGAGGATCCGCTCATCACGCATCGACGGCGCCGCGGGTCAGTGCGGGCGCTTCGCCCGCTCGATCTGCTCGGCCATCGCCTTGATGCGCCGCATCCGCGCGTCCCACGCGGCACCCACCTCGGCCAGCTGCGCTACCGCCCGCGCGAGCTGCGCCTCGTCGACGACGTAGCGCGTCTCGCGACCAGCCTGCTGGGCGTGGACCAGACCGACCCGGTCGAGGACGACGAGGTGCTTGGCGACCGCCTGCCGGGTCACCGGCAGCTGGCCCGACAGGGAGGTCGCCGTACCGGCACCGTCGACGAGCAGCAGGTCGAGCAGCCGGCGCCGGGTCGGGTCGCCCACCGCCGACCAGAGGTCGTCGTCGACGGCGGTGGCGCTCATGCCGCGACCAGGGCCTCGGTGTAGTCGCGGATGCTGGGCACGAAGAGGTCCCAGCCGTTGACGTGGTCGTCGTAGCAGCCCTGGGCGACCGCCTCGGACCAACCCCGCTCCCGGAATCCCGTCTCGGTCATCGTCAGCACGGTGCCGCCGCCCTCGGGGCGCAGCTCGAACACGACGAGCAGCGAGTTGCCCGCCGCTGCCACCGTGCCGGCGTCGTAGACCCAGCGGAACGCGAACCGCGAGTAGGGCTGCGCCTCGACGACCGCGATCTGCTCGGTGTGCTCGTGGCTCGGCTCCCCCGGCCACGCGATGGTCCCGACCGATCCGGCCGTCGCGTCGATGCCGGTCTCTGCGCCGTTCCACCAGCCGCGGATGTGCTCCGGGCTGCTGATCACGTCGAAGACCACCTCCGGCGACGCCGCGATCGTGATCTCCCGCTCGATGGTGCCCTGCTCCATGTCCCTCTCCCTTATTCGCAACCTTCGGTTGCACATCACTGTAGGGGGATGTCGGATGAAGCGCAACCATCAGTTGCACAAAGAGGCAGACCGGTACGCCGTCGACGAGGGACGAGGAGACGCGAGCAGTCCGCGGAGCCGCCCGGGCTACTGGTAGAGGCGGTCGTCGCTGCCGCGCGGGCCGGTGAGCGGCGATCCGGCGGCGATGGTCGGCTCCCAGTCGAAGACCACGGCGTTGTCCTCGGGACCGATGAGCACCGTGGCCCCGGCGGTCGCGCCGAGCTCGAGGAGCCGGTCCTCGACGCCGAGGCGGGCGAGGCGGTCGGCGAGGTAGCCGACGGCCTCGTCGTTGGAGAAGTCGGTCTGACGGACCCAGCGCTGCGGGCGCTCGCCGCGCACGCGGTAGCGCACGCCGTCCTCGTCGTCCTCGCGGACCACCGTGAAGCCGGTGTCGTCGACCGCCTTCGGCGCGATCACGATCCGCGGCGCCTCCTCGACCGGAGCGGCGGCGCGGGCGGCGCGCACCAGCTCGGCCATCGCGAAGCCGAGCGGCTTGAGCCCGTCGTGGGCGACGGCGGACACCTCGACGACGGTGTAGCCGCGGTCGCGCAGGATCGGGGCGACGAGGTCGGCGAGCTCGCGCGCCTCCGGCACGTCGACCTTGTTGAGCGCGACGAGGCGGGGGCGGTCGGCGAGGTCGCCCTCGGTACCGCCGTACTGCGCGAGCTCGTGCTCGATGACGTCGAGGTCGCTCACCGGGTCGCGGCCCGGCTCGAGGGTCGCGCAGTCCAGGACGTGCACGAGCACGTGGCACCGCTCGACGTGGCGCAGGAACTCCAGTCCGAGGCCCTTGCCCTCGCTGGCGCCCGGGATGAGACCGGGTACGTCGGCGACGGTGAAGACGGTGTCGCCCGCGGTGACCACGCCGAGGTTGGGCACGAGCGTGGTGAACGGGTAGTCGGCGATCTTGGGCCGGGCGGCCGACATCGCGGCGACGAGCGAGGACTTGCCGGCGCTCGGGAAGCCCACGAGCGCGACGTCGGCGACGCTCTTGAGCTCGAGGACGACGTCGAGGGTCTCCCCCGGCTCCCCGAGCAGCGCGAAACCGGGGGCCTTGCGCCGGGTGCTCGCGAGCGCGGCGTTGCCGAGGCCGCCGTGACCGCCCTGGGCGACGACGTACTCCATGCCGGTGGCCACGAGGTCGGCCAGCACGTTGCCGCGCAGGTCCTGGACGCTCGTGCCCGGCGGGACGCGCAGCGTGAGGCTCTCGCCGTTGGCGCCGTTGCGGTGGCTGCCCTC
>JAKOVT010000334.1 GCA_029781935.1 Actinomycetes bacterium | reverse complement strand
GCCGCGGGTGGCCAGCGACCTCATCCGACCGCGCTCGTAGACGATGTCGACGGCGAGGCCGTCGACCTTCAGCTCGCACAGCATCGACGGCACCGAGCCGAGGTCGCGCTCGATGCGCGCCGCCCAGGAGTCGAGCTCCTCGAGGCTGAACGCGTTGTCGAGACTGAGCATCCGCTGCAGGTGCTCGACCGGCGTGAACATGCCCGACGCCTCGCCGCCGACGGACTGGGTGGGCGAGTCCTGGCTGACGAGCTCCGGGTGCGCGGCCTCGAGCGCCTCGAGCTCGCGGAAGAGCACGTCGTACTCGGCGTCGGACAGGGTCGGCGCGTCGTCGACGTAGTACTGCGCGCGCGCGGCCTCGATCTGCTCCACCAGCGCGCGCCAGCGGGCGGAGACATCGGCCCCCGGGTCCTGCTCGATCGCCTCGGACGGCTCCTGCTTCCCTCTCGCCATCTCAGGCCTCCTCGTCGCGCAGGCCGCGGGCGACCGCGGGGAGCGTGCGCAGCACGGCGCGCACGTGGTCGGGGGTGCTCAGGCCGAGGCCGCACGACGGCGACACCAGCACCCGTCGGGCGATCTGGTCCGGGTCGTGGCCCAGGCGGTGTCCGAGGTCGCGCACGACCTCGACGCTAGCGCGCACGTCCGACAGCGGCGGGCTCGTCGGGAGCACGCCGGCGACGAGCCGCGCCCCGGTCTCGAGCAGGTCCCCGACGGCCTCGTCGTCGCGACGGTCGTGCAGCAGAAGGTCGATGGAGACGGCGTCGAATCCTGCCTTGCGCAGCAGGTCGTAGGGCGGCCGCGAAGCGCAGACGTGGACGACCGCCGTCGCCTCCGCGCGGTGCACGGCGTCGACCACCTGCTGCAGCGCCGCCTGCACCACCGGCTCGTCGACGGCCGCGAGGCGTCCGAGGCCGCTGCTGGTCGGGATCTCGCCGTGCAGCACCGCGGGCAGCGCCGGCTCGTCGAGCCAGAGCGAGATGCTCGCGAGCGGGAGGCGTCGGCGTAGGTCGGCGACGTGCTCGACCGCCGCGAGGGACAGAGCCTCCGCGAGGTCGCGGCTCGCGCCGAGGTCCTTGACCGCACGGTCTCCCCCGCGCAGCTCGACGGCCGCAGCGAGCGTCCAGGGCCCGGCGAGCGAGAGGGCGACCGTGCCGTCGTAGTCGAGGAGCGCCTCCTCCCACGCGTCGAGGTCCTCGCCGAGCCACGACCGCGCGCGCCGCGACTCGCGGCCCGGCGCGTCGGCGAACCGCCAGCCCGTCGGGGTCGTCTCGGTGGCGAGGTCGGGTGCGACGCTCGCGAGCAGCCCGGTGGTGCGACCGATCAGGTCGGCGCCCGGCCCCCGCGCGGGCAGCTCGGGCAGATGGGGCACTCCGTCGCCGTTCGCGCAGGTGTCGACGACCATCGCGACCGCCTCCCGCACCGACGTCCCGGGCATCGAGCCGATCGTGGTGATCGCGGCGGGGGCGACGTCGAGAGGCACCCCGCCACGCTAGTGGCACCGCACCGACCGGTCATCCGCGGGCGACGACGCCAGGCGTGCGCCGGCGCGCGTCGCGCAGCTGGCACGGGTGCGTGGGGAAGGGCGGATCGACGGGAGGGGTGCTGCCGGGTTCGTCGCGCGTGTGACGCTTGGGCGCGTGGTGAAGGCGGCATGGACAAGGGGGTCGCAGGCTGCGTCGCACGTGTGGCGCTGGGTGCGTGGGGAAGGGCGCGTCGACGGAGGGGTTCGGATCCGCACGTCGCGCGGGTGGCGCTGGGTGCGTGGGGAAGGGCGCGTCGACGGAGGGGTTCGGATCCGCACGTCGCGCGCGTGGCGCTGGGGTGCGTGAGGAAGGGCGCATCGACGAGAGCGGGTTCGGATCTGCGTCTCGCGCCGGTGGCGCCGGGTGCGTAGCGACGCGCACGTCGGGGTCGACGTCGTTCGCCGGCTGGCAGGTGAAGGTCTCCCGGCGACGCTGGGTCACGTGCTGATCGCTGAAAGTTCTTCTGCTGCAAGCGAAAACATCCCATCCAGGTGTTGACTCGAATAGTACTGGTGTGCGACACTGGTCCCATGCCCGGCACCCCCACCTCCGCGCCGCCCGCGCGCGGTGCTGGCGACGCGTGGGAGTGGGACCTCGACCAGGAGTGGCTGGACGCCGCGTCGCTGCGCACCCTGGCCGCCGAGGACGCCGCCCGCTACGGCGACCCCGACGACGGCGTGCCGGCGTTCTTCGACGACGACCGGTTCGCCGACGAGGAGCTGCTCGCGATGCGGGGCCCGGTGTCGGGCTGGGACCTCGCGCTGCTGTCCTCGATCGACCCGGCCACGCTCAGCCCCGAGGGCCGGGTGGAGTTCCTGCGCCGCGCGCAGCAGGTCGAGGCGCTGGCCGCATCCCGCACCGCCGCTGGGCTCGTCGCGGCAGCCGGGGTCGACGCGTCGGACTCGATGGCCGACCGGCACGCCACGATGGAGGTCGCCCTCGTCCGTCGCGTGGGGGAGGGTGCGGCGGCGTCGGCGATCGCGACCGCCCGTGCCCTGCACGTCGAGTTCCCCTCCTTCCGGGCCGCGCTGGCCGCGGGGGAGGTGTCGGAGTGGCACTGCCGGGTCCTGGTGTCGGAGACCGCGCACGTCACCGACCCCGACACCATCACCGCCCTGCAGGACCGGCTGCTGCCCAAGGCGAAGCGGAAGACGCCGACGGAGTTCCGCCGCGACGTCCGCACCGCGGTCGCCGACCTCGACGCGCAGCGCGAGGCGCAGCGCGTCGCCCGCGCCCGCGCCGGGCGGTACGTGTCCTGCCGGCAGCTCCCCGACGGTCTCGGCTACCTGGGGATCGTGTCGGACTGGCCCACGATCTCCGCGATGCACCAGGTCATCGACGCCCGCGGCCGCGCCCTTCAGACCGCCCGGGGTGGGGCGAAGGCAGTCAAGGACGGCGACGACGACGCCCTGGCCGACGCCTGCCGGGCCGACGCGTTCGCCGCGACCGTGCTCGGCACTCCCCAGCAGGACGGGTCAGTCGTGTTCGACCCCGCCGACATCCCCGTCTCCCTCACCCTGGTCATGGACCTGCCCACGCTGCGCGGCGAGGCCGACCGCCACGCCCTCCTCGACGGCGAACCGATCCCCGCCCGGATCGCCCGCGACTACGCCGGCGTCGCCGCGACGTGGCGGCGGGCGGTGACCGACCCGGTCACCGGGCACCTGCTCGACTACGGCCGCGACCAGTACCTGCCCGACAAACTGCGTGACTACGTCCTAGCGAGGGACCACTGCCGCCAGCCGGGCTGCACCGCCCGGTCACCGAAACGGCTGCAGATGGACCACGCCCTCCCCTTCCCCGAAGGCGAAACCAGCGCGGGGAACTGCGGCGGCTGCTGCAACCGCCACCACCCCCTCAAGACCGCCGGCTACCTCGACATCGAGAACTCCAAGGCCGACGGCTCCGCCACCTTCCTCACCCGGTGGGGACAGCGGATCTCGATCCCGCCCCGGCCGTTCCTGCACGACGCCGCCGACTGGGCACCACCCCGGACCCCGGCGACATCGGAACCCGTCGAACCACGACCACCTGGACCGCCGACCGCGCCGGGAGGGGACGTCCACCCGCCCTCGCGCGACCCCGACTCACCACCCTTCTGACTCGGGCGGCGCCGGCGCGCGCCTCCACGACACAGCGAGGAAGAACCGGGGGCAAGAGCCATCGGTGCGGTGGCCGGGCGCGTCAGGACTGATCGGCGATGGCCGTCAAGGTCGCCACATACTGCTGCCAGTCTTTGCCTTCCGGCAGGTTGCTGTGGTTGGGGAGCAGGCCGGTCGCGCCGTCGATCTGCTCACGCACGATGTCGGCGTGACCCGCATGCCGCTGCAGGTCCGAGATGGTGTGCACGAGGATCTCGTGGAGAGTGACGTCCACGCCTCCCCAATGCTCGACGTGCCCGATGGCATCGAGAGGCAGCGCCTCGATGGTCTCGTCGGCGAAGGCCTGGACTCGCCGATACAGGGCCACAACGTGTGCGGCCGATTCCTGCGCTGTCGCGTACCAGTCGGCCTGCGGATCCGCGCCAACAGGAGCGAGCTCTTCCGGGGTGGGCCAGATCCGGTCGAAGGTTGGGCCGAAGTACATCGCCTCGGTGTTGAGAGCGTGCTTGACGATGCCGAGCAGGTTCATCCCGGTCGGTGTCCTTGGTAGCCGTTGGTCGCGTTCTGACAGACCCTCAAGCTTCCAGATCAGCGTGTCCCGCGCGCCTTGCAGGTAGTTCATGAGCACACTCTTGGGATCCGATGGCATCGACCGATCATGCCCGAAGGCCGCCTGGCACCACGCTCCTTGGCGGCCGCCTCAGTGCCGATGCAGCTCGAGCTGGAACCAGGCTCGCTCTGACGGCGTCGGATGGGCATGCGCCTGCATCGTCCGAGTTCGGAAGCCGCGATGAGGTTCGTCGGAGGGGCTTCGCTGCTGATGGCGGCCCTTTCCGGCTGCACGACGGTGACTGCTTCTGAAGCGCGTCCGGATCCCTCTCAGACTGCCGGTTCGCACGTGATCCCAGGCTTCGAGCTGTACACGCACTGCGGAGTCAGGGAAGCAAGGATCGGCAACGACTTCTACTACGCGTCACCGGTGCTGGACGACGGGGCCGGGAACCCTCCCAGCGGTTGGGGCAACCCGTACCAGAAGGGGACTATGACGGTTCTCGGAGACGGAACTGCTCACTTCTCGTCGCCCAGTGGGCTTGAGGCCGACTTCCGCCTGCGTCCTGGTGCCTCGTCCTGGACGATGATCTGCTCGTGATCGGCGGACGAGGCCGACCGGCCGATAGAGCTGGGTTCTAGCCGTCCTTCTCCATGGCTCCCGCGCCGCGGCGAGCGGGTCACTCGTGGTGCTCGACCACGTTGATCACGGTGCCGTCCGGAGCGCGGAACAGGAACCGGTGCACGCCCCACGTCTCGACGGTGAGCGGGTGCACGATCTCCACGCCGGCGTCTCGCATCTCGACGTACGCCGACTCGACGTCGGTCACGTGCAGCGTGATGCGCGGCGGCTCGGGCGCGGTGGCATCGGTCGTGACGAGCTGCAGGTGCGCACCGGTGCCGGGCGAGCTCACGCGCGCGACCCAGCCGAGGTCGAACTCGAGGGTGGAGAGCCCGACGACGTCGCGGTAGAACGCGGTCGCGGCATCGAGGTCGCCGACCAGCAAGTTGGCGGTCACCCGGTTCACGTGCATGTGGCGCTCCTCCGGTCGAGGTCGTGGCCTCGATCGTGCCCCCGCTACGCCGGGCGCGCTACGACGCGGGGAGGACGGCGGTGACGTCGACCTCGACGAGCTGGCCCGGGTAGCCGAGCTGCGCGACACCGAGGAGCGTGGCCGCCGACGTGAAGGCGGCGGCGACCTCCGACGTCGTGAGCACCGACCAGACGCGCGAGAGGTCCTCGCGGTCGTCGGACCGCACGTAGATCACCGTGCGCACGACGTCGGACGCCGTCGCGCCCGCGGACCTGAGCGCAAGCGCGATGTTGGCGGCCACCTGGCGCGCCTGCGCCTCGACATCGTCGCCGCCGACCAGGTCGCCGAAACGGTCCAGCGGGCACTGGCCGGCGAGCGCCACGAGGCGGCCGGGCTGAGCCACCGTGACGTGGTGGTAGCCGGGCGGCGGGTGCAGGGTGTCGGGGTTCCAGCGCTCGAGCATGCACGCGAGCCTGAGGCCGGGACGCCGTCGCGCGCAACGCAGTTCGCTCTGCTGCCGAGAGCCAGGAGGGCGACCTGCGGAACCGCAGTCCTCAACCAGATGGTTGACAACTCGGCGGAGGGTGGGGATGCTTTCTTCAACCGGATGGTTGAAGATGAAGGAGCACCTCCGTGGCTGCCGACCCCCTCTCGCGCGCGTTCTCGGCGCTGGCCGACCCGACGCGGCGCGACATGGTCGCCCGGCTCGCGCTGGCCGACGCGACGCTGACCGAGCTCGCGACGTCGTACGACGTCAGCGTGCAGGCGGTGTCCAAGCACCTCCGGGTCCTCGAGGACGCCGGCCTGGTCTCGCGCGGTCGCGACGCGCAGCGCCGGCCGGTGCACCTCGAGGCGCAGGTGCTCGACCTCATGACCGGTTGGATCGAGCGGTACCGCCGCGAGGCACAGGCGCGCTACGAGCGCCTCGACGCCGTGCTCGTCGAGCTCGAGCCCGGCAGCGAGCCGACCGCTGCCCGGACCACGAAGGCCGCCACCACGAAGCCCGGCACCCCGAAGCCCGGCACCACGAAGCCCGACAAGCGCACCACGACGACGACACGCACGACGTCCCGACGCCGAGGAGGCACCCGATGACGCACGACACCACGATCGAGATCGACCCGCGCGTCCCCGCGCTGCACCTGGTCCGCGACTTCGACGCACCGCCGGCCACGGTGTTCCGCGCATGGGCCGATCCGGAGATCGTCGTCCGTTGGCTCGGCCCGGTCGACGTCACGATGGAGACCGAGCGCTGGGAGTGCAGCACCGGCGGCGCCTACCGCTACGTGCACCGCCGGGGCGACGACGAGTTCTGGTTCCACGGCAGCTTCCACGACGTGCGCCCGGGCGAGCTGATCGTGCAGACCTTCACCTGGGAGGGCATGCCCGACTCGGTCGCGCTGGAGACCGTGCGGTTCGACGACCTCGGCGATGGCCGCACCCGCGTGCGCACCACGTCGCTCACCGACAGCTTCGAGGGCCGCGACGCCTTCGTGGCCTCGGGCATGGAGTCCGGAGTCCGCGACTCCTTCGCCAAGCTCGACGAGCTCCTGCCCACGCTCTGACCCTCGCCGGCGCGTCCTTCGTGGTTCCCCGAACATGATCATGTTCGAGGCACCGCGCCGGGTCGGGGGCGTCACGGCGTACGGGTGGACCTAGGGTTCCGGCATGGCCAAGTACCCCCTCGCCCTGCTCCCCGTCGTGACGATCTCCGGTGGGCAGGCGCGCCTGGCCCCCGACGCGTACGGCGTCTCGACGAGGACCGGCACGCCCGCGCAGGCGATCGCGTCGTGGGCCGCCCAGGGCGCGGCGTGGATCCACGTCGTCGACCAGGACGCCGTCGAGGGCACCGGCCACCACCGGGCGCACATGGTCCGCAGCGCCGCGCACCTGCAGTACTCGGGCGGTGTGAGCGACGACGAGTCGCTCGCCGGCGCACTCGCCTCCGGCGCGAGCCGCATCGTGATCCACGCCGACGACGTCGACTGGGCTGCGAACGCCGTGGCTGCGCACGGCGACCGGCTCGCGGTCGGTCTCGACATCCGCCGCGAGGACGTCGGCGACGTCGGGCTCGAGCTGCGCAAGGCCGGAGCCGCGCGGTTCGTCGTCACCGACGCCGCCCCCAGCAACCACTGGAAGCACGGCGACCGCCACCTGCTCGAGGAGTTCTGCACCCGGGTGCACCGCCCGGTGATGGCCCGCGGCGGCATCCACCACCTCAGCGACCTGCACGCCCTGCACGAGCTCGTGCCGCACGGCGTCGACGGCATCATCATCGATCCGGAGCCGCTGTACGACGGTGCCTTCACCTACACCGAGGCCGTCGCCGCCGGTGCCGACCGCTTCGACATGTTCTTCTGGGGCCCGCCGGAGTAGGCCGCGTCGACGAGGGGCTCCGGCATGGCATCGGGAGCAGCGCGGCTCGTCCTCGCCCGTCATGGCGAGAGCGAGGCGAACCTCCTCGGCGAGTTCTCCAACCGCGGCACGACGCACCCGCTGACCCCGCTCGGACGGAAGCAGGCGCGCGCGCTCGCGGCGCGTCTCGACCACGACGGCGGCGTCGACCGGATCCTCAGCAGCCCGGTGCTGCGCGCGCGGCAGACCGCCGACGTCGTCGCCGAGGTGCTGGGCGCCGAGATCGTGATCGACGACCGGCTGCGCGAGTTCGACGTCGGCCGCTTCGAGGGCTCCCGCGCACCGGAGCACTGGGCCGAGTACGACGAGGTCGTCGCCGCCTGGGCCGCCGGCGACCGCGACCGGCGCGTCGGGGGCGGGGAGAGCCTGCGGGAGATCGAGGACCGCCTCGGGTCGCTGCTCGTCGAGGTGGCGGCGCGGCCCGGCACGAGCCTCCTCGTCGGCCACGGCGGCCTCTACCTCTGCGCGCTGCCCGCGCTCCTGGACGGCGTCTCCCCCGGGTGGGCGTTCGCCCATCCGCTGGCGCCGACGGTCACGGTCGAGGTGCACCCCGACGCGGGTCGGCTGGTGTGCGCCCGGTGGGCCGATCTCGTCCCGCGTCTCGTGGAGTAGAGGGGTCCGGCTCGAGGCGCCTCATCGGTATCAGGAGGGTCCACACTGCTCTCGTACGAGGGAACCGCGGCCGCGCCGGCCGCGTCGGAGGGCCGAGGGGGTGGTCCCGTGCGCGCCATCGTGATCGTGCTGTCCGCGCTCGCCCTGACCGCGTGCGGCTCGAGCGTCGCTCCCGGATCCGGCGCGACCTCTCCGACCGCCTCGGCCAGCGCGTCGTCCGCACCGTCGAGCGCGGTCCCGGACCCGACGCGCCTGGTCGGCTCGTGGACCGTCTCGGGCGCGACCGGCGCCGAGCCGGGCACGGTCCTCCGGATCGCCGCGGACCTCTCGCTGTGGCAGTCGTGCGGCTACCTGATGGGCAGCTGGCGGGCGTCGGGAACCGGGCTGTTCGCCGCGAACCTCGATGGCGGCGACGGCGCCTGCGTGGGCACCACCCGCAACCCGACGCCGGCCTGGCTGCGGTCCGTGGCCCGCTACCAGGTCGATGCCGACGGCATCACCCTCCTGGCGCCCGACGGCGCGGTCGCCGCGCGGCTGGCACCGGGCGGCCGGCCCACACCCGGACCCAACCTGCTCCCGTCGCTCACCGACCCGCCCGTCCTCGACCCACGGCTCCGCGACGCCCTGACGTCGGCTGCCGGCACCGGTCCGATCCCGACGACGCTTCCGTCGGCGTCGCGCGCCGACCTCCTCGGCGCCTGGGTCACCGTGCTGCCCCGGCCGTCGTCGGGCCTGACCCACGACGTCGTCCCCGGGATCACCTTCCGCGACGACGGCTCCTACCGGGCGACCGACGGCTGCAACGGCACGCAGGGCGGCTGGAGCGCCGACGCCGGTTCGGTCGTGGCCACGAGAGGGGCCTCCACCCTCATCGGGTGCGACAACATCGACGTCGCCCAGTTCGTGGCGACCGCGTCGTGGGTGGCGCTCGACGACGGCGTGCTCGTGCTGCTCAAGGCCGACGGCACCGAGACCGGTCGGCTGAAGCGTCCCTGAGGCCACCCGGTTCGCGGTGCGGACCGGGCTGCGGCGTACGCCGGACCCTCGTGCGAAGGTGGCGGGGTGAGCCTGCCCGCGATCCCGCTGTCGTTCCTCGACCTCTCGCCCGTCGGCGAAGGACGCACCGCCGAGGAGGCCGTGGCCGCGACGCTCGACCTCGCGCGCGCGGTCGACGAGCTCGGCTTCACCCGCTACTGGCTCGCGGAGCACCACGGCATGCCCGGCATCGCGAGCTCGTCGCCGCCGGTCCTGATCGGCGCGGTCGCCGCCGCGACGCCGCGGATCCGCGTCGGGTCCGGCGGCGTCATGCTGCCCAACCACCCGCCGCTCGTCGTGGCCGAGCAGTTCGGGACGCTTGCCGCGCTGCACCCGGGGCGCATCGACCTCGGGCTCGGGCGAGCACCGGGCACCGACCCCACGACCGCGGCCGCGCTGCGCCGCTCGGTCGACCCGCTGTCGGCCGACGACTTCCCGCAGCAGCTCCTGGACCTCGTCGCCTACCTCGACGGCGCGAGCATCGGCACGGTCCGCGCCGTGCCGAACGCCGCCCGGCGCCCGCCGGTGTGGCTGCTCGGCTCGAGCGGCTACAGCGCGCAGCTCGCCGGGATGCTCGGGCTGCCGTTCGCCTTCGCGCACCACTTCAGCCCCGACAACACGCTGCCCGCGCTCGATCTCTACCGCCGCAGCTTCGCGCCGTCCGACGTCCTCGCCGAGCCCTACGCCATGGTCGCCGCCCAGGTGCTCTGCGGCGAGACCGACCAGGAGGCCGAGCTGCTCGCCCAGCCGTCGCTGCTGTCGTGGGTCCGGCTGCGTCAGGGCCGCCCTGGCCCGCTGCCGAGCCCGCAGACCTGCGCGGAGCACACGTGGACCGACCTCGAGCGCGCCATCGTCGCCGAGCGGATCCGCGGCCAGGCGCTCGGCGGCCCCGAGCGCGTGCAGGCCCAGCTCGAGGCGCTGCTCGACGCCACCGCGGCCGACGAGCTGATGGTCACGACCACGGTGTACGACCCGGCCGACCGCCTCGCGTCGGTAGGCCGCACGCGCGCCCTCTTCGGCGCCGCCCCGCTCCCCGACGGCCTCGCGGCCTGACCCCGCCCGATCGACACGCTGCTGCCCGTGCGGCGCCTCTTCACGGAGGCCGTGCGACATGGTTCGCTGCGCTCGCCACGATCACGAGGAGGGCCTATGCCGTCGGCCGACGAGGTGCGGGAGGCGCAGCGGCGCACCTGGGCCGGTCTCGCACCGGGCTGGGACCGCTGGGACGGCGTCATCCAGCACCAGCTCGGCCCGGTCGGCGTGGCCATGGTGGCGGCGCTCGAGCCCGGCGACCGGCACCGTCACCTCGACGTCGCGTCCGGCACCGGTGAGCCGGGCCTCACGGTCGCCCGCCTCGTCCCCGCCGGGCGCGTCACCCTCACCGACATCTCCCCCGAGATGCTCGACGTCGCGGGCCGCCGCGCCGCGGCCGAGGGCCTCGGCAACGTCGAGACACGCGTCGCCGGCGCCGACGCGCTGCCCTTCGACGACGCGTCGTTCGACGGCGTCACGATGCGCTTCGGCTACATGTTCCTGCCCGAGCTGCGGCGCGCGACGACCGAGATGGTCCGGGTGCTGCGACCCGGCGGCCGGCTCGCGTCGTCGGTCTGGGTGCGGCCCGACGACAACCCGTGGACGTCGCTCGTGCTCGAGGCTGTCGCGGCCGAGATCCCGCTGCCCCCACGTGATCCCGACGCGCCGTCGATGTTCCGCTGCGCCGCGCCCGGCACCGTCGAGGCGCTGTACGCCGACGCCGGCCTGCGCGACGTGAGCGGGCACGACGTCGAGGTCGAGCTGGTGACGACCTCCCCCGAGGTGTACTGGGACATGATCAGCGAGCACGTCTCGCTCGTCGCGGCGGCCCTGGCCGGCGCCGGCCCGTCGCAGCGGGACCGCATCGCGCACCGGACGAGGGATGCGCTCGCCGCGTACCAGGACGACGACGGCACGGTGCGCGTGCCGGGCGTGGCGCGCGTGGTGGTCGGGACCCGCTGACCCTCAGGCGAGCTCGGCCGGCAGGTCGCCGGCGCGCACGATCTCCAGGCGCGAGGTCGCACGGGTGAGCGCGACGTACAGGTCGGCCAGCCCTGTCGGCGTCGCGCGGACCTCGGCGGGCTCCACCAGCACGACGTTGTCGAACTCGAGCCCCTTCACCTCCGTGGGGCTCATGACGGCGACCGCGGAGTCGAGACCGCGCGGACCGAGGTCTGCCTCGACACCTGCGCCCACGAGTGCCGCGGCCAGCGGACGGCAGCGCGACTCCACCGCGACGACCACGGACCGGCCCGGCGACGCCGTGAGCTCCGACGCCAGCGACACCACGGCCGGCTCGACGTCGGCGACGACGTGGTCGCCCGGGTCGTGCTCGCCCTCACGGACCGCGCGCGGCGGCGTGACGTCGCGGTCCATCGCTGCGAGCACGCGGTCGGCCAGCGCGGCGATGCGGGCCGGCGTGCGGTAGTTGATGCTCAGCTCCTCCACGCGCCACACCCCGCGCGAGACCTCGTCGAGCGCGTCGCGCCACGAGTGGGCGCCCG
>JAKOVT010000304.1 GCA_029781935.1 Actinomycetes bacterium | reverse complement strand
CGCGTCGGCGTCGAGCCGGTCGCCGCACACCGAGAGGAACAGCGACGCCTTCTCCGCGTCGCCGAGCTTCGGGCTCGCGAGCGCCTCGCCCATCTTCGCGTCGGACGCGACCGCCGCGACGAGGTCGAGCATGCCCGACCAGGCCGGCAGCGCGTTCTTCTCGCGGGCGATCTCGAACGCCGCCTCGGCGTACGGGCGCGCGATCGTGGACAGTTCGGCCATGGCGGCGCCTTCCTAGAGCTGCTGCTGGATCTCGCGCAGCAGGTCGGCGTGCGCCTTCGCGTCGACCTCGCGCTTCAGGATCTTCGCCGCGCCCGCGACCGCCAGGTCGGCGACCGAGTTGCGCAGCGACTCCTTGGCGCGGGCGACCTCCTGCTGGATCTCGGCCTTCGCGGCCGCGACGATCCGGTCGGCCTCGGCCTTCGCCTCGGCCTTCGCCTGCTCCATCGTGTCGGACTTGAACTTCTCGCCCAGCGCGACGATCTCGGACGCCTTGGCCTTCGCCTCGGCCAGCATCTCCGCGGACCGCTTCTCGGCCGTGTTGAGGCTCTGCCGCCCATGCTCGCCGGCGGCCAGCCCGTCGGCGATCTGCTTCTGGCGGTTCTCGATCGCGCGCATCAGCGGCGGCCAGACGAACTTCGCCGTGAACCAGATGAACGCGGCGAACGCCGCCGCCTGCATGAGCAGCGTGAGGTTGATGTTCATGACGGCTCCCTCTCGCGGTGCCTGGTCGGGGGTTTCCCGGCGGGAAACCCTATCGGACGACGGCGAGCAGCGGGTTGCCGAACGCGAACAGCATCGCGAGGCCGACGCCGATGATGAACGACGCGTCGATCAGGCCGAGGAGCAGGAACACCTTCGCCTGCAGCTGCGGCATGAGCTCGGGCTGGCGGGCCGCGCCCTCGAGGAAGCGCGAGCACATGATGCCGACGCCCACGCACGCGCCGAGCGCGCCGAGGCCGATGATCAGGCCGATGCCGATGCCGGTGAAGGCCTGGATCTGGGCCAGCAGTTGCAGCTTGTCCATGTCGTTTTCCTTTCGGTGTCGTTGCAGGTGGACGGAGACGGTGGAGCCCCGGCGGGGCGGGAAGCGGTCAGTGGTGCTCGTGCGCCATCGCGATGTACACGATGGTCAGCATCATGAAGATGTAGGCCTGCAGCACGACGATCAGGATGTGGAAGATCGCCCAGCCCAGGTTCAGCACGGCGCCGAAGAGCGTGCCGACGAGCCCGGTCGCCGCCCACATGCCGAGCAGCATGAAGATGATCTCGCCGGCGTACATGTTCCCGTAGAGACGCAGGCTGTGCGAGAGCGGCTTCGACACGTACTCGACCGCGTTGAACAGCAGGTTGAACGGCCACAGAAGCGGGTTCGAGCCGAACGGCGCGCAGAAGAGCTCGTGGACCCAGCCGCCGAGCCCCTTCACCTTGATCGAGTAGAAGATCATCATCGCGAACACGGAGAGCGCGAGCGCGAACGTCGTGTTGATGTCGGCGGTGGGCACGGTCCGCCAGTTCTCCAGGTGGAACACGTGCTCGTAGATCCACGCCATGATGTCGATGGGCAGGAAGTCCATCGCGTTCATGAACAGCACGAGCACGAAGGTCGTGAGCGCGATCGGTGCGACGAGCTTCGAGGGGCCCTGGTAGATGCCCTTGACCTGGTCGTTGATGAAGTCGATCGAGAGCTCGACGAACGCCTGCGTCTTCGACGGGACGCCCGAGGTCGCCTTCCGCGTGACGAGCCACAGGAAGCCGAAGCACAGCGCCCCGAGGATCAGCGAGGTGACGAAGGTGTCGACGTGGAGGGTCCAGAACCCGCCCTCCGAGCCGCCGACCGGCTTCGCGAGGAAGGTCAGGTGGTGCCCGATGTACGAGGTCGGGGTGAGCTCGGTGCCGGCCGCCATGGAATGTCTTTCCGGTTACTCGCGCGCCAAAAAAGCCGTTCTGAACAGCAGGACGGTGATCGCGAAGGCGGCGAACAGCGCCGCCAGCACGACGTCCCTGTACGTCGTCAGCACCAGCCAGAGCTGGAGGATGATCACGAGGATCTTCGCCCCCTCCGCGCGCAGCATCGTGACGACCGACGCGCCGGCGGTGGCGGTCCGCCCGATCCCCAGCACGAACGCGTAGACCACGGTCGAGGAGAGCGTGACCAGCCCGCCCAGCGCAGCCGACAGCGCCGCGTGACCGCCGGCCCACACGCCCGCGACGGCGGCGATCGCGAGGGTCGCGAGCGCCTGCCAGGCGAGGACGGTGCGGATCGGCTTGGACTTGAGCGGTGGTTCCACGCCGGCGCCCTCGACCACGGGCGCTTGGAGCGGCGAGCGGAGCAAACTTTCGGATTCTACCGTCCCGGCCCTTCCTCGGGCAAGGAATTGTTGCGGCGCACAGTGCGCCGCCGCCCCGGGGAGCGCCGGGTTCCGATCGGGGAGAACGGGCGTTCGATGCTGCTCCGCGGCGAGGCCGCCGGCGCCGGATCAGCCTCCCGACAGTGCCGCGACGATCATCACGTCGGTCCCGGGCGGCACCGGCGCGCCCAGGTCGCGGACGGCCTTCTGGCCGAGGAAGACCGCGATGTGCGGCCGCAGCTTCCCCTGCTCGTCGACGATGCGGAACCGGATGCCGGGGAACGACGAGTCGAGCGCCGCGACGATCGCGCGGAGCGGCGGGGCGTGGTCGGGCGAGAGCTCGGGCAGCGTGACGATCACCTCGTCGTGGCCGAGCGTGTACGAGACGAGCGGCGAGGGGATCCTGACGCGGTAGCGGGCGATCATCGGGGGGATCATGCGCCGGCCGCCGCCGGCGCGGCTCACGCCACCTCGACTGCCTGGATCGACGGCAGGTTCCGCGCGAGGCAGCGCCAGCTGCGCCCCTCGTCGCGGCTCCCCCACACCTCGCCCGAGGACGTGCCCAGGTAGACGCCGGGCGGGTCGCGGGCGTCGACGGTCATCGCCTGACGCTTGACGGTCCACCAGGCCTGCGACGTCGGAAACCCCTTGTCCTGCCGACGCCACGAGCGGCCGCCGTCCAGGGTCCGGTAGACGGCCGGCCTTCCCCCCGGCGCCGTGCGGGGCCAGACGTCGGTCCCGTCCATCGGGAAGATCCAGGCCGTGTCGGGATCGCGCGGGTGCGCGACGACCGGGAAGCCCACCGACCCGACGCTCTTCGGGAGGCCGGCGCCGATGTCGGTCCACTCGTCCGAGGGCCGGTCGAGCCGGTAGAGGCCGCAGTGATTCTGCTGCCACAGCCGGTCGGGGTTGCCGCCGGCGAAGCGGACGCAATGCGGGTCGTGGCCGTACTCCGGCGCCGGCGAGGGCAGGAAGTCGGCGCGCACGCCGCGGTTCAGGGGACACCAGTCGGCGCCCGCGTCGGTCGACTCGAACACGCCGCCCGACGACATCGCGAGGTAGAGGTGCTTCGGATCCCGCGGATCGACGAGGACGGAGTGCAGTTTCGGACCGTCCGGGGTCCCGTCCTGGTCGCCGCCGCACCACGCCTTGCGCTGCGGGTGCTCGTTGAACCCGGCCACGCCGCCCCAGGTCGCGCCGCCGTCCGTCGAGCGGAACAGTCCCTGCGGCGACGTGCCCGCGTACCAGGTGCCGGGCTCGCTCGCGTGCCCCGGCGTCAGCCAGAACGTGTGATCGACGGTGCGCCCGCTGCCGGCGCGGAACGCGGGCGGCTTCGACGCCTCGGTCCACGTGCGGCCGCGGTCGCTCGAGCGGAAGACGGTCGGGCCGAGGTGCCCCGTGCGGGCCGCGGCGAGCCAGGTCTTCCCGTCCCGCGGATCGGCAACCGCGTGGTGCAGGTTGTGGCCGAGGAAGCGCGGCCCGGCGAGCGCCCAATCCTGGCGGGCGACGTCGCTGGCGAGCGTCCAGAGCCCCTTGCGCGTCGCGACGAGGAGCGTCACGCGGCGGGCGGCGGGACGGGCATTCCGGGTCGAGGCGGCCATGCGAGCTCCTCCGGGTCCGAAGCCTTCGCGCGAAACCGCGCGCGAGGTCCCCGCACGCTACGCCCAAGCGGGGTTCCCTCGCAACCGCCGGGGTTGAAATCGGCGCCCGTCGCTGCGATGCTCGGCCTCCCCCGCGATTCCACCCCGCACGGAGAGAGCACCATGACGATCAAGGTCGGCGACAGGTTGCCCGCCGGAACGCTGATGGAGTACCACGAGGTCGAGAAGGACGGCTGCTCGATCGGCCCCAACCCGGTGAAGATCGAGGACCTCACGAAGGGCAGGAAGGTCGTGATCTTCGGGCTGCCGGGCGCGTTCACGCCGACCTGCTCGGCGAAGCACGTTCCCTCGTACCTCGCGAACTACGACAAGCTGAAGGCCAGGGGCGTCGACACGATCGCGTGCGTGTCGGTCAACGACGCGTTCGTGATGGGTGCCTGGGCGCGCGACCAGCACACCGGCGACAAGGTCCGGATGCTGGCCGACGGCAGCGCCGATTTCGCGAAGGCGCTGGGCCTCGAGCTCGACCTCACGGCCCGCGGCATGGGCGTGCGCTGCCAGCGCTTCTCGATGCTCGTCGACGACGGCGTCGTGAAGGCGCTCAACGTCGAGGCGCCCGGCAAGTACGAAGTCTCCGACGCGGAGACGATGCTGAAGCAGCTCGGCTGACGGGCTCCGCGAACGCGGCGGCCCCCCGCCGCCGCGTCCTCACTTCACCGGTTCGATTCGGGTCACCCGGTAGACGTCGCCGACCCTGTCGGCGGCGAACCGCACCCTGTCGCCCGGCTTCACGCGATCGAGCATCGCGGGGTCGGCCGCGACGAACACCATCGTCATCGGCGGCATTTCGATCGACGGGACGGGTCCGTGCTTCAGCGTGATCCTGCCGGAGGCCCGGTCGACCTTGCGCACTTCGCCCTCGCTCATCGCGGCGGACGGGGCCTTCGCGGCCGGTGCGGGCGCGTGCGCCGCGTGACCGGAAGGGCCCTGTGCGTGCGCGGCGGACCCTGCGACCAAGATCGCCGCCGCGGCGATCGTCGACACCAGTATCTTCATCGTTGCGTTCCTCGCCTATCGAATCGTCGAACCGCGGAAGTCGTCACGGCCGCTTCAGCTTCGCGACGATGCCCTCGAGCTCGTCGAGGCTCGAGTACGCGATCACGATGCGCCCCTTCCCCCCGGGCTTCGCCTCGATCGCGACCTCCGCGCCGAGCGCCTCGGCGATCTCGGTCTCCAGCCGCGCGGTGTCGGCATCGCGCGCGTGCGCCTTCCTTCGCGCCGCGCGCTTCGCGGGGTTCAGCATCCCGTGCACGAGCCGCTCGGTCTCGCGCACCGAGAGCGCGCCGTTCACCACGCGGACGGCGGTGGCCGTCTGCTGCGCGGCCGGCAGCGCGAGCAGCGCGCGCGCGTGCCCCATGTCGATCGCGCCGTCCATCACGTAGTCCTGCACCGGCTTCGGCAGG
>JAKOVT010000282.1 GCA_029781935.1 Actinomycetes bacterium | reverse complement strand
GAGCGGGTCGTGACGCAGGTAGGCCGAGCCGACCTCGAACGCCGCCACCCCGAGGCCGTACGCCCGCTCCTCCGGCAGGTGCACGGCGTAGTCGGCCGCGACGAGCTCGGCGAGCAGGTGGTAGGTGGTCGAGCGCGGCAGACCGGTGTCGCGCGCGATCGTCGCCGCCCCGACCGGCCCCGGCCGCGCCGCGAGGTAGCTGAGCACCGCCAACGCCTGCCGCGCCGCCGGCACCCCACCCATCCCGCCTCCGTCCCCTTCAGCGCACGTTGTCTGGGATACCAGACAGTGAAGCAGCACGAGGGGGTACGGCGCCAGGCCGGAGGCGGTTTCCTGTGACCACGCCATCCGAGGAGGAGCAGCCATGACCGCCGTCGTCTCCGGCCCCCGTCCCGTCCGTGCCGCGCGCGGCACCGAGCTCAGCGCGCAGGGCTGGCAGCAGGAGGCCGCCCTGCGCATGCTGCAGAACAACCTCGACCCCGAGGTGGCCGAGCACCCCGACAAGCTCGTCGTGTACGGCGGCACCGGCAAGGCCGCGCGCGACTGGGCGTCGTTCGACGCGCTGCAGCGCACGCTGCGCACCCTCAAGGGCGACGAGACGATGCTCGTGCAGAGCGGCCGCCCGGTCGGGGTCTTCCAGACCCACGAGTGGGCGCCGCGCGTGCTCATCGCGAACTCCAACCTCGTCGGCGACTGGGCCAACTGGGAGGAGTTCCGCCGCCTCGAGCACCTCGGCCTCACGATGTACGGCCAGATGACGGCCGGATCGTGGATCTACATCGGCACCCAGGGGATCCTGCAGGGCACCTACGAGACGTTCGCGGCCGTCGCCGAGCAGCACTTCGGCGGCACCCTCGCCGGCACCATCACTCTCACCGCCGGGCTCGGCGGCATGGGCGGCGCTCAGCCGCTGGCGGTCACGATGAACGACGGCGTCGCGATCTGCATCGACTGCGATCCGCGCGCGATCAGCCGCCGCATCGAGCACCGCTACCTCGACGTGCAGGCGACCAGCGTCGAGCACGCGCTCGAGCTCGCGGTCGAGGCGCGCGACGCGAGGAAGGGGCTGTCGATCGGTCTGCTCGGCAACGCCGCCGTGCTCGTCCCGCAGCTGTTGGCGATGGACGCGCCGATCGACATCGTGACCGACCAGACCTCGGCGCACGACCCGCTGTCCTACCTGCCCATCGGCGTCGACTTCGACGACATGCAGACCTACGCCCAGAAGGACCCGCAGGAGTTCACCCTGCGCGCCCGCGAGGCCATGGCGGCCCACGTCGAGGCGATGGTCGGCTTCATGGACAAGGGCGCGCAGGTCTTCGACTACGGCAACTCCATCCGCGGCGAGGCGCAGCTCGCGGGCTACACCCGCGCCTTCGACTTCCCCGGGTTCGTCCCGGCCTACATCCGCCCGCTGTTCTGCGAGGGCAAGGGCCCGTTCCGCTGGGCCGCGCTGTCCGGCGACCCGGCCGACATCGCCGCGACCGACCGCGCCATCCTCGAGCTGTTCCCCGACAACGCCAACCTGCACCGGTGGATCCCCATGGCGCAGGAGCGGGTGCACTACCAGGGCCTGCCCGCCCGCATCTGCTGGCTCGGGTATGGCGAGCGCCACCTCGCCGGCCTGAAGTTCAACGAGATGGTGGCGAGCGGCGAGCTCAAGGCGCCGATCGTCATCGGGCGCGACCACCTCGACTGCGGCTCGGTCGCGTCGCCGTACCGCGAGACCGAGGCGATGGCCGACGGGTCCGACGCGATCGCCGACTGGCCCCTGCTCAACGCGATGGTCAACGTCGCGAGCGGCGCCTCGTGGGTGTCGATCCACCACGGCGGCGGGGTCGGGATCGGCCGCTCGATCCACGCGGGTCAGGTCGCGGTCGCCGACGGCACCGACCTCGCGGCGCAGAAGCTGGCGCGCGTGCTCACCAACGACCCGGGCATGGGGGTCATCCGCCACGTCGACGCGGGCTACGACCGCGCGGTCGAGGTGGCCGACGAGCGCGGCGTGCGGATCCCCATGCGCGAGGGCGGCGCAGGAGCGTGAGCCGCGAGGTCCGCACGGGCAGCGTCGTCGTCGACCGCATCGGGGAGCTCGTCACGAACGACCCGACGCTCGGCGACGGCCCGCTCGGCATCGTCCGCGACGCCGCGCTGGTGGTGGCCGACGGCGTGGTCGTGTACGCCGGTCCGCGCACCGGTGCGCCGGCCGCCGAGCACGCCGGTCGGATCGACGCGCAGGGTGCCGCCGTGATCCCCGGCTTCGTCGACAGCCACGGGCACTACGTGTTCGCCGGGGACCGTGCCGAGGAGTTCGCCGCGCGCATGGCCGGGCAGCCTTACACCGCCGGCGGCATCGCCTCGACCGTCCGCGCGACCCGGGCCGCGTCCGACGAGGAGCTGGCCGGTGGCGTCGGGCGCCTGGTGCGCGAGGCAGCGCTGGCCGGAACCACCACGGCGGAGTGCAAGTCCGGCTACGGACTCAGCGTCGACCACGAGCGGCGCTCGCTCGAGGTCGCCGGTCGCCACGCCGACGAGGTCACCTTCCTCGGCGCCCACGTCGTCCCCGAGGAGTACGCCGACCGCCGGGACGACTACGTCGCCCTCGTCGCCGGCGAGATGCTCGACGCCTGCGCTCCGCACGCCACGTGGATCGACGTCTTCTGCGACCGCGGGGCATTCGACGGCGACGAGGCGCGCGAGATCCTGCGCGCCGGCGTCGGACGGGGGCTGATGCCGCGCGTGCATGCCAACCAGCTCCAGCAGGGACCGGGCGTGCAGGTCGCGGTCGAGGTGGGCGCCGCGTCGGCCGACCACTGCACGCACCTGTCCGACGACGACGTCGAGGCGCTGGCGGCGAGCGACGTCGTCGCCACGCTGCTCCCGGGCGCGGAGTTCTCGACGCGCGCGCAGTACCCGGATGCCCGACGGCTGCTGGACCGCGGTGCGACCGTCGCCCTTGCGGCCGACTGCAACCCGGGGTCGTCGTACACGACGAACATGCCGTTCTGCATCGCCGTGGCTGTGCGCGACATGCGGATGACTCCGTCGGAGGCGGTGTGGTCCTCGACTGCCGGGGGTGCGAAGGCGTTGCGGCGCAGCGACGTCGGCCACCTCGGGATCGGCGCGCGGGGCGACCTCGTGCTCCTCGACGCCCCCTCGCACCTGCACCTGGCCTACCGTCCTGGTGTCCCGCTCGTCCGGTCGGTGTTCCGCGCGGGCGCGCGGGTCCGCTGACCGCGATCGCCCTCACGAAGGAGAGCTCCATGACCGCCACGTCGACCGACCGTGTCGTCCTGCTCGACGACCGCGGCGTCACGATCGACGACGTCGTCGCCGTCGCCCGCGGCGAGGCGAGGGTCGAGCTCACCCGTCGTGCCCTCGAGGGCATGGCCATCACGCGTGCGCGCATCGACGAGCTGGCTCACGCCAGCGAGCCGAAGTACGGCATCTCCACCGGTTTCGGCGCCCTCGCCACCCGTCACATCTCGCCCGACCTGCGCACGCAGCTGCAGCGGTCGCTGATCCGTTCGCACGCGGCGGGGATGGGTGAGCCGGTCGAGCGCGAGGTCGTGCGCGCGCTGATGTTCCTCCGGCTCAAGACACTCGCCTCGGGCCGCACGGGGATCCGCCCGGTCGTCGCCGAGACGATGACTGCGCTGCTCAACTCCGGAATCACGCCGGTGGTGCGGGAGTTCGGATCGCTCGGCTGCAGCGGCGATCTCGCGCCGCTGTCGCACTGCGCCCTCGTGCTGATGGGCGAGGGGCACGTCTGGTCGGCCGACGGCGAGATCGTCGAGTCGGCCGCGGTCCTCGCAGCTCAGGGCATCGCCCCGGTCGTGCTCGAGGAGAAGGAGGGCCTCGCCCTCATCAACGGCACCGACGGCATGCTGGGCATGCTGTGCCTGGCGATCGTCGACCTCGAGCGGCTGTGCGACGTCGCCGACGTCACGGCGGCGATGAGCGTCGAGGCGCTGCTCGGCACCGATCGCGTGTTCCTGCCCGAGCTGCACGAGCCCCTGCGCCCGCACCCCGGCCAGGCCCGCAGTGCCGCGCGGATGCTCGCCACCCTCGCAGGCTCGGGCATCGTCGCCAGCCACCTCGAGGAGGACACCCGCGTCCAGGACGCCTACTCGCTGCGCTGCGCCCCCCAGGTCGCCGGCGCGGTGCGCGACACGCTGGCCCATGCGCGCCTGGTCGCCGAACGCGAGCTCGCTGCCGCCGTCGACAACCCCGTCGTGCTGCCCGACGGCCGCGTCGAGTCCAACGGCAACTTCCACGGCGCACCGGTGGCGTACGTGCTCGACTTCCTCGCCATCGTGTCGGCCGACCTCGGGTCGATCGCGGAGCGGCGTACCGACCGGCTGCTCGACAAGGCGCGCAACCACGGGCTGCCGCCGTTCCTCGCCGACGACCCAGGCGTCGACAGCGGGCTGATGATCGCGCAGTACACCCAGGCGGCCCTCGTGTCCGACAACAAGCGGCTCGCGGTGCCCGCCTCGGTCGACTCGATCCCGAGCTCGGCGATGCAGGAGGACCACGTCTCGATGGGCTGGTCGGCCGCACGCAAGCTGCGGCACAGCGTCGACAACCTGCGCCGGATCCTCGCCGTCGAGCTGCTCGCGTCGGCGCGCGGGATCGACCTGCGGGCGCCGCTGCAGCCCTCACCCGCCACGGGGGCTGTCGTCGCCGCGCTGCGCGAGACGGTGCCGGGCCCGGGCACCGACCGCTACCTCGCGCCCGAGCTCGCCGCGGCCTACCAGTTCCTCCTCGACGACGGCGTCACCACCTCGATCGCCGCCTCCGGGATCGCCCTGCCCTGACGAACGCGGGGTGCGATCCCGCGCAGTGCCCTAGCGTCGGCGGAAGTGCTCGTCCATGACCTGGGGGTTCCCGCATGAAGGCCATCACCGTCGTCCCGAAGACCGAGAACAGCCTGGCGTACGACGACGTGCCCGAGCCCGATCCGTCGACGGGCTCGATCCTGGTCGAAGCGGTGGCCGTGGGCGTGTGCGGCACCGACGTCGAGATAGCCACCGGCAAGTACGGCTGGGCGCCGCCGGGCCGTGAGCGGCTGGTGCTCGGCCACGAGTCCCTCGGCCGCGTGCTCGAGGCGCCCGAGGGGTCCGGCGTCGCGGCGGGCGATCTCGTCGCCGGCATCGTGCGGCGCCCCGACCCCGTGCCCTGTCCGTCGTGCGCGGTGGGCGAGTGGGACATGTGCCTCAACGGCCAGTACACCGAGCGCGGCATCAAGGAGATCGACGGGTTCATGTCGCAGCGCTGGCGCATCGAGCCGGGCTACGTCACCAAGCTCGACCCCACGCTCGGCATCCTCGGCGTGCTGCTGGAGCCGACCACAGTCGTGGCCAAGGCGTGGGAGCAGGTCGCGCACATGGAGACGCGCGCGTTCTGGCAGCCGCGCACCGTCCTGGTCACGGGCGCCGGCCCCATCGGGCAGCTGGCCGCGCTGCTCGGCGTCCAGCGCGGCCTCGAGGTGCACGTGCTGGATCGGATGGAGACGGGCACCAAGCCCGATCTCGTGCGCGCGCTCGGCGCGACCTACCACCACGGCAGCGCGCACGACCTCCCGTTCGACCCCGACATCGTCATCGAGTGCACGGGCGTGGGTCAGGTCATCAGCGACGTGATCACGAAGGTCGGAGCGGGCGGCGTGGTGTGCCTGACCGGCGTCGGGTCGGGCGGTCGAACCACGGGCCTCGCGACGGCCGACGTCGCGACCGAGCTGGTGCTGCAGAACAACGTCGTCGTCGGCTCGGTCAACGCGAACCGCCGTCACTTCTACCGCGCCGCTCAGGCGCTGGAGCGCGCCGACCGCGACTGGCTCGGCCGGCTCGTGAGCCGCCGGGTGCCGCCGGAACGTGTCCAGGAGGCGTTCGACCGCGGGCCCGACGACATCAAGGTGGTCGTGGAGTTCACAGGAGCATGAGCGCGCGCGTTCTCCTCGTCGGGATGATGGCCTGCGGCAAGTCGACCGTGGGCCGTGCGCTGGCGCAGCAGACGGGCTGGCCGTACGTCGACAACGACGAGCTGGTCGCGGCGCTGGCCGGCCACTCCACGCCGGACGTCGCTGCCACCCGCGGCCCGGACGGGCTGCACATGCTCGAGGGTTTCGTCGTCGAGGAGATCCTGGCGATGGATCCGCCGCTGGTCGCCGGGATCCCCGGCTCCGCGGTGACCACGGCGACCACGCGCGAGCAGATCCGGTCCGGCGGCTTCGTCGTCTGGCTGCGCGCCCGGATGGAGACCCTCGCCGCGCGGGTGGGCGACGGCAGCAGCAGGCCGTTCTTCGCCGGCCACGACGTCCTCGCGACGCTGCAGCGCCTCAACGAGGGTCGGGAACCGCTCTACGAGGCGGCGGCGCACCTCGTCGTCGACGTCGATGACCGCACGCCCGACGAGATCGCCGCGATCATCCGCGAGGCCGTCGACCGTTGATGTGCGTCCTGGCTGGCGCCGAGGCGGGCGTGGACGCACATCGACGGGTCTACCAGCGGTTGCGAGCCTCCTCGGCCCAGCCCACGATCCCGTCGAGCGCGACGCGCTCGCCGTCGGTGGTCGAGGCCCAGCCCGTCCACGTCCCGAAGCACTGGTGCACTTCGGACGCGACCACGCCGAGGTCGGTGCGCGACGCCCGCTCGTGGAACGGGGTGAGGACCGCGTCGACGCGCTCGCCGCGGATCCGCCACGGACGCATCCAGTCCGACGCGTCGTAATCCCACGCGAGGTCCTCGCTGATCTTGTGCGCGACGCCGTCGACGAACAGCGCGTTCTCGGTCGAGCCGGTGCCGTCGGTCCACCGGCCGCCGACCTGCAGGCCGACCGAGCGGCCCTGGACCGCGCCGTAACCGGCGCCCCAGTTCCACGTGATCGAGTACGGCCAGCGCCCCCGACCGTGGTCGAGCACGCCGAACGAGGTCGCGGGCTCGACGGCGTACGCCGCACCGGCGACGCGCAGCCGTCCGCGGAGCGGCCGGCCGAGGTCCTTGACGGTGTACTGGAACAGCCGCCGGCTCCAGGGCACCACGACCGAGAGGCTCTCGTGGCCGTCGGGGAGGAGCGCGACGACGTCGAGGTCGACGACCGGCGTCCGCACACGGATGCGCGTGCCCTCCGGCGTCTCGTCGAGGGCGATGCGGAGACCGCCCGCGCTCATGCGTGACCCGCCCACGCCGCAGCGCGGCGCCAGCCTGCCGCCGCGCGCGAGCGGCACGACGGCGTCGGCGGTGGTCTCGCTGCCCGTCGCGCGCTCGAGCAGGTAGACCGAGTGCACGCCGGCGTAGTCGAGCGACGAGACGGTGATGCCGAGGATGTGCTCGGGGGTGACCAGACCCCAGTACTCCCAGCGCTTCGTGCGGCCCCACCCGCGCAGGGCGGTCCGGTGCAGCGGGTGCCGGCTCCAGCCGACGGCGTCGGGGGAGAGCCGTCCGTCGGGACCGCAGAGGTCGACGGCCTCGGTGATCTCGCGCTCGGTATCCACGGCTCAGCGCCCCCGTCGACGCTCGCGCAGGTAGGCGATGCGCGGGTGGACGTCGACGCTGGCGCGCACCCGGTCGGTGGCCGCGACCCACGCCGGCCCGCTGACGGCGGCCTCCTCCTTGAGCACCCCCACCGCGGCGGGCGAGTCGAGGGAGAGCCCGAGCACCATCATCGTGTCGCTCTCGACGTAGGCCACGAACGACGACCACGGGAAGCGCTCCGTGCCGGTGGGGTTCGACGCCGTGAGGCCCTGGTCGTCGACCACCACGGTGAGCGGCTGCAGCATCTCGGGCGACGAGCTGACGACCTGGCGGAGGCCGATCCGTGCGGGGAGGTCCAGCCACCACATCAGGCCGATGCCGCAGATGCCGAGGAAGGGCACCAGCGCCCACCACGACGCGTGCACCAACGCGACGGCCGCGAACGTGACGACGAATCCGACGGCGACGAGCGTCGAGCCCATCATCCGGGTGCGCGCCGAGCTGCCCGACCCGTCGCGCCACAGGCGCAGGGCCGACTCGTAGTCCTGCGGGGTCGGCGTCCAGACGAACGAGGGTTCGCTGCTCACCGGGTGATCCTCGCGCGGCGGGGCGGCGTGCGGAGCGCGGACACGCGCGTCAGCCCTTCACCTTCTCGTTGGCCGGGTCGTAGAGCGGACGCAGCGACGCACGGCACGGCCACTGCCGGTCGGCGATCTCCACCGTCCAGGTGCCCGTCGACAGGTACTCCGCGTCGATCGGGACGTCGGCCTCGAGCATCGCGAGGCCGACGGCGGCGCCGAGCGTGTGCCCGTACGACGCCGCCCGCACGTACCCCAGCGCTACGCCGTCGCGCCGGACGACCTCGGCGTGGACGAGCAGCGGCTCGGGGTCGTCGACGACGACCTGCACCAGCCGCTTGCTCAGCGGCCCGGCGGCCTTCTGCGCCACCACGGCGTCGCGGCCGAGGAAACCGCCGGGCTTGTCCAGCGCCACCGCGAACCCGAGGCCGGCCTCGAGGACGGTGTCGGTGTTGTCGATGTCGTGGCCGTAGTCGCGGTAGCCCTTCTCCATGCGCAGGCTGGCGAGCGCCTTGGTGCCCGCGTGGCGCAGCCCGAACTCGGGTCCGGCCGCGACGATGCGGTCGTAGACGTGCACCGCCTGCTCGGCAGGCACGTAGAGCTCGTAACCCAGCTCGCCGACGTACGTGATCCGGATGCAGAGCGCGCGGGCGAAGCCGAGGTCGATCTCTCGCGCGGCGCGGAACGGGAACGCCGCGTTCGAGAGGTCGGCGCTCGTGATCGACTGCAGCAGCTCGCGCGACCGCGGTCCCTGCACGTTGATCTGCGCATAGCCGCCGGTGACGTCGGTGACGAACGCGTGGTGACCCTCGAGGTGGCGGCGGAGGTGGGTCTCGACGTGGCGCTGCGCGGTGTCGGACGCCACGACCCAGAACGTCTCGTCGTCGAGCTTGGTCACGGTGAGGTCGGCCTCGAGCCGCCCGGTCCCGTCGAGCCACTGCGTGTAGGTGATGACGCCGGGCTCGCCGTCGACGTCGTTGGCGCTGATCCAGTTCAGCCGCGCGCCGGCGTCCTTGCCCTGCACGAGGAACTTGGCCATGAACGACATGTCCATCAGCACGACGTCGTTGCGCGCGGCGTGGTGCTCGGCGGCCCACCAGTCGAACCAGTGCGGCCGGCCCCAGGTCT
>JAKOVT010000261.1 GCA_029781935.1 Actinomycetes bacterium | reverse complement strand
CTCATCTCGTCCTTCCCCGTCACCTCGGACGGCGGCGAGTGGCAGATCGTCCAGGGCCTCGAGATCGACGACTTCTCCCGTGCTCGCATCGACGCGTCGGTGCACGAGCTCGAGGACGAGCGCAACGCCGTGCGCGAGCTCGGCCTCATCTGACCGACACCGACCCTGCGTCGAGCGACGCGGAGCCCCAAGGAGATCCAGTGGCGAAGATCAAGGTCGTCAACCCGGTCGTCGAGCTCGACGGCGACGAGATGACGCGGATCATCTGGCAGTTCATCAAGGACAAGCTGATCCTCCCGTACCTCGACGTCGACCTGAAGTACTACGACCTGTCGATCGAGAACCGCGATGCGACCGACGACCAGGTGACGGTCGACGCCGCGAACGCCATCAAGCAGTACGGCGTCGGCGTGAAGTGCGCGACGATCACGCCCGACGAGGCGCGCGTCGACGAGTTCGGTCTCAAGAAGATGTGGAAGTCGCCCAACGGCACCATCCGCAACATCCTGGGCGGCGTCATCTTCCGCGAGCCCATCGTCATCTCGAACATCCCGCGGCTGGTGCCCGGCTGGACCCAGCCGATCGTCATCGGTCGTCACGCCTACGGCGACCAGTACCGCGCCACCGACTTCGTCGTCCCCGGTCCGGGCAAGCTGTCGGTGAAGTTCGTGCCGGAGGACGGCAGCGACCCGATCGACGTCGAGGTGTTCGACTACCCCGGCGGCGGCGTCGCGATGACGATGTACAACCTCGACGACTCGATCCGCGACTTCGCGCGAGCCTCGATGCGCTACGGCCTCGACCGCGGCCTGCCCGTCTACCTGTCGACCAAGAACACGATCCTCAAGGCCTACGACGGTCGCTTCAAGGACATCTTCGCCGAGGTCTTCGAGGCCGAGTTCAAGGACCAGTTCGACGCCGCCGGCATCACCTACGAGCACCGCCTCATCGACGACATGGTCGCGGCCGCGCTCAAGTGGGAGGGCGGCTATGTCTGGGCCTGCAAGAACTACGACGGCGACGTCCAGTCCGACACCGTGGCCCAGGGTTTCGGCTCGCTCGGCCTGATGACCTCGGTGCTCATGACCCCGGACGGCAAGACCGTCGAGTCCGAGGCTGCGCACGGCACCGTGACCCGCCACTACCGCCAGCACCAGCAGGGCAACCCGACGTCGACCAACCCGATCGCGTCGATCTTCGCCTGGACCCGGGGCCTGGCCTACCGCGGCAAGATGGACGGCACCCCCGAGGTCACCGAGTTCGCCGAGACCCTCGAGCGCGTCTGCGTCCAGACCGTGGAGGAGGGGAAGATGACCAAGGACCTCGCGCTCCTCATCTCCCGCGACGCGCCGTACCTCACCACCGAGCAGTTCCTCGACGCGATCCACCAGAACCTCGAGAAGGCCATGGCCTGACGCTCGACCGACGCTGCTGCCCGGCTCCGCGGACCATCTGCGGGTGCCGGGCAGCGGTGTGTCCCGGACCTTCGCCGCGCGCCGGGGCGGGTCGTCGCGGCACCCTGTCCTCGAGGGGAGGTGGGGCCGTGCGGCTGTTCCCGGCGCTGCCTGCAGTCCCCGCGCTGCCGCAGGGCGGGTCGCGCGACCTCGCGCTCGACGTGGTCCGCGCCTGGTCGCTCCTCGTCGTGGTGCTCGGGCACTTCCTCATGCTCATCGTGCTGTGGTCCGACGACGGCGTACCGGCCACCGGCAACACCCTGACCTCGGGGGATCCCTGGCCGTTCGTCACCTGGCTGCTCCAGGTCATGCCGCTGTTCTTCATCGCAGGTGGGGCGGTGAACTGGTCGAGCAACGAGCGCTTCCCGGGCACCTACTCGCAGTGGCTGTGGCAGCGCGTGCGTCGGCTGATGCGGCCGACGGTCGTCTACCTCGCCGCCCTCGCCGTGCTGTTCGCCGTGGTGACCCTGGTGGTGCGTCGTGAGGTGACCGACCCGTACCTGCAGGGCGTGACCGGGCCGCTGTGGTTCCTCGCGGTCTACATTCCGGTGACCGCCCTGACCCCCGCGACGAGCGCGTGGTGGCGCCGGCAGGGCCTCGCCACGCTCGTCGTGCTGCTGGCCGTGGTGGTCGTGGTCGACGTCGTGCGCCTCGACCACGTGGAGACGGTGGGCGCGGTCAACATGATCGCCGCGTGGACCCTGGTCCACCAGCTCGGCTACTGGTACCGCCGCGGCGTACCGCGTGCGGCGGCGTGGGCCTGCGTGGTCGGCGGCCTGGGCGCGAACGTCGTCCTCACGCAGGTGCTGCACTGGTACCCGACCTCGCTGGTCGGCATCCCGACCGAGCGCTTCTCGAACATGGCGCCGCCCACGGTGATCCTCGTCTGCCACTCGGCCGTGCTGTTCGGGCTCTTCGCGCTGCTCGCGCCCTGGATGCGCCGGACGTTCGCGCGACCTCGGCCGTACGCCGCCACGGTCCGCGCGGCGATGTTCGCCATGACGATCTACCTCTGGCACATGCTGGTGCTCGTCGGCCTGCTCGCCCTGATGCACGCGGTCGGCTGGGATCTGCCGGTGCGCGTGGAGAGCAACGGGCAGATCGTGCCGGACGGCCTGGCCTACTGGTTCTGGGTGCTGCCCGTGGCGCTGGTCTTCGTGGCGCTCGTCTACTGCGTCGCGCGCTGGCTCTGGCCCATCGAGTTCGTGAAGCTCCCGTGGTTCGACGACCCGCCCCGCCGCGCACCGAGCTCGGAGTGGGTGGCCGGTCTCGGTGCCGTGCTGGTCGGTGCCGGGCTGCTGGCCGTCGCCGGAGCCGGCTTCTCCGGCTTCCCGGTCGCCGTGCACCCGGCGTACGGCATCCCCGTCTCGACCGCCGCGTCCTTGCTCGCCGTCGTGCTCGGCCTCGCCCTCCTCCGCCAACCCCTCCCCGACCGGACCCCCGCGGTCTCACTCGGCTAAGTGCCCACCAGCCGGCTCCTGCTCGGCACTTGGCCGAGTGAGACCGGATCTGGGGGGTGGCGGGGCGGCTGGTTGGATGGGTGCGTGCTGCGCCTGGTGACCGCGAACGTGAACGGGATCCGGGCCGCGGCTCGACGCGGGGGGCTCGCCTGGCTCGCGGCGTCCGGGGCGCAGATCCTGTGCCTTCAGGAGGTCCGCGCCACCGACGAGCAGCTCGCGGCGGTGCTCGACGCGGCCGGGCTCGGGCACCTGCACGTCGCCCACACCGAGGCGGAGTCCAGGGGCAGGGCCGGCGTCGCCGTCCTGACCACGATGCCGCAGCGCGCCGTGCGCATCGGCGTCGGTCCCGCGGAGTTCGCGGGGTCGGGGCGCTGGGTCGAGGTCGACGTCGACACCGACGCCGGTCCGCTCACGGTGGCCAGCGTCTACGTCCACACCGGCGAGGCCACCGACGAGGCGCGGCAGTCGGAGAAGTACCGGTTCCTCGACGCGATGGAGCAGCGCCTCGTGCACCTCGGCCGTCCTCGCGCGAGGCGGCAGGCGGTGGTCTGCGGCGACCTCAACGTCGCGCACACCGAGCACGACATCAAGAACTGGAAGGGCAACCGCGGCAAGGCCGGGTTCCTCGAGAACGAGCGCGCCTACCTCACCCGCTGGTTCTCCGAGCACGGCTACGTCGACCTCGGGAGGCGTTTCGGCGGTGACGGACCCGGCCCGTACACGTGGTGGTCGTGGCGCGGTCGCGGCTTCGACACCGACGGCGGCTGGCGCATCGACTACGCCATCGCGTCGAAGGGCCTCGCGTCGCGTGTGACCGACGTCGTGGTGCACAAGGCAGCGTCGTACGACGAGCGCTGGAGCGACCACGCGCCGCTCACCGTCGACTTCCAGACCTGAGCCGCGCCGCGCCGCTGGGCGACGGCTCGGGTCGAGACAGGCTGTCGGACGTCGACGCGTGCGCGTAGGTTGGCGGGTCCGACGGGTCGAGGACGAGGAGCCGCTGTGCGCAAGGTCGTGGTCTACGAGCTGCTGTCGGTCGACGGCGTGGCCGAGTCGCCGGACTCGTTCATCCTCGACTGGGACGAGGTGATGGACGCGAACCTCGCCGACGTGATCGCCACGCAGGACGCCGTGATCCTCGGTCGACGCAGCTACGACGAGTGGGCCGCCTACTGGCCCGCGAGCGAGATCGAGCCGTTCGCCGCCTTCATCAACGCCGTGCCCAAGCACGTGGCGACCTCGAGGCCGCTCGACCTGGGCTGGAACGCATCGGAGGCGATCGAGGGCGACCCCGTCGCCTTCGTACGCGATCTCAAGGCGACGGACGGTGGCGACATCGGCGTCCACGCCAGCATCTCGCTGGCTCGCGCGCTCATCGCCGGCGGCGTCGTCGACGAGCTGCGGCTCGTGGTGGCACCCGCGGTCGCGGGCCCGGGGGATCGCCTGCTCGACGGGCTCGAGCCGCTGCGCCTGGAGACCCTCGAGTCCGTCACGACGCCGAGCGGCGCCCTGCTGCTGGCCTACCGGATCCGCGCCGAGTGACCGTCGAGATGTGCTGAGGCTGCACTCAGCCGGAGCCTCAGCACGTCTCGACGGCGCGGCCGGTGGTCAGCTGCCCAGGACCCAGTCGACCCAGGCGTCGACGCCTTCGCCCGTCTTCGCGCTGACCTCGAGGACGAGCGCCTGCGGGTTCACGCGCGCCAGGTTCGCGCGGAACACGTCCATGTCGATGTCGAGGAACGGCAGCAGGTCGATCTTGTTGACCACCACGACCTCGGCGCTGCGGAACATCACCGGGTACTTGAGCGGCTTCTCCTCGCCCTCGGTCGGCGACCACACCATGGCCTTGGCGTCCTCGCCCACGTCGAACTCCGCGGGGCACACCAGGTTCCCCACGTTCTCGATCACGAGGAGATCGAGGTCGTCGAGCGGCACGCGGGGGAGGACCGAGCGGATCATCGGCGCATCGAGGTGGCACTCGCCGCCGAAGCCGTCCCCGGTGTTCACCAGCGCCACCGAGGCGCCGAGGCCGTCGAGCCGGTCGGCGTCGAGCGAGGTCTCGATGTCGCCCTCGACGATGCCCACACGCGCCCGACCCTGCAGGCGCACGAGGGTCTCGCGCAGCAGCGTCGTCTTGCCCGCGCCAGGCGAGGACATCAGGTTCACCACGCGTACGCCGGCCGCGGTGAAGTCGGCGCGGTTGGCCGCGGCGATGCGGTCGTTCTCGCCGAAGATCGCTTCGAGCACCACGACCCGCTCGGCGCCGGTCTCGTAGCCGGACATGTCGCCGATGTCGGCGGCGTGCTCGGAGTGGTCGTGCGGGTGCGCGTGGTCGTAGTGGTGCGCGTGGTCGCCGTCGTGGTCGTGATCGTGCACGCTGCCGTCGTCGTGACGGTGGAACCGTCCCATCAGCCCGCCTCCGCCAGCTCGATCGACGTCACGAGCAGCTCCTCGCCGCCCGTGACCGTGACGCGGCTGCTGCCGCAGGCGCCGCACACGATGCGCATCTCCTCCATCGTCGTCCGCTCGCCGCAGTCGCTGCAGGTGAGCTCCCCGGGAACGTGGTCGATGTCGAGCACGCTCCCGGCGCAGACCGTCCCCTCGTTCACGATGCTCCAGCAGTAGACCAGGGTCTCGGGCACCACCTGACGCAGCTGTCCGACCGTGAGGTGCACGACCTGCACCTGCCGCTCGGCGGCGTGCTGGCGCACGATCGTCCCGATCGACTGGCACAGCGAGAGCTCGTGCACGTCAGCAGATCCGCGGGAGCTGCTCGGCCAGCGGGAGGTCGACCACCCGCGTGCCGCCGATGCCTGTCCTCGCCACCACGACGCCCGGGTGCTCGGCGACCACCGTCCCGATCCGGGCGGCCCCGGCCCCGAGCTCGTGCGCCTGCAGCGCGGCGAGCGCCGCGTCGGCCTCGGCCTCGGGGACGAAGGCGACGAGCTTGCCCTCGTTGGCGACGTACAGCGGGTCGAGGCCGAGGAAGCCGCACGCGGCGCGCACGTCGTCGGGCACCGGCACGGACCGCTCGACGATCTCGATACCGGTCGAGGAGGACTTCGCGATCTCGTTCAGCGATGCGGCGACGCCGCCACGGGTGGGGTCGCGGAGCATGTGCACGTCGGGGACGACCTCGAGCAGCGCCTCCACCAGCCCGTTGAGGGGCGCGCAGTCCGACCGGATCTCGGAACCGAACTCGAGCCCCTCGCGCACCGACATGACGGCGATGCCGTGAAGACCGATCGGCCCGCTGACCAGCACGGCGTCGCCGGGCCGCACCCGGTGCGGGCCGAGGTCGCGGCCGTCGGGGATCACGCCGATGCCCGTGGTGGTGATGTAGACGCCGTCGCCGTGGCCCGAGTCGACGACCTTGGTGTCGCCGGTGACGATGCGCACGCCGGCCGTGCGCGCGGCCCGGCCCATCGTCTCCGCGATCAGCCCCAGCTCGGCCAGGGCCAGGCCCTCCTCGAGCACCATCGCGGCCGACAGGAACAGCGGGCGGGCACCCGCCATCGTGACGTCGTTGACCGTGCCGTTGACCGCGAGGTCGCCGATGTTGCCGCCCGGGAAGAACCGCGGCCGCACGACGAAGGAGTCGGTGCTCATCGCGAGGCGACCGTCGCTCGCGGGGAGCACCGCGGCGTCGCCGAGCTGCGCGAGCACGCCACCGTCGTCGCCGTAGGCCGGCAGGAACAGGTGCGCGACGAGCTCGGCCGAGAGGGTTCCGCCGCCACCGTGCCCCATGACCACGTTCGGGTGGTCGCGCAGGGGCATCGGGCACGACCACGCCTCGAGGTCGAGGTGCGAGGTCACGCCGTCACCTGCTCGAGCCGGCGGAACTGGTAGTACGCCGCGCAGGCGCCCTCGCTCGACACCATCGGTGCGCCCAGCGGCGAGCGCGGCGTGCACTCGCGGCCGAACGCCTCGCACTCGACGGGCTTGATGAGGCCCTGGAGCACCTCGCCGGAGCGGCACAGGCCCGACTCCTCGGTCGTGATGCCGGTGACGTCGAACCGGGTCTCGGCGTCGAAGCCGGCGTACGCCGGTGACAGCCGCCAGCCCGAGGCGGGGATCGTGCCGATGCCCCGCCAGGCGCGGTCGGTGACCTCGAAGACGTCGCGCACGACGGCCTGCGCCGTGGCGTTGCCCTCGGGCGACACCGCGCGCGGGTAGGCGTTCTCGAGCTCGGCCCGACCCTCCTCGAGCTGGGTCAGCACCCGCCGGATCCCCTCGAGCACGTCGAGCGGCTCGAACCCGGTGACGACGATGGGCACGTGGTAGCGCTCGACGAGCGGCTCGTACTCCGACATGCCCATCACCGTGCAGACGTGGCCGGCGGCGAGGAAGCCCTGCACCCGCCGGGTGGGCGACTCCATCAGCGCCGTGATCGCCGGGGGCACGAGCACGTGCGACACGAGCAGCGAGAAGTTGGTGAGCCCGAGCTGCTGGGCCATCTTCACGGTCATCGCGTTCGCCGGAGCGGTGGTCTCGAAGCCGATGCCGAAGAACACGACCTGCTTGTCGGGGTTCTCCTGCGCGAGGCGCACGGCGTCGAGCGGCGAGTAGACGATGCGGACGTCGCCGCCCTCGCTCTTCACCCGGAACAGGTCGCGGCCCGAGCCGGGTACGCGGAGCATGTCGCCGAACGAGCAGAAGATGACGTCGGGGCGCGAGGCGATCTCGAGCGCGCGGTCGATCGTCTCCAGCGGCGTCACGCAGACCGGGCAGCCGGGTCCGTGGATGAGCGTGACCTCGGGCGGCAGGAGCTGGTCGATGCCGTTGCGGATGATGGTGTGGGTCTGGCCGCCGCAGACCTCCATGATCGCCCAGGGCCGCGTGACGCGCCGGGCGATGTCGTCGAGCAGCGAGCGGGCGAGGTCGGGGTCCCCGAACTCGTCGAGGTACTTCATCGGCTCAGCCCGCCACGGACGTCGGTCCGGTCGCCGGGTCCCCCAGCCCGAGCTCCTCGTCGAGCAGGCCGACCGAGCGGAAGAGCTCCAGCGTCTCCAGCGCCGACTTCTCGTCGAGCCGGGTGAGCGCGAAGCCCACGTGGACGATCGTGTAGTCGCCCACCACGACGTCGGGCACGTACGCGAGGCACACCTTCTTGTGCACGCCGCCGAAGTCGACGTCGGCCATGCGCGTGCCGTTCTCCTCCCAGACCTCCGTGACGCGTCCGGGGACTCCGAGGCACATGTCAGACGTTCCTTCCCGCTGCGGCCACGGCGACCTGCCCGAGGGCGAGGCCACCGTCATTGGGCGGGACGGTCGCGTGGACCAGCACCCGCATTCCGTACGCCTCCAGTCTGCCTCGGCAAGCGGTCGTCAGTCGCGCGTTCTGGAAGACGCCACCGGTCAGGCCGACGGTGGAGATGCCGTGCGCCGCCCGGACGGCCAGCGCCGCGGTGACCACGGCCCGTGCCACCCCCTCGTGGAAGGCCGCCGACGCCGCCGGCACGGGTACGCCGCCCCGCACGGCGGCGGTCGCGGCAGCCACCACGGGCCGCGGGTCGAGCTCGAGAACCCCGCCGACGTCGCGCACCGGGAGGTCCCAGGAGGGTCCGGCGGGCGCCCCGGCGAGCGCCTCGAGCTCCATCGCCGCCTGGCCCTCGTACTGCACGTCGTGCCGCACGCCGAGCAGGCTCGCGACCGCGTCGAAGAGCCGGCCCATGCTCGTCGTGGGCGTGCAGCCGAAGCCGGAGCGCACCATGCTGCCCACGGCCGCGAGCTCGCCGGGCTCGGCCGCGGCGACGGGCGGCAGGTCGGCCTCCCACGGCAGGGCGGCCGCGTGCAGGTGGGCCAAGGCGGTCCGCGCGGGTCGCCGGATCGCGGCGTCGCCGCCGGGCAGCGGGACGGGGCGCAGGTGGCCCACCCGCTGCACCGCGCGGTAGGAGCCGAGGAGAAGCTCGCCGCCCCAGATCGTGCCGTCGTCGCCGTAACCCGTGCCGTCGAAGACCACCCCCAGCACGGGCTCATCGGGCGCCACCCCGTGCTCGGCGAGCAGCGACGCCAGGTGCGCGTGGTGGTGCTGGACCAGCACGAGCGGGACATCGTGCTCGTCGGCGTACCGCGCCGCCCAGGAGCGCGAGAGGTACGCCGGGTGCGCGTCGGCCACGACGACCTCCGGCACCACCCGCACCAGCGACGCCAGCGTGCCCTGGGTCCGGGCCAGCATGGTGAGCGTCTCGAGGTTGCCGACGTCGCCGACGTGCTGGCTCAGCCACGCACGACGCCCCGAGGCCACGCACACCGCGGCCTTGAGCTCGCCGCCGACCGCGAGCGACGGCGGTGCGTCGAGCGGGAGCCGGACGGGGAGCGGGGCGTAGCCGCGGCTGCGGCGCACCGGCTGCAGGCCGTCGCCGACGAGCCGCACCACCGAGTCGTCGCACGACACGTGGATCGGCCGGTCGTGGTGAAGGAAGGCGTCGACGAGGTCCGCGAGGCGCGCGTCGGCCTCGTCGGGGTCGATGCAGAGCGGCTCGTCGCTGAGGTTGCCGCTCGTGAGCACGATCGCGCGCAGCGGCTCGTGGTCGACGTCCGGGTGCGGCGAGAGCAGCAGGTGGTGCAGCGGCGAGTAGGGCAGCAGCAGCCCGATCGTGGCGGCGCCAGGCGCGGCCACGGCCAGCAGTCGCTCCTCCGCGGGGCCTGCCGGCGTGCGGGGCGCGAGCACGATCGGCGCCTCCCGCGACGCGAGGGCCTCACCCACGCCGTCGGACATCGGCGCCAGGCGGGTGGCGACGTCGAGGTCGGCCACCATGACCGCGAACGGCTTGTCGCCGCGCTGCTTGCGCCGCCGCAGCTCGGCCACCGCCGCGGGCTGGTAGGCGTCGCACGCGAGGTGGTAGCCGCCGACCCCCTTCACCGCCACGATGCCGCCCCCGTGCAGGACCTCGAGCGCGCGCGCGAGCGCGCCGTCGTCGTACGCCGACGCGTCGGGCTCGTCGCGCCGCCGGAACGACAGCCGCGGTCCGCAGTCGGGGCAGGCGGTCGGCTGGGCGTGGAAACGCCGATCGCCGGGGTCGTCGTACTCCGCCTGGCACGTCGCGCACAGGGGGAACGCGGCCATCGTCGTGAACGGCCGGTCGTAGGGCAGGCCCGTCACGATCGTGTACCGCGGCCCGCAGTAGGTGCACGCGGTGAACGGGTAGCGGTACCGGCGGTCGGCGGGGTCGCGCACCTCGCGCAGGCAGTCGTCGCACACGGCCGTGTCGGGCGGGATCAGCGCGACGTCGGTGCCGGCGGTCTCCTCGCTGGCGACCACGACGAAGGACTCGTCGCCCTGCGGCGTCTCCTCGGTCGCCACGACGGACTCCACTGCCGACAGCGGCGGCGCCTCGAGCGGCAGCCGGCGCAGGAACTCCGCGACGTCGGCGTCGGCGCCCTCGACGACGAGGAGCACGCCCCGGTCGTCGTTGCCCACGTGCCCGCCCAGGCGCAGCGACCTCGCGAGGCCGTAGACGTAGGGCCGGAACCCCACGCCCTGCACGACGCCGGTGACGCGGACCGACAGCCGCTGCGTCACCCGAGGTCCCAGACCATGACCCGATTGTTGCCCGAATCGGCGATCGCGAGCAGGTCGCCCGCCACACAGAGGCCGTACGGCCAGCACAACGAGTCGTCGAGCACGGCGTCCCAGCGGTTCTCGCCGTTCGCGTCCATGTCCGGCTGGGCGAGGACGCGGTCGGCGGGAGCGCCGGCGCCGGTCCGGGGGGCATGGTCCCAGAGCAGCACGCGGTTGTTGGACGTGTCCGCGACGACGAGCGAGCCGTCGTGCAGCGCGACGGAGTACGGGAACCGCATGCGCGAGGCGCCCTGCGGCCGGTTCTTGAACTCGGCCATCGTCGTGAAGTCGGGCTGGCCGAGGACGAGGTCGGGCTCGCGGTCGGCGTCGGGCGGCGGGGAGAACCCGACGACGCGGTGGTCGCCGGCGTCGGCGACGTAGAGCGTGCTGTCGTCGCCGGCCACGCCGTGCGGCCAGCGGAAGCCCGCCGGCGCGAGCACCTCGCCCCGGTTGTCGTCGCGCTCGGTGGCCGATGACTGGCCGAGCACGAGGTCGGCCGGGCGCTCGCGCCCGGGGAACGACGTGCCGTGCCAGCCGAGCACCCGCCGGTTGCCCGTGTCGGCGACCCAGAAGGTGCCGGCCACGACCCCGAACCCGAACGGCCAGTAGAACGATGTCGCGCTCGGGTCGCCGCCGCGGTTGGGCTCGACCGCCTCGTGGTCGGGCTGGCCCAGCACCTGGGCGGGTGCCGCGAAGTCGTCGTCGGGGACGCCGTCCCAGCGCAGCAAGCGGTGGTGCCACGCGTCGGCCACCACGAGGTCGCCGTCGACCACTCCCACCCCGGTCGGCAGGTTCAGGCCGCGCCGCCGGTCCGCGCCGCCCGCTGCGGGCCCCTCCGAGAACAGATCGGGCTGACCGACCACGACATCGGCGGGCGCACCGTCGGAGGACGGCCACGCGCGCCAGATCAGCACGCGGTGGTTGCCGGTGTCGGCGACCAGCAGGCGCTCGCCGTCGGTCCACACGCCGCGCGGGGCGTACATGAGCCCCGGCTCGGCCGCCGCGGGCGGCAGCGCGAGGGCGCCGGGGGAGGCCCCGCCGAGGCGGAGCACCGGGCGGGGTGTCACGCCGGCGGCCCCACGCGCAGCGACGTCAGCGGGACGAAGGCGCCCCCGGACGCCGCCTTCTCCTCGACGACCGCGATGCCGCTGGGCATGCGCGCCGACAGCGCGCTGAGGATCTCGGCGCGAAGGGCCGGGGTCGGTGCCTGGCAGCCGGTTCCGAACGAGACGTACGCCGTGTCGCCGTCGACCCGCGCGACGTCGAGCTGCACCGAGCTCGCGGCGAGGTAGGGCCGCAGCTGGTCGACGACGCGGAGGACCTCCATCGTGCGGTCGACGCGGACGATGCCGTGGGCCACCAGGAGGGCCATCACCTCGGGGCGGTCGATCGCCGAGAAGAGCAGCTCCTCGCCACGAGGGTCCGCGCGCAGCACCTGCACGAGCTCGACGAGGCCGGCGCGGTTGAAGTCCGTGATCGCCTCGAGCGTCTCCTCGAGCAGCGCGTGCTCCGCGCTGTGGCGCACGCGGTCGCGCAGCTGGTCGACGCGCGCGGCGAGGTCCTCGAACGAGGGCTGCCGCCCGACGTCGGACGCAGCGACGTCGGACGCGGCGTCGTCGAGTGCGGTCATGCGGGACCTCCGGGGACGGGTCAGGGCTGGAAGGCCATGGTGCGCTGGATGAGCTGGGACGACTGACGCACGAGCAGGTCGGCGAAGGCCGCGCGCGCGAGGCGCGCGAGCACCTCGGCGACCGGTCCGCCGGGATCGGCCGGGACGGTGCGGCGCTCGAGCGCGTCGAGCACGAAGCAGGCGCCCGACGTCGTGTCGAGCAGGTGCTCCTCGAAGAAGACGTCGACGAACTCCGACACCCAGACGCCCTCGGATTCCGGGTCGGCCGTGAGCCGGGCGAGCGCGATGTCGGGCCCGCCGCAGCGGTGCACGATGCGCTCGACGTAGTTGCCGGTCGCCTCCTGGAGGAGGAGGTCGAACTGCTGGCGCAGGTACGGCTCCATCAGGCGCCCTCCCGCCGTGCTCGAGCGTCGGCGACCTCGGCGAGCAGCTCGTCGACCGCCTGCACGCCGCCCTCGTCGCCGGCGCCCGCGAACAGGACGCGCGCCCGCTGCAGCCGCTCGGTCGCGTCGTCGAGCACCCCGAGGTGCCCGAGCGCGTTGGCCTGGTTGGTCAGGATGCGGGCGACCCCGACCGGGTCGATCTGCTCGTCGCGGTAGGACAGCACCTCCTCGTAGAGCTGCACCGCTTCGTCGAGGTTGGTCTCCTGGTGCGCGCTCGGCAGGTACTGCAGGGCGTTCGCGAGGTTCACCTGTGTCGTCGCCCAGGCCCCGGGGTGGGTCTGCGGGGTGAACACCCGCAGCGCGGCCCGAAGCGAGGTGACGGCGACGCCGAGGCGGATCCGGTCGCCGTCGTCGCCCATCGGCATCATCAGGTAGGCCAGCGCGAGCTGCTGATTGATCACCGCGAACAGCTCCGGGTGGGTGTCCTCGCGCAGCACCTTCACGGCCTCGGTCAGGTCGGCCACCACCGCGAGCAGGGCGCCGCGGTTGTCGCCCGCGAGCTCCTGGCGGGCCAGCGCTCGCGCTACCTGCAGCTCGGCGCGCAGCTCGGCGGGTGCCGACAGCGGGAGCGCCTTGATCGCCTCGTCGGCCTCTGTCGCCGCCGCCCGCGGGTCGCCCAGGCCCTCGCGCAGGAGCTCCGACCGGGTGAGCCGCAGCGACGCGGCGAGCAGCGGAGCGCCCGACCCCGCCGCGAGGGCCGAGGCCTCCTGCAGCTCCTCGCTGGCGCCGACGACGTCGCCCTGCTCGAGCGCCCACGCGGCGCGGGCGCTGCCGATCGTGGCGGCGACCTCGCCGGTGGCCTCGTCCGTGGTCGGTGGCTCGTCGAGCATGCCCACGCTGAAGGCGGCGGTCCGCGCGAGCGCACCGAGCTCGCCCGACGTCCGAGCCACCAGGTCCGCCCACGCCTCGTCGCCGCCGACGAGCACGGCGCGGTTGTAGCGTGCGACGTCGTCGTCGCCGTCGACAGCGGCGGCGGCGCCCTCCACGTCGCCGTCCAGCGCGAGCCGGACGTGCGCGAGCGCCTCAGGCCACTCGTCGGGCTCGTTCCCCACGGCCAGCGCGGCGGCGGTCTCCGCCGAGCCCGGGGCCTCGGGCAGCAGCAGCATGCCCGCGGGCCACGGGAGCGCGCCGAGCGGCTGGGGGCGGGGGACGTTGAGCGTCACTGCTCTCCTCGGTCGTCGTACGCGGAACGGTCGTCGGGCTCGGAGCCCGGCTCGCCGTCGACGGGACGGTGGTCGATGCGGTGCGGCGCCAGGAACTCGGCCGGGTCGCGCGTGACGAGGCGGGGGATGCAGCGCCGCGCGTTGTGCTCGATGATGCGCGCCGACTGCTGCGCCCGGCGCTCGTCGTGCTCGTCGGCCACCTTCCGGCGCACGGCTCCGCTCGCGAGGACGACGTCGAGGTAGACGATCCAGCGGCCGTGCTCCTGGACGACGACGGCGTCGGCCGACAGCGCCTCCTCGACGAACGGGCGCGACGGCTTCTGCCAGCGCTGCTGCTCCGGGGAGGCGGTCATCGCACGTCCGCCTCGATGGCGTCGGCGATGCGCTCGACGGCCGCTTCGACCTCGGGCGACAGCGGCGCTCCGACGTCGAAGGACGCCCCCTCGACGAGGTAGACCGTGACGTCGTCGGGGTAGTCGTCCTTGAGCAGCCACTGGGCGAAGCCGAGGGCCTGGTCCCACGAGAACCGGTGCAGGTTCCCCTCCGGGGGCGTGAGGTCGACCAGCTCGCTCCCGGGGACCCGGTGCACCACCCCCGGCTCGACGCCCACCTTCGAGGCGTCGACCAGGATCACCCGGCGCACGCCGCGCATCGCGAAGGCGACGTCCATGCCCGCGGTGCCGCCGTCGACGAGCCGGACGCCCGCCGGCAGGTCGCGGTCGGCGAGCACGCGCACGAGCACCGGACCCGCGGCGTCGTCGCCGCGCAGCAGGTTGCCGCAGCCGACGACGAGCGTGTCGGTGGCGCGCGGCTCGAGCACCGGACCTCCTCCGGGGTGAGAGGGACCCCGGCACCAGGGTGCCGGGGTCCCTCGTCGTACGTGGGGCGAACCGACGAGATCAGCCGCCGCCCATGCGGAACTGCGCGAGCTCCTTGCCGGTCTTGCCGTCGTAGGCGTGGACCGTGCACACCAGGCACGAGTCGTAGGAGTGCGCGACCTGCGCGAGCTCGACGGGGAAGTCGGGGTTCTCGACGGGGGCGCCGATGAACGCCTTCTCCATGGGGCCGTGGTTCTCGCCGCCGTCGCGCGGGCCGATGTTCCACGCCGTCGGCGTGATCACCTGGTAGTTGGCGATCTTGCCGTCCTCGATCACGATCCAGTCCGACAGGGCGCCGCGCGCGGCCTCCGTGGAGCCGAAGCCCTTGCCCGACTGCGGCTCCGCCGGCTTCTTGTAGAAGTCGTCGTGCAGGTCGATCTCGGCCAGCCACTGCTTGGCGTAGCGGAAGTACTTCGCCTCCTCGTGCATGCGCGCGAGCACGCGCGTCATCACGTTGACGCCCGCCTTCGCGATCATGTCGGCCACGAACGGGTCGAAGTCCTGGTGCGGCGCGGCATCGGGCCGGTTCGCCATGATCTGACGCGCGAGCGGTCCGACCTCGAGCGGCACGTGGCCGAGGCCGGGGACGTCGTACCGCGGGGACTTCGCCCAGGTGTACTTGCCCTGCTTGCGGCCCTCCTCGGGGTCGATCGGGTCGGTGACGCCCTCCCACGGGTGCCGCGATCCCTCGCCACGGAAGAACGAGTGCGTGATGTCCTCGCTGACCCGCAGGTGGTCGAAGTCGTAGTACTGACCGCCCGCGTAGATGCCCGAGCGGGACATGAGCGCCGCGTTGCGGCCCTCGACGGTGGGGTTGGTGTAGAGCTCGGGGTTGAGGAACGTCCCGGTGGCGAGGAAGTTGCCGTAGCCCTGGCCGTACGTGTCCAGGCCGATCTCCTGCGCCCAGCGGGTGAAGAACGCGAGGTCGCTGTTGTGCTGCGACTCGTTCTCGTCGCACCAGGCGAGGAAGTCGTCCCAGGACTTGATCTCGAGGTAGCGGTCGACCGAGCAGCCGAGCCAGTCGCCCTCGAGCCACTCGCGGGCCCAGTGGTCGAGGATGGCGTGCGACCGCGTGATGTCCGACAGCGTCGGAGCGCTCATCACGCCGCCCGGGATCATGAACGACGAGTGCGGCCACTGCCCGCCGAAGATCGCGTAGACCTCGACCGGCAGCTGCGAGAGCGTGACGCCCTTCTGATAGCTGGTGCCGACGTACGGCGCGAAGCGGCGGGCGGCCTCCTCGTACGACGGAGCGCCGGCGTACTGCGCGGCCGTGAGGTCGGGCCCCATGATCGCGTAGAAGTAGCGCGGCACGCTCTGCAGCGTCTCGGTGATCTGGCCGAGGTTGCGCACGCGGGTCGCGTTCGGCGGGACGTAGGTGCCCCAGGCGGTGTCGAGGGCGTAGCAGGCCTTGTAGAGGTGGCTGCCCCCGCAGATGCCGCAGATGCGCGGTGTCATGATCAGGCCCGCCTGCGGGTCCTTGCCGCGCAGGATGATCTCGAAGCCGCGGAACATCGCGGCCTCGGTCCAGGCGTCGGTGACGACGCCGTCGGTGATCGTCACTCGGACGTCGAGGTCGCCCTCGACCTGCCCGAGCGGGCTGACGTTGAGGTCCATCGTGGTCATGCTCGTGCTCTCCTCGGAAGTCGCTCGGGCTCGTCAGACGACGAACATGTCCTTCTTGGACCAGTCGGGCGCGACGGCGCGCGACACGCTCGCGAGCGCCATGTAGGACGCGGGGTCCATGCCGGTGGGCTCCTCGGCGGGGATGACCCCGGCGATCTTGCGCGTCTTGAACACCGTGCCGACCGCGAGGTCGCCGTGCGGGTAGCCCGGCTCCGTGCAGCCCGTGCAGGGCATGCCGGCGCGCGTCTTGGACGACTGCCGGTTCCACAGGATCCGGTTGCACGACGAGTGGGTCATCGGACCGCGGCAGCCGTACTCGTAGAACAAGCAGCCGGTGCGCGTGCCCTGCCCGAAGCTGGGCGGGTCCTGCTTGTAGGCGTAGAACTGCACGCGCGTGCAGCCGGTCTGGGTGAACGCGGTGAAGAACGTGCTGGGCCGCTGCAGATCGTCGAGCGCGAGGTCGCCGACGCGACCGGCCGCGAGCGCGACGAGGATCTGGCTGATCCAGTCCGGGTGCGCCGGGCAGCCGGGGATGTTGATCACGGGCAGGCCGAGCTTCGACACGAAGTCCGGGCCGAGGAAGCCGCCGCGTTTGCCGCCCCGGTCGAACTGCAGCCCGTGCGAGTCGCTGGGGTTCGGAGGCACGGCGGGGAGCCCGCCCCAGGTGGCGCAGTCGCCGATCGCGACGACGATGCCGGCCTTGGGTGCGATCTCCTCGACCCACTCCTTCATCGGGCGGCCCGCGAACATGTCGAAGCGCCCGCTGCCCTCGGGGCCGAGGATCACCGACCCCTCGTAGACGAAGATGTCGATCTCCTTCTCGCCCTTGGCATAGGACCAGAACAGGTCCTGGGCGACCTTGCCGATCTCCATCGACAACGTCGGGTGGTAGACGATCTCGAGCCCGTAGTCGACGATCAGGTCGACCACCGACGGCTCCGACGCGTTGATGAACGACATGGTGTTGCCGCTGCAGGCGCCGCCCTGGAACCACAGCACGGACGTCACGATGCCTCCTCGAGGCGGTTCGTGCCGACGGCCACGGCCGTCGACGGGAGGGTGGTGGGGCAGGGCGGCGTCACGAGGACGCCGGAGGGCTCGCGGGAGCCGACGATGCGGACTGCGACGTGCCGAAGTACTTGGCGAACTCGACGAGGAACGCGAGCGTCTCCTGCACACGCGGGTCCTTGAGCTCGCGCATGAGGGCGAAGACGCCGCCGACCTCGGCCGTGCGGCCGCGCGTCGCCTCGTCGGCGTGCATCGCCGCCTCGCCGAGCCGGCCGACGATGTCGACGATCTCGGGCTGGAGGATCTTGGAGTCGAGGAACTCGGTGATGACCTCGCTGCGCGCGGCGAGCGGCTGCGCGAGCGGGGCGATGTCGGCGAGGGCGCCCACCGCGGTGGTGAGGCGCTGGCCGCCGGTGGTCTCCCCAAGAGGGCCGCGGGCCTGCAGCACCATCGAGTTGACGTTGTCGACGATCTCAGGGCCGCGTGCGAGCAGCGCCGTCCCCATCGTCGTGAGGGCTGCCAGGGTGGGCGCGTTGGCGACCAGCATGGCGAGCGAGCTGCGGATCTCGGGATCCCGGAGCAGCTGGGCGAGGTCGTCGGTCTCCGGCGCTGCCGGCGCGTCCTGTCCCAGGGTCATGCGGCCACCTCCGCTGTCCATCGTGAGCGGGTCGAGGCGACGCCTCGTGAGCGGACCATAGCGAGCGTTCCACCGACGGGTGGGCATTTTGCGCAGACGACTCGGTGAACAATTCGAGCGAAGATCCACTTCTCGCGATCCCTTGCGGCGCAAGGAAAGGCGAGCCTTACCTCAACGTCGGAGCAATGCCGGAATCGTGCTTCCGACGTTCGTCGTCGCCAGGGTGCGGCGACCGCGACGACGACCGTCCGGCGTGGGCCCGATCAGCCGATGCGCGGGTCGCGCACGCGCTCGCGGATCGCAGCGGCCGCGGCGTCGTCGGGCGCGGCCTGGGCGTCGAGCTCCGCGGCGACGCGTCGCTGGTAGCGCGACACCTCCTCGGTGCGCCGCTGCTCGTCCCATCCGAGCGCGTCGCCCATGAGGTGCGCCACGACGCGCGCGGCCACCAGGCCGCGGTCGCCCGCCTCGAGGTAGAGCCGGGTGCGCCGGGTGAGGACGTCCTCGACGTGCAGCGCGCCCTCGTGGGTCGCCGCGTGCACCACCTCGACCGCGAGGGTGCC
>JAKOVT010000259.1 GCA_029781935.1 Actinomycetes bacterium | reverse complement strand
ACCGACGACTGGTCCTACGGCGCGCGCAGCCAGCGCATCGTCGACCTGGTGAAGCTGTCGACCAGCGGCGGCGCGCTCATGTCCGCCGACCGGATGCGCGAGATCCAGCTCGACACCTGGAACGAGAACGCGTCGTACCTCGTGCCCCGCATCTCCGGCGCGAAGGTGTCGGGCGCGACGGCGCAGGCGCTCGCGCTGCTGAAGGGCTGGGACTTCACCCAGCCGCGCGACTCCGCCGCCGCGGCCTACTTCAACGTGTTCTGGAAGAACCTGCTGCTCGACACCTTCGGCGACGAGCTGCCCGACGACTTCCTCCCCAGCGGCAGCGACCGCTGGTTCACGGTGGTGAAGAACCTGTGGGCCACCCCCGACGACGCGTGGTGGGACGACACCCGCACGGCCGGCACGAAGGAGACCCGCGACGACGACGTCGTCCGCGCGCTGGACGAGGCGACGCAGGAGCTCTCCGGCCTGCAGGGCAGCGACCCGTCGGGCTGGCGCTGGGGCGCGCTGCACACTCTGCTCGTGCAGAACCAGTCGCTCGGCAAGTCCGGGATCTCGTTGATCGAGAAGGTGTTCAACCGCGGGCCGGTCGAGACCGCGGGCGGTGAGTCCATCGTCGACGCGACCGGCTGGACACCCAAGAACGGGTACGTCGTCGACTGGGTCCCGTCGATGCGCATGGTCCTCGACCTCGACGACTTCGACTCCTCGACGTGGGTGCACCTCACGGGTGCCAGCGGCCACGCGTACTCGCCGCACTACGCCGACCAGCTCGACGCGTGGCAGAACGGCACGACGTACCCGTGGGCGTTCACCGCGGCGGCCGTGCAGGCGGCAGCCAAGGACCACCTGGTGCTGCAGCCGTCGTGACCGGGCGGGCCGAGATCGAGCGCCGCCTGCGCGCGGCCGGCTGCGTGTGGGCGGAGGACGAGGCGGCGCTGATCCTCGCGTCGGGCGGCGACGTCGAGGCGAAGGTCGCCCGGCGCGAGGCGGGCGAGCCGCTCGAGATCGTCCTCGGGTACGCCGTGCTCGCGGGCATCCGGGTCGAGCTCGACCCCGGGGTCTTCGTCCCGCGGCGTCGCAGCGAGCTGCTCGTGCGCCTCGCCCGTGAGCAGGCGCTGCGGTTCACCGAGCCGGTCGTCGTCGACCTGTGCTGCGGCTCGGGCGCGGTCGGCGTCGCCGTCGTCGCGGGCCTCGAGCGGTACGAGCTGCACGCCGCCGACCTCGACCCGGTCGCGGTCGCCTGCGCCCGCCGCAACCTCGAGCCGTTCGGCGGCACGGCGTACGTCGGCGACCTCTACGACGCCCTGCCGCCGGACCTGCTCGCCGACGTGATCGTGGCCAACGCTCCCTACGTACCGAGCGACGAGATCGCGCTGCAGCCGCGCGAGGCCCGCGACCACGAGCCGCGGACCGCTCTCGACGGCGGCCCGGACGGTGTCGAGGTCCAGCGCCGGGTGGCCGCGGGCGCACCCGAGCGCCTGTCCCGCGGGGGAGTGCTCCTCATCGAGACCAGCGCCGGCCAGGGGCCGCTCACCGCGGCCGCGGTCCAGGCGGCCGGCCTCGCCGCCGCGGTGGTCCGCGACGACGACCTCGACGCCACGGTCGTGGTGGGCCGCCGCCCCGCATCCCGGACCTGATCCCCGCCGCGCCGCCCCCGCCGCGCCGCCCCCGCCGCGCCGCGCCGCCCCCGCCGCGCCGCCCCCGCCGCGGATGCTCCCCAAACATGATCATGTCCGGCGCACCTCGCCCCAGGTCCGCCCGGGTTGTTCTCGAGACATGATCATGTTCGGCGCGCGTTGTGCGCGGGGAGCGGGCGGTCAAGGCGGGGCGCGGACCGGTCGATCCGAACCTGTGGGACTGCGCACGATCGTCGTGGTCGCCCTCGCCGCTGCGCTGGGGTGGCTGGTCTTCCGCGCCGTCCTGACGCGCCGCGTCCCGTGGATCACGTTGGGGATCGTGCTCGTGCTCCTCGTGCCGCTGTTCGTCACCGAGCGGCAGTGGATCTCGACCGAGCAGCGGCTCGCGTCGGTGTCGCGCACGGAGGCGCAGAACGTGCTCGGCATCCACTGCCAGCGCCTCGGCGAGACGCTGACCTACGCCGGAGCCGATCTCGGGCACGTGCAGTTCGACGCCGACGGCTTCCCCACCGGGCCGGCGGTGCTGTCGTACGACACCTGCCGGGGGCTCGCGGCGTACCTCGGCATGTCCTCCCGCGAGCGCGACAGTGCGCCGGAGGACGTGCTGGTCGCCGTGCACGTGCTCGCGCACGAGACCGGTCACCTCACCGGGCTGGTCTCCGAGGCGGAGGCCGAGTGCTGGGCCGTGCAGCACGACGCCCGTACGGCGGTGCTCCTCGGCGCGACGCCGGCGCAGGGCCAGGCCCTCGCGGTGCGCTACTGGCGCGAGGTCTATCCCCGGATGCCCGAGGCCTACCGCACCGACCAGTGCGCCGAGAACGCCCGCCTCGACCGGAGCAAGAACGACGGCGTCTGGCCCTGACCGTCGATGTGTGTCCACGCCCCTGCCGAGGCGGGGGTGGACACACATCAACGGAGGCGGCGGTAGCCGGTCTCGGTGAGCACGCCGTCGACCGGGCGGTCGTGCGCCTCGGCGGGGATCGCGTCGAGCACCTCGTCGTCGTGCACCACGGCGACCACGAGCGGGCGCTCGTCGACGGGTACGTCGTCGAGGCCGGCGAGCAGGCGGTCGTAGTAGCCGCCGGCCTTGCCGATCCGGGAGCCGTGGACGTCGACGCCGAGCGCAGGCGCGAGCACCACGCGGCACCCGGCGGCGAGCAGCCCGGTCATGCCCGTGCCCACCGGAGCACCGGTCGGCTCCGGAATCCCCCTGGAGACGCCGTCCTCGGTCAGGTCGTCGGAGTCGTCGGCCCAGTCGAGCAGGCCGTCGTCGCGGATCACGGGCAGCAGCACCCGCACGCCCGACACCGCGAGCAGCGCGCGCAGGGCGCCCGTGCGCGGCTCGGTGCCGAACGACGCGTACGCCGTCACGCACCCGCGCGACGGGTCGGCGACCAGCTCCGCGATCCCGGGCACCTCGCCGAGGTGCACGGCGAGCGCCCGCTCGACCTCGGTCCGCGCGGCCTCGTCGCGGGCCCGTCGGCCGGCCCGCAGCCGCTCGCGCAGGGCGTTCTTGAGATCGTCCACCGGCACCGTCACGCGAGCATCATCGCGCCCGGGCCGTAGGGTCGGCACGTGCGCAGCGTCGAGGACCACCTGCAGGCCGTGCTGGCCGGGGTCACCCCGTTGTCGCCGCTCGACGTCACGCTGGTCGAGTCGCGCGGCTGCGTGCTGGCCGAGGACGTCACCGCGCCGTGGCCGCTGCCCGCGTTCGACCAGGCCGCCACCGACGGGTACGCCGTCGTCGCCGACGACCTGCTCACCGCCAGCGACGGCAAGCCCACGCGGCTCGCCGTCATCGACGACGTGCCCGCGGGCTACCGCGCCAGCCACGACCTCACGCCGGGCAAGGCGATCCGGATCCAGACCGGCGCGCCGCTGCCCGAGGGCGCCGACTCGGTGGTCCCGCTCGACCGCACCGACGGCGGGATGCGCGAGGTCGCCGTCACGCGCGGCGTGCGCGCGGGCGACCACGTCCGCCACCGCGGCGACGACGTCGAGCTCGGCGAGGTCGTCGTGCCGGCGGGCACGGTGGTGGGTCCGCGTGAGATCGCGCTGCTCGCGGCGGTCGGCCGCGGCCGCGTGTCGGTGCACCCGCAGCCGCGCGTCGTCGTGCTGTCGATCGGCAGCGAGCTCGTCGAGCCGGGCGGCCAGCTGGCGCCCGGGCTGATCGCCGACTCCAACGGCGTCACGATCGCTGCTGCCGTGCAGGAGTCGGGCGCACTGGCCTACCGCGTCGGTCCGCTGCGCGACGACGCCTCGACGCTGCTCGCCACGCTCGAGGACCAGCTCGTGCGCGCCGACCTCATCGTCACCACCGGCGGGGTGAGCGCCGGCGCCTACGACACCGTGAAGTCGGTGCTCTCGCGGCTCGGCACGGTCGAGTTCACCAAGGTCGCGATGCAGCCCGGCACCCCGCAGGGCCACGGCACCCTGGGCCCGGACTCGACCCCCATCTTCACGCTGCCCGGCAACCCGGTGTCGGCGTACGTGTCCTTCGAGGTCTTCGTGCGCCCGGTGATCCGCCGGATGCTGGGCCACGAGCGGATCTACCGTCCTGTCGTGCGCGCGGTGCTCGTCGACCCGCTGCCCTCGCCCGCGGGGCGCCGTCAGTTCGCGCGCGGCGTGCTCTCGGTGGAGGAAGGCCGGTACGTCGTGCGTCCCGCCGGCGGTCAGGGCTCGCACATGCTCGGCGGCCTCTCGCGCGCCAACGCGCTCGTCGTGGTGCCGGAGGACGTCACCGAGGTCAAGCCCGGCGAGGCGGTCGCCGTGCTGCGGCTGGACGAGGTCTGATCGCATGGCGGAGAAGGAGTTCACCCACGTCGACTCGAGCGGGGCTGCTCGGATGGTCGACGTGTCGGGCAAGGACGTCTCGGTGCGCCAGGCGACGGCGACCGGCGCGGTGCTGGTGTCGGCGGAGGTCGTCGCTCTGCTGCGCGGCGCCGGGGTGCCGAAGGGCGACGCGCTCGCGGTGGCCCGCATCGCGGGCATCCAGGCGGCCAAGCGGACGCCCGACCTCGTGCCGCTGTGCCACCCCATCGCGATCCACGGCGTCACGGTCGACCTCGAGGTGCTCGACGACCGCGTCGCGATCTCCGCGACCGTCCGCACCGCCGACCGCACGGGTGTGGAGATGGAGGCGCTCACCTGCGTCTCGGTCGCGGCGCTCGCGCTCGTCGACATGGTCAAGGCGGTGGACCCCGCGGCCGTCATCACCGACGTGCGGGTCGAGGAGAAGCTCGGCGGCAAGACCGGCGTGTGGCGCCGGGAGCCATGAGCGGGGCGCTCCGATGAGCCTCGGCTGGCCGGTGGTGCTGACCGACGGCCCGATCGGCATGCGCCCGCTGCGCCAGCGCGACGCGCAGGCCTGGCGCTCGGTGCGCGCGCGCAACGTCGAGTGGCTGCGCCAGTGGGAGGCCACCAGCCCCGATCCCGAGAACGAGGCCGCCCCGACCTACTCCGCGATGGTGCGCCGCCTGCGCGCCGAGGGCCGCGAGGGCCGGACCATGCCGTTCGTCGTCACCTACCAGGACGCGCTCGTCGGGCAGCTGACGGTCGGCGGGATCTCGTGGGGATCGCTGCGGTCGGCGTACATCGGCTACTGGGTCGACCAGCGGGTCGCCGGGCGCGGCATCATCCCGACCGCGGTCGCGATGGCCACCGACCACTGCTTCTCGATCGGGCTGCACCGCATCGAGATCAACATCCGCCCCGAGAACATGGCCTCGCGCCGCGTCGTCGAGAAGCTCGGCTTCCGCCCCGAGGGGCTGCGGCCGCGCTACCTGCACATCGACGGCGACTGGCGCGACCACCTGTCGTTCGCGCTGACGGTCGACGAGGTGCCCGGCGGGCTGCTCCGCCGGTGGCACGCGTCGCGCTCGACGTCGACCTCGTAACCGGCTCGTCCGCAACCGGCGCGTCCGCAACCCGCTCGTCCGCAACCCGCTCGGACTTGCGCGCACCTGTGAGTCGCGACACGCCCACCGCGTGTGACGCCTGTGATCCACGGTGCGAGCGAGCACGCACCGTAGCCTCGCTACGTGGTCGGAGGAGCCGGACTCATCTACGCCGTCATCATCGGCATGTGGGCTCTCGTCCTCGTCCCCATGTGGCTGCGCCGCCACGACGAGGCGCAGGAGTCGAAGTCCGCCGACCGCTTCGCGCGGGCCATGGGCACGCTGCGTCGCTCCGGCCCCACGGGCTCCTCGGGCTCCGCCCTCCCGGTGCGCGAGGTGCTCATGCCGCGCCGCCCCGCCGACTCCCACGACACCCAGGTGCTCGTCACGGGCCCGACCGCGGCCGCGTCCCCTGCGGCCGCCGCGGCCTCCCGCCGGCGCCGGGTGCTCGCGGTCCTGGGCGGCCTGCTCGTCGTGTGGACCGTGCTCGTCGTCCTGCACAAGGCGCCCACCTGGTCGCTGCTCGTCCCGACCGCGCTCGTGGTCGGCTTCCTCGTCGTCGCCCGCCGTCAGGTCGCGCTCGCCGACGAGATGCGCCGTCGTCAGCTGCGCCGCGAGACCCTCGCCGACGCCGCGCGCGAGGCCGAGTCGCGCTACGCCGGCGGGACCGCGCGTCGCGGCGGCCGCGCGGTCGACCCTGCCCCCGTCCGGACCGCGGCGCCCGTCGCATCGCCGACCGCACGCACGGCCGAGCCTGTCGCGGCCGAGGGCTCGTGGAGCGCGGTGCCGACCACCCTCCCGACGTACGTCACCGCGCCGCGCGCCACCCGCGTGCCGCGCGTCATCGACCTCACGACGCCGGGCTCCTGGTCGGGCGCGGCGATGGTCGAGAAGGCGCGCGAGACCCTGGCCGCCGAGCCGGTGGCCGAGGGCGCGATGCGCGTGGAGTCCTTCGAGATCGCCGTGCCGCGCGACCCGCAGGTGCGCGCCGGCGTCTACGGCGAGCAGGCCGGCATCTCGGTCCCGGCGGCTGCCTCGGCCGCGCCGGTCCGACCCGACTCCCGCTACCGCGACTCGAGCTACTCCGAGCGCTACGTGGCCGACGGCTCCGAGATCGAGGCGCTCGCCGCCGAGGAGGACGAGCTCGACTCGCTGCTCGGCGACCCGCGCACCGGCGTCCACGGGCCCACCTGGCGCCGCGCCGCCAACGGCTGACCGCCGCCGACCTCCCCGTTTTGGGCGCTCGCGCCCCGCCTTGCTACCCTGGCGTCCTCCGCAAGGGGCTGTAGCGCAGCTGGTAGCGCACCTCGTTCGCATCGAGGGGGTCAGGGGTTCGAGTCCCCTCAGCTCCACTCCCTCAGAGGAGCCGCCTCCGGGCGGCTCTTCTGCGTTGCGGGCCTCGTGCCGGTGGTCAGACGCCGGGCTTGAGGGTGGTGAGGTCGATCTTGGACTGCTGCACGATGTCGTAGCCGCACGCCGTGCAGTAGGTGAGGTCGGTGTCGGCCTCGGCGTCGCACTCCGGGCAGACGTGGACGTCGTCGCCCTTCTCGTTCGTGCGGTGCAACCAGCTGATAGCCATCGGAGCCCCCTCCTCGTCGCGCGCGGCAGCTCCGCGCTGGACCCGATCAGGGCGAGGATGGCCGAGATCGCACTCCTGAGGCAACGATCGTGCGTCGCTCGTGACCGAGCCGCGCTCCGCGTCAGCGAGGTGCCCGTGCCGCTCGACCGGCCGCTGGAGGGCCGTCTCGTCGTCGACGCGTGGTCGCGCGCGGCGCTCGTCCCGCCGCGCGCCCGCTGAGGCGGAGCTCAGCCGGCGACGGTGACCGAGATCGTGTGCAGGCCGCTGCTGGCGCCGGGGAAGACGTCGTGGACCTCCTCGCTCTGCGCGGCTCCGGAGGCGTCGATCATGCGCACCCGCAGCTGGTGCGGGCCGTCGGTCGCCTGCCAGCGGTAGGTCCACAGCCGCCACGCGTCGACGCCGAGGGAGTCGGCGAGCGTCGCGTCGGCCCAGGGTCCGCCGTCGACGCTCACCTGCACGGTCCCCACGCCGGTGTGCTGCCGCCACGCGCGCCCGGCCACCACGACCTCGCCGGGCGGCACGGTCGCGCCGTCGCGCGGTACGTCGATGCGCGATGCCGACTCGATCCGGCCGTCGGCCTGCCACTGCCGTGCGACCCAGAACGGCGTGTCGTCCTCGATCGTCGTCAGCCGGATCCCCGTGAGCCACTTGGTCGCCGAGACGTATCCGTACAGGCCGGGGACCACGAGCCGCGCAGGGAAGCCGTGCTCGAGCGGCAGCGGTTCGCCGTTCATGGCGTAGGCCACCATCGCGTCGCGGCCGTCGCCGAGGATCTCGCGCGGGAAGCCGGCGCTGAACCCGTCCGACGACCGGCCGAGCACGAGCGACGCGTCGTCGTGCACGCCGACCTCGTCGAGCAGGTCGGCCAGGCGCACGCCCTGCCAGCGCGCGGTGCCGACCAGGTCGCCCCCGACCGGGTTGCTCACGCAGCACAGGGTGATGTCGCGCTCGATGCTCGGGCGCGCGAGCAGCTCGGCGTAGGTGAGCTCGAGCGGGCGGTCGACGCGGCCGCCGATCGCGAGACGCCAGCCGTCGGTGGCGATCGCGGGCACCGAGACGGCCACGTCGATCCGGTAGAACTCGCCGTTCGGCGTCACCGCCGGGGCGAGGCCCTCGACCGCGGGCGTCGCTCCTGCGGGCACGGGCGGCGCGGCGTCGGTCGGAGCGGGCAGCCGCAAGGTGGACCGCACCGCGTCGACCGCGGCGGCCGTCGTGCGCCGGCTCCAGAGGACGGCGCCGACCCCGAGCAGCGCGACGGTGCTCAGCACACCGGCCGTGCGGAGCACGGTGCGGCGGTCGACCTGCCCTGCGCCCTCGCCGCTGGTCGGCTCGACGACCGGGCCGTACCGGGTCCACACCAGCGTGGCGACCACTGCCGCGACCGCGGTCTCGAGGACCAGGGGAACGAGGTCGGAGGTGGTGAGGTCCCACGCCACGAGGAAGGCGACGGCGGCGCCGCCGACGAACCACCACGGCGCCCGGTCCGGGCGGGCGGCGCAGAGCGCGCCCACCAGCGCGCCGCCGGCGACGACCACGACGACGATGCCCAGGACGAGCAGCGGCTTGTCGAGGGTGCCGACCGCGCCGATCAGCGCCTCGCGCGGCGCGGCCGGCATCGCGGCGATCACGCGGTCGGCGATGGCCGACACCGCGGAGATCCGCCCGGGCAGGACCAGCGCGAGCAGCTCGGCCGCCACCAGACCGAGGCCCGCGGCCAGCGCGCCGACGAGCGCGGCGCGACCGCGTGCGGCTGCGTGCGCGGGTCCGGCGTACGCCGCGCCGTCGGCGGCGTCGGCGTCCGGGACCTCGAGATCGCTCACCCCGGAAGGATCCCCCCGAAAGCTGTCGGGCGCGAGCGAGGAACGGCCCAGCCGCCGCGCTGTCACCGGTTCGTAAGGACGGCGGGCGCGTGCTCGGATCGAGGATGCGGCGCGGCTCAGCCCGAGGTGGACGGGGTGGGCGTGGCGGTCGCGAGCGGCGAGGGGTCGGTGAGCAGCTGGGTCGTGATGCTCTGCTTGAGCGCGGAGCCGTTGACGTACTGCTGCCAGGTCAGGTTCCAGTCGCTGGCGCCCGGGTCGCCCTTCTGCACGAGATCGTCGATGGGCCGGCTGGTGCGCAGCACGTGGACGATGTCGCCGTACAGCGCCTGGTCGAAGTAGATCTTCGCGCGGTCGATCGTGAGGTGGATGCAGCCGTGCGAGGTGTCGACGAGGCCCTGCTTGGCGGCCGACCACGGTGCGGCGTGGATGAAGGTGCCCGACCACGACAGGCGGGTCGCCCACTGCACCTGGAGGTCGTAGTACTCCTTGCTCGTCTTGTCGCACGTGATCTTCGCGGCGCACGAGGTCATCTCGCGCAGCGGGTCGCGCTCGAGGACGATGTAGTTGCCGGTGCGGGTCTCGTACTCGGGGCGCCCGAGGCTCGTCGGCCAGACGTACTTCACCTTGCCGTTCACCTTGAGCGTGAACGTCTTGGTCTTGTCGTCGACGATGACCTCGTGGGCGTCGCCGGTCTGGAACTCCGCGGTGACGTCGCGGGTGCCCCAGCGCGAGTCGCTCATCTGCAGGCCGTCGAACAGTGCCTGCACCCGGATCTGCGTGTGGGCGGGCCAGGCCGCCTTGGGCCGGAAGTGCAGCTCGCTCGAGCTGACCCAGTGCCAGGCGCCCTCGACCGGCGTGGTCGACCAGACGGTGAGAGCGTTCTCGACGTCGGCCTTGCGGGTCACCTTGTGCTCGAACCGGATCACCACCGGAGCGTTCACGCCGACCGTACGGTTGCTGCCGGGGAGCATCCCGAACGTCATCTTCGCCGCGGTCGGCACCTCGCTGACGAGCACCGCGAGCTTGGTCCTCGTCGAGTGGTCGCCGTCGACCACCGTGGCGACGACGGCATACCGGGCGCCGGGCTTCGGCGGCTCGTCGCTCACCCACTCGACCCCTCCGGCGCCGGTGACCCCGGTGAGCAGCTCCTGGGTCGCGACGTCGGTGACGGTGATCGCCGAGATGCCGCCCTTGCTGGCCGAGATGTGCAGCGGTACGTCGAACCGCGCCGGCCGCTGCGCCACGAGGGTCGGGGCGGTGTAGGGACCGGTCTCCGAGGGGCTCGCGCCTGCGCCGTCGCCGGCCGAGAAGGACAGACCCGACCCGGCGCACCCGGACAGCAGCAGCGCAGCCACGGCCGCGACGGCTGCGAGCCGGGCGAGCGGACGGTGCGGCACGGTGCCCCCTGGGACGTGTGGGGAACCACCGTACGTCGCGATCCCCGGTTCCGCCGAACCGTGGGCCGCCGCGCCGGACGCCCTGACCCGATCGTGACCTCGACCGGCGACCGGCCTACACCCAGGTGGGGAACCACATCCGGATGTGCCAGGCGTTGTAGGCCAGGACCTGCCCGGACCAGATCGGGTAGAAGAACCACGATGCGGCGAGGGCGAACATGAGGAACAGCCCGACGAAGATCGCGCCGGAGGTGCGCCGTCGCGCCGACGCGTCGGCCGGACCGAGCCAGGCGCCCAGCATCATCGCGAGCGCCAGGACGAGGAACGGCACGAAGGCGACCGAGTAGAAGGTGAAGATCGTGCGGCCCTGGAAGCCCAGCCAGGGCAGCCAGCCCGCCAGCACCGCGAGGACGACGGCGCCCGAGCGCCAGTCGCGACGGGCGAACCAGCGCCACGACTGGTGGAACAGCGCGATGGTCGCGGCCCACCAGATGAGCGGGTTGCCGAGGGCGACGACCTCGGCCGAGCACTTGTCGACGGTGCAGCCGTTCACGCCGCGGTTGTAGGACTCGTACCAGAACGACGTCGGACGCGTCTGCAGCAGCCAGCCCCAGGCGTTGCTCTGGTAGGAGTGCGGCGAGTCCAGGTGCGTGTGGAAGTTGAGCATCTCCGCGTGGTAGTGCAGCAGCGACCTGAGGCTGTCGGGCACGAAGCCCCACGGGCCCGACGCCGGGTTCGTCGCCGCCCAGTTGCGGTCGTAGCCGCCGTCGGTGAGCAGCCAGCCGCTCCACGACACGAGGTAGACGACGAACGCCGTGCCGACGATGGCGACGAAGGCGAGGATCCCCTCGAGCGCCGCCCCGCCGAGCGCCTGCTGCACCCGTACGCCGATGAGCCGGCGCATGCCGAAGTCCCAGATCACCGTCATGAGCCCGAAGGCCACGACGAACCAGACGCCGGACCACTTGGTCGCGCACGCCATGCCGAGGGCGAAGCCGGCCGCCCAGCGCCACGGACGGAGCCCGGTGCCCGGGCCGATGCCCGCTCCGAGGGCGCGCAGCGCCGCATGGTCGTCGGAGAAGCGCTGCACCTGCAGGGCCAGCCGGCCTCGGGTGCGGTCGCGGTCGAGGAGGAGGCACCCGAACGCGACGAGCACCCAGAGCATGAGCGTGCCGTCGAGCAGACCGGTGCGCGACATCGAGATGGCCATGCCGTCGATCGCGAGCAGGAAGCCCGCGATGCCGCCGATGAGGGTCGAGCGGGTGAGCCGCCGCCCGATGCGCACGGTGAGGAGGACCGCGATCGTGCCGACCAGCGCGGTGGAGAACCGCCAGCCGAACGGCGTCAGCCCGAACATGTACTCGCCGACGGCGATCGTCCACTTGCCGACCGGCGGGTGGACGATGAACGAGGGGTTGTCGGTGAAGACGTTGATCGTGCGCCAGTTGCCGTCGCTCGCGAGGATCGTCTCGTTGGCCTTGTCGACGAAGGACCGCTCGTAGCCCCACCGCAGGAGGGAGAACGAGTCCTTCATGTAGTAGGTCTCGTCGAAGACCACGGCGCGCGGGCTGGCGAGGTCCCAGAACCGGAGCAGCCCGCCGAACAGTGTGATGCCGAGCGCGACCAGCCAGCTGTTCAGCCGATCGCTCGGCATGGCCGGGTGCAGCCGGGCGGCGAGCTCGCTGGCGGTGCGGAGAGGGCGACTGCCCGTCGGGGCGCTGCGCTCGAGGGTCGCCGTCACCCGCACAGCATAAGGACGTGGCAGGCTGTGGCTCGTGTCCGACCTGCGGGGTTCCGGCGTGCTGGTGGTGGCCGGTACACCGATCGGTGACCCGACCGACGCCTCCCCGAGACTCCGCGAGGCGCTCGCGACCGCCGACGTCGTCGCCGCGGAGGACACCCGCCGCACCCGCCGCCTCGCCGCGGACCTCGACGTGACCATCTCCGGCCGCGTCGTCTCCTACTACGACGCCGTGGAGACCGCCCGGCTGCCCGAGCTCCTCGACGCGCTGCGCTCGGGGTCCTCGGTGCTGCTGGTGACCGACGCCGGGATGCCGAGCGTGAGCGACCCGGGCTACCGGCTGGTGGCGGCCGTGGCGGCCGAGGGGCTGCCCGTCACCGCCGTACCCGGCCCCAGCGCGGTGCTCACCGCGCTGGCCCTGTCGGCGATGCCGGTGGACCGGTTCGCGTTCGAGGGCTTCCTGCCGCGCAAGCCGGGCGAGCGGTCGCGCGCTCTCGCGGCGCTCGCCCACGACACCCGCACGCTGGTCTTCTTCGAGGCGCCGCACCGGCTCGCCGAGATGCTGGCGGCCCTGGTGGAGTCGTTCGGTGCCGACCGCCCGGCCGCCGTCTGCCGCGAGCTGACCAAGACCTACGAGGAGGTCCGCCGCGCGCCGCTCGGCGAGCTGGCCGCGTGGGCCGCAGGCGGCGTGAAGGGCGAGATCACCGTCGTCGTCCATGGCGCCGCTCCCGGCTCCGCCCCGGTCCTCCCGGCGGAGGGCGCCGACCCCCGCAAGGCCGCGCTCGCCGCCGTCGCCGCGGCGTACGGCCTGGACAAGAAGGCTGTCTACGACGCCCTGGTCGCCGCCAAGAAGGCGTCGTCAGCGGATATGCCGTCCGGGCGGGATGAGCCGCGCCCGTAGGATCGGGGGGTGTCCAGCGACAAGGCCTTCTACCTCACGACGCCGATCTACTACGTCAACGACGCCCCGCACATCGGGCACGCGTACACGACCACGGCCGGCGACGTCCTCACCCGGTGGCACCGGCAGCGCGGCGAGCGCGTCTGGTTCCTGACCGGCGTCGACGAGCACGGGCAGAAGGTCATGCGCACCGCGGAGGCCAACGGCGTCGCGCCGCAGGAGTGGGCCGACCGCCTCGTCGAGACCGCCTGGCTCCCCGTCCTCGAGACGATCGACGCCGCCAACGACGACTTCATCCGCACCACGTCCGACCGCCACACCGAGCGCGTCCAGCGCTTCCTCCAGTCGCTCAAGGACAAGGGCGAGATCTACGAGGGCAAGTACGACGGGCCCTACTGCGTCGCCTGCGAGGAGTTCAAGCTCCCGGGCGACCTCCTCGACGGCGAGGGCGACTACGCCGGCCAGAAGGTGTGCCCCATCCACGGCCGCCCGGTCGAGCAGGTCAGCGAGACCAACTGGTTCTTCCGGCTGTCGGCGTACGCCGAGAAGCTCCTGGCCCACTACGACGCGAACCCCCTCGCGGTGCAGCCGCAGAGCGCCTACAACGAGGTCACCTCGTTCCTGCGCGGCGGCCTGCAGGACCTGTCGATCTCGCGCTCCTCCTTCGACTGGGGCATCCCGGTGCCCTGGGACCCGAGCCAGGTCGTCTACGTGTGGTTCGACGCGCTGCTGAACTACGCCACCGCGGTCGGCCTCGGCGACGAGCCCGGTACGCCGGGTGCGGAGCAGTTCGCCGCCACCTGGCCCGCCGACGTCCACCTCGTCGGCAAGGACATCCTCCGGTTCCACGCCGTCATCTGGCCCGCGATGCTCATGGCCGCGGAGCTGCCGCTGCCGAAGCAGGTCTTCGCGCACGGCTGGCTGCTGGTCGGCGGCGAGAAGATGAGCAAGACCAAGCTCACCGGCATCGCCCCGAGCCAGATCATCGACACCTTCGGCTCCGACGCGTTCCGCTACTACTTCCTGCGCTCGATCACCTTCGGGTCCGACGGCTCGTTCTCGTGGGAGGACATGAGCGCGCGCTACACCGCCGAGCTCGCCAACGGCCTGGGCAACCTGGCCTCCCGCGGGGCGGCGATGGTGGGCAAGTACTTCGACGGCGTGCTGCCTGCGCCGGGGGAGTACGCCGAGGCCGAGCTGTCGCTGCAGCGGCACCTGTCGGGGACGGTCGACGTCGCCGACGAGGCGATGCTGCGGCTGGACTTCCAGTCGGCCACGGGCGCGGTGAAGTCGTACGTCGACGCGGTGAACCTCTATGTCACCGAGCAGGCGCCGTGGGCGCTGGCGAAGGACCCGGCGAACGGCGAGCGGCTGGCCACCGTGCTGTACACGATCTGCGAGTCGCTGCGCGCGATCGCGGTGCTGCACCACGCCGTGATGCCGAAGGCGACGGCGCTGATCTGGGAGCAGCTCGGTGCCGAGCCCGCGCTCGGCCCGATCGGCGTCCAGTCCGTCCTCGACGCCGGACGGTGGGGGCAGCTGCCCGCGGGCGCGACGATCACCAAGGGCGCGATCCTCTTCCCGCGCCTCGAGGAGCCCGCGTCCTGACGCGGGTACGCCGTTGATGGGATCCACCGACGAGCCGGTGCGCGCCCGCGCGACCGCGCAGGAGAGCGGGCACTCGCGCGAGCTGCAGCGCCCACCGCTGCCCGACCCGCTGCCCTCGCCCGTCGTCGACACCCACTGCCATCTCGACATCGCCGACGGCGATGCCGGCGCGGAGTGGCTCGGCATCGACGATGCGGTCGCGCAGGCGAGCGCCGTGGGTGTCACGCGGATCGTGCAGATCGGGTGCGACCTGCCGTCGTCGCGCTGGTCCGTGCAGGCCGCCGACGCCAACCCGGCGGTGCTCGCCACGGTGTCGCTGCACCCGAACGAGGCGCCGCGCATCTTCGCGGCGGGCGGGCGCGCGTCGCTCGACGCGGCGTACGCGGAGATCGAGTCGCTGGCCGCGGCCGAGCGCGTCCGCGCGATCGGCGAGACCGGTCTCGACTTCTTCCGCACCGGTGAGGACGGCCGCGCGGTGCAGGAGGAGTCCTTCCGCCGCCACATCGACCTGGCCAAGCGGCTGGGCAAGGCGCTCGTGATCCACGACCGCGACGCCCACGACGACGTCGTCCGCGTGCTGGAGAGCGAGGGACCGCCGGAGACCGTGGTGTTCCACTGCTTCTCCGGCGACGCCGCGATGGCCCGGCACTGCACCGAGCAGGGCTGGTACCTCTCGTTCGCCGGCACCGTGACGTTCAAGAACGCCGTCCCGCTGCGCGAGGCGCTGGCGGTCGCCCCGCTGGACCGGGTGCTGGTCGAGACCGACGCGCCGTACCTCACTCCCACCCCGTACCGCGGCAGGCCCAACGCGTCCTACCTCGTGCCGCTCACCGTGCGCGCGATGGCCGAGACGAAGCGGGTCGAGGTCGAGGAGCTCTGCGCCGCGCTCTGGGCCAGCTCGCACGCCGTCTTCGGCGAGTGGTGACCGCGCGCTGCCTTGCCACCGTGCGCTGACCCCGGGGACAGTGGGACCGAGCGCGGGAGGTGCCATGGCCGGCAAGGAGTACGACCTCGGCGACGGCGGCTACACGATGCCGGCGACCGAGTCGATCGACGAGTCGCTCGCGCGCCTGGCACGTCAGGACGCGCGGCGCACGGCCGACGGCGGTTTCTCGCTGGCGACGGACGAGACCGCACCCACGGCGTTCCAGGCGCTTCGCGGGCGGACTCCGTCGGTCGACCGGCTCCGACGTACACCGCCGCCACCCTCGGCGCTGCCGCCGGGGTGGGGCACGGTGCAGCCGCCGTCGGCGCCGTCGCACAGCGCGGGCTCCGGCATGCCGAGCACCACCACGAAGCCGGGCCGCGACGTCGGTCTGACGATCGTGCGCTGGATCATCATCCTCGCCGTCACGTGGTTCATCTGGCGGTACTTCATCCGCTGACGCGGCGTCCGTCTCAGGGCGTGAGCTTCGTCGCGTGGATCGACTCGACCGCCGACCGGTCGCCGTCGACCGCCGGCTGCTCGCCGCCCTCGCGGTGCCAGAGCCAGAGGAGCAGCGACTCGGCCGTGCCGGTGAGCGTGGCGGCGTACGCCGGATCCTGGCCGAGGCCGTCGCCCGCGAGCACCCACGGACCCTCGTCGACGTCGGTCGCGACGAGGCGCAGGCCTGCGGCGAGCGGAGGGATCCGCTCGAGGCGGACCTGCCGCGGGAAGAACACGGTCACGACCTCGTCGACGCCGTCGGCCGCCAGGCGCGGCTCGATCGGGACGTCGATCCCGACGGCGCGGCGCGCGTCGCGCAGGTGCACCGCCGTCTCGTGGGGCTGACGGCGCACCCAGAAGTCGACCGTGCGCGGATGAGGGCCGAAGGTCCAGCACGCGGTGCCGGGCGGAGTGGTGATCAGGGTGTCGAGCAGTGCGGCGGCGTGGTCGGCGTACCAGCGCGGGATGGCGGCCGGGTCGGCCGGCGCGACGGGCTCGTCGTGCGGGGCGCCCGTCTCGACGGCGTCGCGCGCCCATCCGTGCACCGACCCGAGGTGGCCACCGAGGTCGGCGAGGGTCCACCCGGGGCAGTCGGGCACCGGAGCCGCGAGGTCGGCGTCGCGCAGCAGCGCCACGAACGCCGCCTGGTCGCGCGCCAACGAGCCCAGCAGCTCGTCCCTGGTCAGCATGCCCCGAGCCTAGACCGGCGTGATCTTGCTCCTGTGCCGGTCACCCGTAGCGGGAAACCGGCACAGGAGCAAGATCACGCGGGTTTGGGGGGTAGGTGGTGGATGCGGGAGAGTGCGGGCATGAGCGACGACGGGCTGCTGGGCGCGGCCGACGTGCGCCGCCTCGCCGACGAGCTCGGCGTGCACCCGACGAAGCAGAAGGGCCAGAACTTCGTCATCGACGGCAACACCGTCCGGCGCATCGTGCGGGCCGCAGAGGTGCGCGCCGACGACGTCGTGATCGAGGTGGGCCCCGGCCTCGGGTCGTTGACGCTCGCGCTGCTGCCCGCGGTGCGCCGCGTCGTGGCCGTCGAGATCGACGACGTGCTCGCGCCCGCGCTCGAGGCGACGGTGCGCGAGCGGCGTCCCGACCTCGCCGACCGGCTGGAGGTGGTGCATGCCGACGCGCTCCGGATCACCGACCTGCCGGGCGACCCTCCCACGGCGCTGGTCGCGAACCTCCCCTACAACGTGAGCGTGCCGGTGCTGCTGCATCTCCTCGAGCGGTTCCCCACCATCCGCCGGGTGCTGGTGATGGTGCAGCTCGAGGTCGCCGACCGCCTTGCCGCCGCACCCGGGTCGAAGGTGTACGGCGTACCGAGCGTGAAGGCGCGCTGGTACGGCGACGTCGCCCGCGTCGGCACGGTGGGCCGCACCGTGTTCTGGCCGGCGCCCAACGTCGACAGCGGTCTCGTCGCGCTCACACGCACCGCTCCGCCGGAGACGACGGCCTCGCGCGAGGAGGTGTTCGCGGTGGTCGACGCCGCGTTCGCCCAGCGCCGCAAGACGTTGCGGGCCGCGCTCGCCTCGTGGGCCGGGTCTCCGGCCGCGGCGGAGGACGCGCTGCGGGCGGCCGGGGTCGACCCGTCGACCCGCGGCGAGGCGCTCGACGTCGCCGCGTTCTCGCGGATCGCCGCAGCCCGCCCTGCCTGAGCGGTCGGCAGCAAGTAGGTTCGGAGCGTGCTCGCGTCCGTCACCGTCCGCGCCCCCGCGAAGGTCAACCTGGCCCTCGCCGTGGGGCCGCGCCGCGACGACGGCTTCCACGACCTCGCCACCGTCTTCCACGCCGTGAGCCTCTACGACGACCTCGTCGCCACCCCGCTCGCGCCCGGCTCGGGGACGCAGATCGTGGTCGAGGGCGAGCAGTCCGACGAGGTCCCGGTCGACGGCAGCAACCTCGCGGCCAGGGCCGTGCAGGCGATGCTCGAGCACGGCGGCTCCGACGACGTCTCGCTCACGATCAGCAAGGGCATCCCGGTCGCGGGCGGCATGGCGGGCGGCAGCGCCGACGCCGCGGCCGCGATCGTCGCGATCGACGCGCTCTACGAGCTGGGCCTGAGCCGCGAGGAGCTGCACGAGATCGCCGCCGGCCTCGGCAGCGACGTACCGTTCAGCCTGCACGGCGGCACCGCGCTCGGCACGGGCACCGGCACCGAGCTCACCACGGCGATGGTGCGCGGCACCTACCACTGGGTGATCGTGCTGGCCGAGGGCGGCCTGTCGACCCCCGACGTCTACCGCGAGTACGACCGCCTCCGGCTCGGCGCGACGGTGCCCGACCCGGAGGTGCCCGACGACCTGATGGCCGCGCTGCGCCGTGGCGACGCGCAGGCGCTCGGCAAAGCGCTGCACAACGACCTGCAGCCGGCGGCGATGTCGCTGCGTCCGCACCTCGCGCATGTGATCAGCGTCGGCCACGAGTACGGCGCGCTCGGCGGGCTGATCTCCGGCAGCGGTCCGACGTGCGCGTTCCTCGCGCGCGACGACGAGCACGCGCTCGACCTCGCGGTGGCGTTCACGGCGTCGGGCGTGTGCCGCACGGTGCGACGCGCCCACGGGCCGGTGCAGGGCGCGCGGGTCGTGGACCAGCGAGACGTCGCCTGATGCCGCCGGTCACCTACGTCGCCCTCGAGAACGTCAGCACCTCGCTCGGCACGCGGACGCTGCTGCACGACGTCAC
>JAKOVT010000014.1 GCA_029781935.1 Actinomycetes bacterium | reverse complement strand
CCTCTACACCTCCGGCACGACCGGTAAGCCCAAGGGCATCGTGCGCGACAACGGCGGCCATGCGGTGGCGCTCGCGTGGACGATGGCCAACGTCTACGACGTCGGGCCGGGCGAGGTGTTCTGGGCCGCCAGCGACGTCGGCTGGGTCGTCGGCCACTCCTACATCGTCTACGCGCCGCTGCTCGTCGGCGCGACCACGGTCCTCTACGAGGGCAAGCCGGTCGGCACTCCCGACGCGAGCGCGTTCTGGCGGGTGATCGCCGACCACGGGGTGAAGGCGCTGTTCACCGCGCCCACCGCGATCCGCGCCATCAAGAAGGAGGATCCCGACGCGGCGCTGCGCGCGGGCCACGACCTCTCGTGCCTCCGCACGTTGTTCCTCGCGGGGGAGCGGCTAGATCCCGACACCTACCACTGGGCCAGCGACATCCTCGGCATCCCCGTCATCGACAACTGGTGGCAGACCGAGACGGGCTGGCCGATCGCCGCGAACCCGCGCGGCCTCGAGCCCATGCCGGTGAAGCCGGGGTCGCCGACCGTGCCGATGCCCGGGTACGACGTCCAGGTCCTCGACGAGCGCGGCGCCCCGGTCGAGGCCGGCAACGACGGCAACATCGCGATCAAGCTGCCGCTCCCGCCGGGCACGCTGCCGACGCTGTGGCAGGACGACAAGCGCTACGTCGACTCCTACCTCGCCGTGTTCCCCGGCTACTACGCCACCGGCGACGGCGGCCAGATCGACTCCGACGGCTACGTCTACGTCATGGGGCGCACCGACGACGTCATCAACGTCGCGGGGCACCGCCTGTCGACCGGATCGATGGAGGCGGTCGTCGCGGCGCATCCTGCGGTCGCCGAGTGCGCCGTGATCGGGGTGCACGACGCGCTCAAGGGCCAGATCCCGCGCGCGTTCGTGGTGCTCAAGAGCGGCGTCGACATCGACGCGGCGCAGCTGCAGGCGGAGGTCGTGAAGTCGGTGCGCGACGAGATCGGTCCGGTCGCAGCGCTCAAGAGCGTCGTCGTCGTACCGGCCCTGCCCAAGACGCGCAGCGGCAAGATCCTGCGCCGCACGATGCGCGGGATCGCCGACGGTCGCCCCGAGGCGCCGCCGAGCACGATCGACGACATCTCCGTCCTCGACGTCCTGCGCCCGCTGCTGGAGAGCTCGGACTGACCGCGGTCGCCGCCGTCGATGGGTGATGAGGGGGCGCTAGGAGGTGGGCTGATCACGCATGACGGCGGTGCGTGGGTCAGGCACGCGTGAGCGCCGCGGTGACGGCCGTGACGGAGTTGTCGCGGTGCGCGTGCTGGGCCTGCACGGCGGCCGCGGCATCGCCGGCGCGCAGGGCGGTGAGCAGGTCGTGGTGCTCGTGCTTGACGCGCTGACGGTTGGTGACGCCGGAGAAGTAGACGCTGCGGTAGACATCCGTGGCGTCCCAGAGCTGACGCAGCGTGCGCGAGAGCCGCGGCATCCCGGCGGCGTCGAACAGCAGGAAGTGGAAACGCCGGTTGGCATCGGTCATCGCGGTGACGTCGCCGCGTCGGCCCGCGGTGTCGACCTCGGCCGCCGCCGCGGCCAGCGCGTCGAGGTCGTCCTGGGTGAGGCGCGGTACGGCGACCCGGATGGCCTCGGCCTCGAGGATCTCGCGCAGCCGGTAGACCTCGACGAGGTCGTCGACCGACAGCTCGGCGACCACGTAGCCCTTGTGCGGCTCGTGCACGACGGCGCCCTCGCCCTCGAGCACCTTGAGCGCCTCGCGCACCGGGACACGGGACACGCCGAGCGTCTCGGCGAGCGCCTCCTGGCGCAACGGCTCGCCCGGAGCGAGCTCGCCGGTCACCAGCATCCGCCGCAGCTCGGAGAGCACCGCCTCCTGCGCGGTCTTCGGCCGCACGAAGGTCATGCGTCCTCCAGGGGCGGGGGAGCCAGCCGGTAGGACGGCGGCGTGGCCGACAGGCGCAGCGGGTTCGCCACCTGCGGCACGGCCGACCCGGGCACGCCCACGACCGGCGACAGGTCGAGCGAGGTCGCGAGCGCGAAGGCGTCGTCGAGGCCGTTGATCGGACCGCACGGGACGCCCGCAGCAGTGAGGTCGTGGTGCCAGCGGTCCGCACCGTCGGCGGCGAGGGCCGACTCGAGCAGCGTCCGGACCTGCGCGCGGTGCGCCACGCGCGACGGGTTCGTCGCGAAGCGCTCGTCGTCGGCCGCGCCTGCGATGCCGAGCACCGTGCACAGCGACCGGAACTGACGGTCGTTGCCGACCGCGAGCACCAGCGGCTTGTCGGCCGTGGCGTAGACGGCGTACGGGACGATCGAGGGGTGGTCGTTGCCGAGGATGCCCGGTACGACGCCGCCCGCGACGTAGGCCGAGCTCTGGTTGACCATCGCCGACAGGAGCGACGAGAGCAGGTTCACCTCGACGTGCTGCCCCTCGCCCGTGCGGTCGCGGTGGCGCAGCGCGGCGAGGATGCCGTAGACGGCGTGCAGCCCGGTGATGACGTCGACGAGGGCGACGCCGACCTTGGTGGGTTCGCCGGCGCCGGGTCCGGTCACCGACATGAGCCCGCCCATCGCCTGCACGAGCAGGTCGTAGCCGGGCAGCTCCGCACCCGCGCCCGAGCCGAAACCGCTGATGCTGCACAGGATCAGCCGCGGGTTCTCCGCCGCCAGCGTCTCGTAGCCCAGGCCCATCCGCGCCAGGCCGCCGGGCTTGAAGTTCTCCACCATCACGTCGGCGCGCAGCGCCAGCGCGCGCGCCTCGGCGAGCCCCTCGGGCGACGACAGGTCGAGCCACAGCGAGCGCTTGTTGCGGTTGACGCCCGCGAAGTACGTCGCCGTGCCGTCGGCGGCGTACGGCGGACCCCAGTGCCGCGTGTCGTCGCCCGCCCCTGGACGCTCGACCTTCAGCACCTCCGCGCCGAGGTCGCCGAGCAGCATCGTCGCGTACGGCCCGGCGAGCACCCGCGAGAAGTCGGCGACGACGATCCCGTCGAGCGCGCCGGTCATCGGTACGCGGCGATGCCGGTGAGCGCCTCGCCCACGACGAGCGTGTGCATCTCGTTGGTGCCCTCGTAGGTGAACACCGACTCGAGGTTGTTCATGTGCCGGACGACCGGGTACTCGAGCGTGATGCCGTTCGCGCCCAGGATCGAGCGGCACTCCCGCGCGATCGCCAACGACTCGCGGGCGTTGTTGAGCTTGCCGACGGAGATCTGCTCGGGGCGGATGGTGTGCGCGTCCTTGAGACGGCCGAGGTGCAGCGCGAGGAGGAAGCCCTTGTCGAGCTCGAGGGCCATGTCGGCCAGCTTCTTCTGGGTGAGCTGGAAGGCCGCGATCGGCTTGTCGAACTGCTCGCGGTCGATGGAGTAGGAGATCGCCGTCTCGAGGCAGTCTCGCGCCGCGCCGAGGGTGCCGAAGACGATCCCGAAGCGCGCCTCGTTGAGGCACGAGAGCGGACCGCGCAGGCCGACCACGCCCGGGAGCACGGCGTCGGCGGGGAGGCGCACGCCCTCGAGGATCAGCTCGGCGGTCACCGAGGCGCGCAGCGACAGCTTCTTGTGGATCTCGCGCGCGGTGAACCCGGGGGTGTCGGTCGGGACGACGAAGCCGCGCACGCCCTCGTCGGTGCGCGCCCACACGACCGCGACGTCGGCGACGGTGCCGTTGGTGATCCACATCTTGGTGCCGTCGAGCACCCAGTCGTCGCCGTCGCGCTTCGCGGCCGTGCGCATGCCGCTGGGGTTGGACCCGAAGTCGGGCTCGGTGAGGCCGAAGCAGCCGATCGCCTCGCCCGCGGCCATGCGGGGGAGCCACTCCTGCTTCTGCTCCTCGGAGCCGAACGCGTGGATGGCGTACATCGCGAGCGAGCCCTGGACGCTCACCAGCGAGCGGATGCCCGAGTCGCCGGCCTCGAGCTCGAGGCACGCGAGTCCGTACGCCGTGGCGCTCGTGCCGGCGCAGCCGTAGCCCTCGAGGTGCATGCCGAGCAGACCGAGCCCGCCCATCTGCCGCGCGAGCTCGCGCGCCGGGATGGAGCCGTCCTCGAACCAGTCCGCCACCGACGGCTTGATGTGGTCGTCGACGTACTGCCGGACGACGTCGCGGATCGCGCGCTCCTCCTCCGACAGCAGGCCGTCGAGGTCGAGCAGGGCGAACGGGGACTGGGGCGCGCGGGACATGGGGTCTCCAGGGCAGCGGGAGCGGTCGACCCGAGGATTGTATCCAATATCCACGTTGTCGACCAGTGGCCGCCTGCCCGCCGGCACCCGGACGACCAGGAGCCCCGGCGCACGGGGCGGCGCGACCGGGGCTCCTCGTCCGGGGGGCTGGGACCGGTGCGGGGCTACACGGCCTCGGCGAGCTCGTACACGCGCTGCGTCGGCCTGGTGTCGGCCAGCGGCTGCGCGTCGGCCAGCAGGTGCTCGATCCAGCCGAGGAGGGTGGCGTGGTCGAACGGCTTGTCGATGTACGTCGATGCGCCCGCCTGCCAGCCGGCCTAGGTCGTGTCGTCGTCGCCGGCCGCGGTGAGCATGAGGACGGGCAGGTGCTCGAGCTCGGGGTCCTGCCGGATCTCGGTGAGCACCTCGATGCCCGACATGCGCGGCATCATCACGTCGAGGATGACCAGGTCGGGTCGGCGCTCGTGCATGTCGCACAGCGCGGTCGGTCCGTCCTCCGCCTCGCGGACGACGTAGCCCTCGATCTCGAGGACGTCGTGGAGGAGCGAGCGGACGGTGCGCTCGTCGTCGACGACCAGGATGGTGCTCATGGCTGCTGCTCCTCAGGCGGTGCGGGCGTAGGTGGTGTCGGTGCCTGCGTTCCTCGTGCTCCTGGCTCCCTCTTCGGTCCGCGGGAGTGTGAGACTGAAGGTGGATCCCCGACCTGGGCTAGACGTGACGTCGAGCGCTCCGCCCATGGCCACCGCGAGCTCCCTGGCGATGTAGAGACCGAGGCCGCTGCCGGACGTGCGCATGGTGAGGGAGTCCTCGACCCGGTAGAAGCGCTCGAAGACGCGCTCGAGGTCGCTCTCGGAGATGCCCTGCCCCTGGTCGATCACGTCGACGCGCGCGTGGCTCTCGCCGAACTCGCTGGGGTGGATGCGCACCGAGATCGGTGCGCCCTCGGGCGAGTACTTGGCGGCGTTCGACACGAGGTTCGACACGATCTGCACCGCGCGCACCTCGTCGCAGTAGACGGGTACGGCGGTCAGCGGCTGGTCGACGGTGAGACGGCCTCCGAGGTTGGGGAAGTTGGAGGTCGCCTCGGCGACGACGTCGCGCAGGTCGTGCGGTGTGGGTGCCGACGCGAGCTTGGAGGCAAGGGTGTGGGTGCCGCTCGCGCGCGACGCCATGAGGAGGTCCTCGACGAGGCGTCCCATGTGGTCGGCGCGCTCCGCGATGAGGCCGAGGGCGTGCTGGCGCTGCTCGTCGGTCATCGCGTCGTAGCGGGCCATGAGCAGCTGCGCATAGCCCTTGATGGGGGTCAGCGGCGTACGCAGCTCGTGCGAGATCGTGGCGACGAAGTCGCTCTTGAGCCGGTCGGTGCGC
>JAKOVT010000222.1 GCA_029781935.1 Actinomycetes bacterium | reverse complement strand
CACCGGCATGGGCGGCGACCTGGTGCTCGGCGCCGTGGAGCAGCCGCTGCCGGTCGACGACGCCGGCACCGACATGGCCGGCGCGACCGAGCGCATGGTGCACGTGGCCGAGCTGCTGCCCGAGATCTGCACGCTGGACTGCGGCACGATGAACTTCGCCGCGGGCGGCGAGTACATCATGGTCAACACGCCGGGCATGGTGCGCGAGATGGCGCGTCAGATGAAGGCGCTCGGCGTGAAGCCCGAGGTGGAGATCTTCGACACCGGCGACCTCGTGCTCCTGAACGAGATGGTGCGCGAGGGCCTGTTCGACGACCCGGTCATGGTGCAGCTGTGCATGGGAATCCCCTACGGAGCCCCGAACGATCCGCTCACCTTCGCCGCGATGGTGAACAACCTCCCGCCGGGCAGCACGTTCAGCGCGTTCTCGATCGGCCGGTTCCAGCTGGCGTATGCCGCGCAGTCCGTGCTCTTCGGCGGCAACGTGCGCGTCGGGCTCGAGGACAACATCTACCTGTCCAAGGGCGTGCTGGCGAGCAACGGGCAGCTCGTCGACCGCGCGAGGACGATCCTCGAGGGCATGAACGTCCGGCTCAAGACGCCGGCCGAGGTCCGCGAGGAGCTCGGGCTGGTGAAGCATGGCTGAGCACGGCACCGTCGGCCTGCTCGGCGGCGGGGTCATCGGCGGCGGCTGGGCCGCGCGGTTCCTGCTCGGCGGATACGACGTACGCCTCTACGACCCCGACCCGCACGCCGAGCGCAAGCTCACGGAGATCCTCGCCAACGCGCGTGCCGCGTGGACGTCGATGATCGACGCCCCGCTGCCGACCGAGGGCCGGTGGACGATCGTCGGCTCGGTCGCCGAGGCCGTGAGCGGCGTGGACTTCGTCCAGGAGAGCGCGCCCGAGCGGCTCGAGCTCAAGCAGGCGCTGCTGAAGGAGGCCGACGAGGCCGCGGCGTCCGACGTCGTCATCGCGTCGTCGACCTCGGGCCTGCTCCCGACGCTGCTCGCCGAGCGCATGGTGCACCCCGAGCGGCTCGTCGTCGGGCACCCGTTCAACCCCGTCTACCTGCTTCCACTGGTGGAGGTGTGCCCGGGCGCGCGCACGCAGGTGTGGGCCGCCGAGCGCGCGATGTCCGTCTACCACTCGGTCGGGATGCGGCCGCTGCACGTGCGCAAGGAGGTCGACGGCTTCATCGCCGACCGGCTGCTCGAGGCGCTGTGGCGCGAGGCGCTGTGGCTGGTGAACGACGGCGTCGCGACGGTCGAGGAGGTCGACGACGCGATCCGATTCGGGGCAGGCCTGCGCTGGTCGTTCATGGGCACGATGCTCACCTACCGCATCGCCGGCGGCGAGGGCGGCATGCGGCACTTCATGAGCCAGTTCGGCCCGGCGCTGCAGTGGCCCTGGACCAGGCTCATGGACGTCCCCGAGCTCACCGACGACCTGCTCGACACCATCGCCGCGCAGTCCGACGCGCAAGCGGCCGGTGCGGACGTCCGCGACCTCGAACGCCTCCGCGACCGCTGCCTCGTGGCGGTGATGCAGGGCCTGCGCGGCGTCCCCTACGCCGCCGGCGAGACCCTCGCGTCCTACGAGCACCACCTCCGCGCCACCAGCCCCGACTGACCTTCTGCAGTGAATGTGCCCCGCGGTGCGCTAGAAGCACCTCTCCCTCCCCAAGCAGATCCGGGCATCCGGCCGTTGGGGAGGATCCGGTGCTTCTAGCGCAACGCGGGGCACCTTCACCGCGGAGGCGGGACGGCCCCCTGGGGCCCGAGCCGACCGGTCCTCGGCGGGCCCGGCGACGCGAGCGCGTCCGTCGTGCGACGGGGCGCGAAGGGTCGCGGCTCACGACGGACGGCGAGCGCAGCGAGCCCGCGATCGCCTGCGAGCGCAGCGAGCCCGCGCTCGCCTGGAGCCGCAGCAGACACAGCACAACAAGCACGAGAGGCCCCGGCAACCGCCGGGGCCTCTCGTCCGTCAGAGCAGGCTCAGCCGCCCATGGTGCCCATGTCCATGCCGGTCATGTTCATGTCGACGTTGGGCTG
>JAKOVT010000207.1 GCA_029781935.1 Actinomycetes bacterium | reverse complement strand
CTCATGGTCGGTCTGGCCACCTTCACCCTCGTCTACGCCTACCTCGTCCGCCTGCGCCTGCAGGTGACCCGCATGGCCACCGAGCTCGAGGAGATCGAGTCATGATCAACAACACCGCCAACCTCGTCGTCGGCTACGGCCTCGCGGTCGTCGTGTACGGCGCGTACACCCTCCACCTGGTGCTCAAGCGCAAGGCCCTCGCGGCGGCGCTCGCGGAGCACACGGACTCCCAGGACGCGTGATCGGTCATGGCACAGCTCGGCACGTTCGCCATCGCACTGGCGCTGGCGTCGGCTCTGTGGGGCGTCGTCGCCTCGCTGGTGGGCGCGTACCGCCACCGTGACGACGTCGTCCGCAGCGCCGAGGGCGCCGTCTTCGCGACCGCACTGGCGACCACGGTCGCTGCGGTGTCGCTCCTCGCCGCCCTCGTGACGTCGGACTTCTCCCTCGAGTACGTCGCCGAGTACACCAGCCGCGCGCTCGACCTGCCCTACAAGATGGCCGCGATGTGGGCCGGCCAGGGCGGCTCGCTGCTGCTCTGGACGTGGATCTCCTCGGTCCTCGCCGTCATCATCGTGATCCAGAACCGCCGCAAGGACTGGGGCATCGCGCCGTTCGCCGTCACGACCTTCAGCGTCGTCACCGGCCTGTTCGCCGCCCTGGTGACGATGGTGGAGAGCCCGTTCACCACGCTGCCGACGGCGGTCGCCGACGGCCAAGGGCTGAACCCGCTGCTGCAGAACCCGTTGCAGATCATCCACCCGCTCGCGCTGTACGGCGGCTACATCCTCTACACGGTGCCGTTCGCGCTCGCGATCTCCGCGCTCGTCGCCGGCCCCGACAAGGGCCCCTGGCTCAAGGTCGCGACCCGCTGGAACGCCTACTCCTGGATCGCGCTCACCGCGGGCATCGTCCTCGGCGCGCGCTGGGCCTACGTCGAGCTCGGCTGGGGCGGCTACTGGGGTTGGGACCCGGTCGAGAACGCCTCGCTGCTCCCCTGGCTCACCGGCACCGCTCTGCTCCACACCGGCCTGACCCACTGGAAGACCGGCCGGCTCCGCCTGCTCGGCTTCGTCATGGTCGTGACGACGTTCCTGCTCTGCCTGTTCGGCACCTTCCTGACCCGCTCCGGCGTCATCTCCTCGGTGCACGCGTTCGGCGAGTCCGGCCTCGGCCCGATCATGGGCGGCGCGATCTTCGCGATCCTGCTCATCAGCGGCGGCCTCATCATCTGGCGCCTGCCGATGCTGCGCGCCCCGCGCGCCGACGGCCGCGGCCACGGCTGGGTCGGCCAGCGCGCCCTCGCGGTGCTGCTCGTCGCGATCACCGTCGCCGTCCTCTGGGGCACGATGTTCCCGCTGTTCCTGCGCGTGCTGCAGGACCAGGAGATCTCCGTGACGCCCGGCTTCTTCCGGCTGATCTGCACGCCGCTCGGCGTCGCCGTCATCGCGATCTTCGCGGTGTCGCCGCTGCTGCCCGACCAGACCGTCGGCGACCGGCGCAAGACCCTCGCGATCCGCGGTGGCATCTTCGCCGCGCTGTTCGTGGCCGTGTGGGCGATGACGGGGTGGGAGGCCTGGGGCGTCGCGCTCGTCATGGCGATCTCGGTCCTCGCGCTCGTCACCGTGGTCCGCAAGCTCGCGATGCGCGTCACCGCCGCCTGGACCGAGACGACCGACGGCCGGCTGCTCGCCGCCCTCCGCGCCAGCGGCCCGTACGTCGGCCACATCGGGCTCGTCGTCCTGCTCGCCGCCGTCACGCTCAACGCGAGCCTCCAGCAGGAGAACCGCGTGACCGTGAACGTCGGCCAGGCGAGCACCTCCGCAGGACAGAACGTCCGGCTCGTCGGGCTCAACGTCGACCAGCAGTCCGACCGCAACTCCTTCATCGCCACGGTCGACGTGCTCGACGGCGGCGGACGGGCGGTCGACCGCCTGCAGACCCGGATGGACGCCTTCCAGGACGGCCAGACCCACGCCAACGTCGGCATCCTCACCGGCTGGCGTCAGGACGTGTACGTCGTCCTCGACGAGGCCGACCTGTCCAAGAACGTCGCCACGCTGACGGTCTACAACAACCCCGCCGTGGTGTGGATCTGGCTCGGGGGCCTGCTGCTCGCCCTCGGCGGCGTCCTGTTCGCCCTGCCGCGCCGGCGTACTGCGCCGCCGCTGCCGACGGACTCGCACGAGCACCACCTCGAGACCGTGGAGGTCTGAGATGTACGGCTACCTCGCCCTGTCGCTGCTCCTCCTCGTGGTGATGGCCTGGTTCATCTTCCAGCCCTTCCTGGTGCCGTCCACGGTCACCGCGAACCGCGCGGCGGCCCGCCCGCCGATCGTCCTGCCGCCCAAGGACGCGACGGCGAAGGCCGTCGCGGCGCCCGCGGCTCGGCCCGCGGCGCCGGCGAGCCAGGCCGCGGCCGCCCCTCGCTCGACCGAGGACATCCGGGCGAGCGTCGAGGCGGCGATCGCCGCGCGCAAGGCCGCGATGGTGCGACACTCCTGCGGCGGGTGCGGGGCACCTGTCGACCCGGGCGACGCGTTCTGCCGCGCCTGCGGGACGCGTGTCGAGGAGGGCTAGTCGTGCGAGCACCCGGCATCGGCGCTGGCACCAGGATCGTGCTGGCGCTCGCCGGTGCCCTCGTGCTGGCGCTCGCGGCCCCGACCGCTCAGGCGCTCCCCGTCTCGGCGGCGTCCTCGGTCTCGCCCTCGGGCACCGCGACCGTGCGCGGTGTGCTCCTGCACGGTGATCCCGCGGCACCGGTCGGAGGCGCCAAGGTCACGCTGCACGGGGTCGCCGCGGGCGCCGACCCGCTGACGCTGTCGGCCACCACCGACGCGAAGGGGCGCTTCGTCTTCGGCGGCCTCGCGGGTGGCGACTCGTGGAGCTACACAGTCACGGCGACGAGCAGCGCCACCGAGTGGTCCACCGACGCGCTCGCGGTCAAGGCCGGCGAGACCATCACGACCACGCTGCAGACCTACGACGTCACCACCGACCCGGCGGCGGTGAGCTGGCGCGAGTGGCTGGTGTGGCTCGACGTCGAGGGCTCGACGCTGGCGGTGCAGCAGGACCTGTCGATCACGAACACCGCGACGACGGCGTACACCGGGTCGGTGCCGGTGAAGGACGCGCCGGACAACGGCAAGGCCGCCGTGACCCTGCCGATCCTGCCGGGTGCGACGTCGCTCTCCTACCTCGGCTCGTTCGAGGTCTGCTGCGACGCGGTCGCGGGCTCCACGTGGGTGCACACGCGCCCGGTCCCACCGGGGAGCACCACCGGGACCCTGCGCTACGAAGCGCCGCTCGCCACGACCCTCGCCTTCCCCGTCGAGCGTCCCACGCAGACCTTCACCCTGCTGGTGCCCCTCGGCACGGAGGTGGGCTCGGCGCAGCTGACGGCGTCGGGCACGCAGTCCGACCGCGGCACGACCTACCAGGTGCTCACGGGCGGTCCGTTCGCCGTCGGGACGACGATCACCGTCACCCTGGGCGGGGCCACGACGAGCTCGGGGACGAGCCCCGCCCTCGTCGTCGCGGTCGCGGTCGTGCTGCTCGCCGGCTCGCTCGTCGTCGGCTGGTGGTTGCTGCGGCGCCGCGCTGCTGCCGCTGCCGCCGCCAAGCCCTCGGGGCCTTCGAAGGGTGCGGCGTCGGCCAAGCAGCGCGCGCCCGAGCCCGCGACGGCGGCCACGAGGCCCACCAGGACCGCGCCGTCGACCACCAAGGCCGCCCCCGCGAAGCCGAAGGCCGCGCCCGCGAAGCCGAAGCCCACCCCACCCGCTACTGCGGCGGCGGCCCGGACCGCTCCCGGCGCGACCGCACCGGGCACCACCGCCGTGGGCGACGACCCCGACGTGCTCGCCGACGAGCTCGCCATGCTCGACCTGGCGCACGAGAGCGGCGCCCTCCCCGACGAGGAGTCCTACCACCGCGTGCGTGCTGCCCTCGTCGAGCGGCTGGTGGCCGCGGTCGGCGACGACCCCGAGGCGCTGACCCGCTGATCGCCTGCGCCGCAGGAACAATCACGCTGCGTCAGTTCGTGTGACCGCGTGTGAGGACGCTGCTGCGATCGTCGGATCGCGCCTCCCGCGCGGCGCATGCTGGCCGGACGGCCGAGCGGACAGCCCGGCACTCCGACGTACCCTGGGTCGTCTGACCCACGGGGCCCGCATGCGGCGGGCGAGGAAGGATCGGTATGCGCGCGCGAGCTCTCGGCGTGCTGGCGTCGGGGGCGCTCGTCGCAGCAGCTCTCCCGGTGATCGGCGCCTCCACCGCGGAGGCCCTGCAGGCACCGGTGTCCTTCACCGCCACCGCCCTGTCGACCTACCAGACCGACGGCATCGCGTGGGCCGTCGCCTCCGCGCAGGGCAAGGTCTTCGTCGGCGGCCGCTTCTCCAACGTCCGCCCGCCCGGCGTCGTCGCCGGCGCCGGCGACCCCGGCGAGGTGGCGCGGTCCAACTTCGTCGTCCTCGACGCTGCGACCGGTGCGCCGACCTCGTGCCAGCCCGCGGCTCAGCTCGCCGGCGACCCCGCCACCGCGTCGATCCGCAGCCTCGCGGTCTCCCCTGACGGCAAGACCCGGGACGTCGGCGGCTACTTCAGCACCTTCGGCGGGTCGAACCGCGGCAGCATGGCGGCGCTCGACATCGCCACCTGCACGGTGGTGAGCGGCTTCAACCCCGCCCCCACCGGCAAGGTCCTGAGCATCGCCGCGACCGAGAGCACGGTCTACTACGGCGGCGAGTTCGTCAGCGTGAACACCGGCGGCACCATCACCTCGCGGCTGCACGCCGCCGCCTCCGCGGCCGTGGGCCAGCCCGACGTCGGCACGCTCCGGCCGTGGGCACCCGCGACCGAGAGCACCGCGACGGTCGGCACGAACCCGCCCACCTACGTCAACTCCCCGTCGGTCCAGGCGCTCAACGTCAAGCCCGGCGGCGGCGAGGTCGTCCTCGGCGGCGACTTCGAGCGCGTGAACGGGGTGGCGTCGCACGGCATCGCGTCCGTGAGCGACACGGGGACCGGCGCCAACGTCTGGGTCAACAACACGATCGTGCCCGTCACGTCGGCCGTGAAGTCGATCGCGGTCGACGCGACCGGCTTCTACACCGGCAACGAGGGCACCGGGTCGCTGCAGTTCGACGGCCGCCTCGCCTTCGACTGGGGCACGCACGCGATGCGCTGGCGCGACATCTGCTACGGCGCGACCCAGTCGGTCGTGGTCTGGCAGAACGCGCTCTACTCCGGGTCGCACGCCCACAACTGCTCCCTC
>JAKOVT010000206.1 GCA_029781935.1 Actinomycetes bacterium | reverse complement strand
TCCGGCATCCCGGCCTCGATCCTGTGCTCGCCCTTGACGATGTTCTCGTACACCTTGGTGCGGCCGTTCACGTCGTCCGACTTGACCGTCAGCATCTCCTGCAGCGTGTACGCGGCGCCGTAGGCCTCGAGGGCCCAGACCTCCATCTCGCCGAAGCGCTGGCCGCCGAACTGGGCCTTGCCGCCGAGCGGCTGCTGCGTGACGAGGCTGTACGGGCCGGTCGAGCGAGCGTGCATCTTGTCGTCGACCAGGTGGTGCAGCTTGAGCATGTGCATGTAGCCCACCGTCACCGCGCGGTCGAACGCCTCGCCGGTGCGGCCGTCGTGGAGGACGACCTGCCCGGACGTCGGCAGCCCCGCCAGCTCGAGCATCCCGCGGATCTCGTCCTCGGTCGCGCCGTCGAACACCGGCGTCGCGAACGGGACGCCGCCGCGCAGGTTGTCGGCGAGCTTCACGATCTCGGCGTCGTCGAGCGCCTCGAGCGGCTCGCGCTGGCCGGTCGTGTTGTAGACGCGCTCGAGGAGCTTGCGCACCTCGCCGGCCTTCGCCTGCGCCCTCAGCGCCTCCTCGATCCTGCGGCCGAGCCCCTTCGCGGCCCAGCCCAGGTGCACCTCGAGGATCTGGCCCACGTTCATCCGCGACGGCACGCCCAGCGGGTTCAGCACGATGTCGACCGGCGTGCCGTCCGCCATGTAGGGCATGTCCTCGACGGGGACGATCTTCGAGACGACGCCCTTGTTGCCGTGCCGCCCGGCCATCTTGTCGCCCGGCTGGAGGCGGCGCTTGACGGCCACGTAGACCTTGACCATCTTCTGGACGCCCGGCGGCAGCTCGTCGCCCTGCGTGAGCTTCTTCTTCTTGAGCTCGAACATCGCGTCGAACTGCTCGCGCAGCTTGACGAGCGAGTCCTTCATCGCCTCGAGCTGCTGCGCGGCGTCCTCGCCGGCCAGCCGGATCTCGAACCAGTCGTGCCGGTTCACGCCCTCGAGGTACTCCTTCGTGATCTTCGTGCCCTTCGCGATGCGCTTGGGCCCGCCGTTCACGGTCTTGCCGGTGAGCATCTTCTCGATTCGCGCGAACGCGTCGTTCTCGACGATCCGCAGCTGGTCGTTCAGGTCCTTCCGGTAGCCGCGGAGCTCGTCGTCGATGATCTGCTGCGCCCGCTTGTCGCGCTCGATGCCCTCGCGCGTGAAGACCTGGACGTCGATCACGGTCCCCGAGATGCCGGAGGGCACGCGCAGGCTCGTGTCCTTCACGTCGGACGCCTTCTCGCCGAAGATCGCCCGCAGCAGCTTCTCCTCGGGCGTGAGCTGCGTCTCGCCCTTGGGCGTCACCTTGCCGACCAGCACGTCGCCGGCCTCGACCTCCGCGCCGATGTAGACGATCCCCGCGTCGTCGAGGCGGCCGAGCTGCGACTCCCCGAGGGAGCTGATGTCGCGCGTGATCTCCTCGGGCCCGAGCTTGGTGTCGCGCGCCACGATCGAGAGCTCCTCGATGTGGATCGACGTGTAGCGGTCGTCGCCGACGACGCGCTCGCTGATCAGGATCGAGTCCTCGTAGTTGTAGCCGTTCCAGGGCATGAACGCGACCAGCATGTTCTGCCCGAGCGCGAGCTCGCCCAGGTCGGTCGAGGCGCCGTCCGCGATCACGTCGTGGCGCGCGATCTGGTCGCCGACCTTCACGAGCGGCCGCTGGTTGATGTTCGTGTTCTGGTTGCTGCGC
>JAKOVT010000177.1 GCA_029781935.1 Actinomycetes bacterium | reverse complement strand
TCGTGCAGCGTCCGGACGTCCGGCGCGGCCTCGAGGGCGCGCAGCCGCAGGTGCGTCACACCGAGCACCTGGGCCATGCCGTCGTGCATCTCGCGGGCGATGCGCTCGCGCTCCTCCACGATCGCGCCCTGCCGCTCGCGCTCGAACAGCCGCGCGTTGGCGATCGCGATGGACGTGACCTCTCCGATGGTCGCCAGGAATCGGGCGTCCTTCTCGTCGAACTCGACGTCGTCGTGGCGGCCGAGCCACAGGTCGCCGAACGAGCCGTCGGGCCCGCGCACCGCGCCGGAGTAGGACTGCCGGATGCCGGGGTCCGAGCGCAGCGGGCACACCAGCGCGCCCTCGTGCGCACCCTCCGCGTGCCCCGGATCGGTCGTCACGCACATGCTCCCGTCGCCCAGCGGGGTCGCGCCGACGAGCTCGCCGTCGGTCATGAGCGAGCGCACCGTGGACGGGTTCAGCGTGATGACGGCGGAGTCGGCCCGCATGAGGTTGCGGCAGTGCTGCAGGATCGCCGCGATCGTGTCGGGCAGCGGGTTCTGGTTCGAGATCTGCAGCAGCACGTCGTAGAAGGCATGGCCCTCGCGCATGCCGCGCTGCAGGTCGGCGAGCAGCTCGGCGGTCTGGATCGCGCCCGCGAGCTGCTGGGCGATCGTGTCGAGGGTCTCGCTCGACAGCTCGTCGTCGGGGTCGGCCTGCGCGGGGAACCGCAGCCGCAACGACCCCACCGTGGTCGCCCCGGTGGTCAGCGGGATCTCCCGCACCCGGCCCGCGGTGTCCGCACCGTCGCTGGAGGGGTGCGCCGTACGCCGGCGGACCACGCGGCTGCCCGCCGCCCAGCGCGAGTCGCGAGCCGACCGCACGATGGTGGCCTCGGAGGCGCCGGTCGCCGCCAGGACGGCGTCGAGCGAGACGTCGAGGACCTCGTCGAGCTCGAGGGCTCCGCGCACGGCCTGGGAGACGTCGTTGGCGGCGGCGAGCTCCTTGTTGCGCCGGGCGAGCTGCGCCTGGGTGCGCCCGACGATGCGGAACACCATGGCCGAGAAGGCGACCACGCCGACGAGGAGCACGCCGAGCAGGGTCAGGTCCAGGGCCCGCGCCTGCTCGCTCTCGTCGGCGGCCACCTGGCGGACGAGCTCGAGCGCGAGCAGGAAGCCGACCGGCAGGGCGATGGTGAGGATCCGCAGCGAGCGGAGATCCAGCCCGCCGCCCGAGTACCTGTCCGACATGCGGGACCGCTCGCGGCGCGCGCCGGACGGACGGCTGTCGTCCACCAAGCACCTCCTCGACCGGCACGGCCCCCGCCGCAGGTTCCCGGCAGCATAGGGCGGCCCCCGGCCCGGAGGCCGGTCAGGCGGCCCTGACCTGCGCAGACCGAGCGGGTTTCCGGTGAACCCGCGGGGGGTATCCCCGGGTGTCCGGTACGTGCCGGGCGGTGGCCCCCGCCTCCCGGGGGCGCATGGAGGAACAGACATGAGCAAGAACAGTCGCCGGGCCGCCTTCGCCTCGGCGGCCGCGTCCGCCGGGACCGAGGGTCCCCGCGGGCTGATGGCCCGGATCACCGCGCTGCCCCGTCTCGTGCGCGACGTGCTCACCGGCCGCTTCGTCGAGATCAGCCGTGGCCGGCTGCTCCTCATGGCGCTCGCGGTGCTCTACATCGTGTCGCCGATCGACCTGGTCCCCGAGGCGTTCCTCACCATCCCCGGCATGGTCGACGACGTCGCCGTGGCTGGTTGGCTCGTGAGCGCCGTGCTCGGCGCGACCGCCGCCTACCTGGCGTGGGAGGGCTCGACGCCCGCGAGCGCCAGCGCGGACGACCCGCGTGTCGTACCCGGCGAGATCCTCATCCCGTAGCACCCCCCGGTGCCGCTGCCCCTCCCTCCTCGTGAGGCGAGGGGCAGCGGTGCGTCACAGGTCCTCGAAGGCGGCGACGTCGGCCGTCGACGACCGCAACCGGTGGCTCAGGCTGCGGGAGATGGCCATGACCAGCTCGGCGGCCGAGGCGGGGTCGCGGTGGCGCAGCTCGTCGAACGACTCCGGGCTCAGCACGTAGCAGATGGTCGGCTCGAGGGCGACGATCCGCGTCGAGCGCGTGCTCCCGTCCACGAGCGCCAGCTCTCCGAACGACGACCCGGCGGCGATGGTGCTCAGCCGTCGTCGACCGGACAGGTTCTTCATGCGGACGTCGGAGGCCACCTGGCCGGCTGCCACGAAGTAGAGGCCGTCGGCCGGATCCCCTTCGTCGAACACGACCGCGCCGTCGGTGATGACCCGACTCGTGACGCGTTCCTCGATCGCCTGCACCGCCCACTCGGGGAGGCCGTCGAGCAGGTCGACCTGGCGCAGCGGGACCAGGTCGGACGGCAGGTCGTCGTCGACACCGCGCTCGTGCAGCAGCGCCGTCTCGCACCACTCGAGCGCCGCGTCGGCGTCGAGGAAGCGGTGCACGGTGCCGGGCAGCCAGCGCAGCGCCGACCTGGGCTGCGGCAGTCGCGGCTCCACGACCGAGACGCTCACGCCGTCGGCCTCGAGCTGCGCGACCAGCGACGACAGCAGCGTCTCCGCGGCGGTGTCGATGCGGGTGACTCGGCGCAGGTCGAGCACCCTCCACCGGGCCGGCTGCGCGTCGGAGAGCACGGCGCGCACGAGCAGCTCGGTGCTCGCGAAGCCCTCGTCGCCGACCAGCTCGTGGACCACGATGGCCGACGCCTCGGCATCGAGCAGCTCGCGGTGGGCGCGCGGCCGACCGCGTCGCGAGCGCACGGCGTCGGCACGGTAGGTACGTCGCAGGCCGCTGCGCTGGCGCTCGGAAGGGAGCAGCATGTGCATGCCGAGGCGCTCGCTGAGCAGCTGGGCGGCGGCGACCCCGCGCACGCTGTTGCCCCGCGCGTCGAGACGCGGACTGTGCAGGCCGAGACCGAGCTGGCCGGGCAGTGCGGCCGAGACCCCTCCGCTGACACCGGATTTCGCCGGCAGCCCCACGCGGTAGAGCCACTCGCCGGCGTAGTCGTACATGCCGCAGGTCGCCATCACGGTGAGCACGAGGGGGACGACGTCGCGCGGCACGACCTGGTCGCCGGTGACCGGGTTGACGCCGGCGTTGGCGAGCGTGGCGGCCATGACGGCGAGATCGCGAGCGGTGACCAGGACGGCGCACTGCCGGAAGTACAGCTCGACCTGCGCGTCGACGTCGGCGTCGAGCAGGCCGGCCGATCGCATGAGGTAGGCGATCGCGCGGTTGCGGTCGCCGGTGACGCGTTCGGAGTCGAAGACGGCCTCGTCGACCCCGAGGTCGCGGCCGGCGAAGGCCGACAGCCCGGTGAGGATCCGGTCGAACTGCTCGGCGCGGTCCGCTCCGCCCACCATCGCCGAGGTCACGATCGCGCCGGCGTTCACCATCGGGTTGGAGGCTCGGCCGGTGACGGCGTCGAGGGCGATGCTGTTGAACGGGTCGCCGGTGGGCTCGGACCCGACGCGCTCCTCCAACGCCGCGCTGCCGCGGTCGGCGAGCGCCAGAGCGTAGACGTAGGGCTTCGACACCGACTGGATCGTGAACGGGACCAGGGTGCCCGCGGTGTAGACCTGGCCGTCGAGCGTGGCCAGGCCGAGGCCGAACACGTCCGGCTCGATCCGCGCGAGCTCGGGGATGTAGGTGGCGACCTCGCCCTCGTCCCGGAGGCTCGCCTCCTGCCAGACCTCCTCGAGCAGCTGCTCGATGGGTCCTGCGCCCGTGCCGGCCACGCGCCCTCCTGTCGTCGGGGACAGCGTGCCAGCCAGGTGTTGCGGCCGCGTTTCGAACGGTGCCGGCGGCGCCTCAGACGAGCGCCGGCGCCTGATCGTCGACGGACACGGTCCGCAGCGCGCCCTCGACGTCGATCAGCAGGCGCCCTGCGTCGTCGACGCCGCGCACCCGACCGGTGGCGCCGTCGACCTCGACGAGCCGGCCGAGGGTCTGGCAGCGGTTCCGGTAGGCGAGCGCCAGGGCCTCGTCGCCCTCCCGCCACTGGGCGAGCCGGTGGGCCAGGGCGGGCAGGTACGCCGCGAGCAGCGCGGCCCGGTCGATGTCCCCGCCGTCGGCGTACACCGACGTCGTGCGCTTCGGCAGCTCGAGCATCCCGAGCGACACGAGGAGCCCGAGGGTCGCGACGACCCGGTGATGGCCCTGCGGGGTTAGCGCGACGGCCCCCAGCGCACGGGTACCGGCGTCGCCGCCGCACATCGCACCAGGGACGGTGAGGCCGTCGGGCCAGGTCACCTCGGCCGGAACCCGCGAGGCGTCGCGCAGCGCGTCGACCGCGGCGAGCGACACTGCGAGCGGCAGCCACCCCAGCCCCTCCGTGGGGACGCCCTCGGTGTCCAGCACCACCGCGACCCACAGCGCTGCACCGGCCGGGACATCGGGCACGGGACCGAGCCCGGAGGCGATCCGTTCGCAGACGGCCGACGCCGCTGCGGGTGAACCCTGCAGGGCGGCCGCCAGGTCGGCGACCGTCGCGACCTCGTCGACGATCAGCGACCCGCTCGCGTCCTCGGCGGACAGGGGACGACGGGACTCGGCGATCTCCATACCCACCAGGGTATGGCGGCGGCGCACGGGTCTCGCGCCGTGTTCCGCCCTCGCGAACCGCTCAGTCGCGCGGGATCGCCGACGCCATCCCCGGCACCCGTCGGCGCAGGACCTCGTCGGCCGGCTCGGTCGGGCCGTCGACCGCCACGGCGAGGACGCTGCCGTCGTGCGGCAGGCGCACGTCGACCAGCGAGATCTCGTCGGTGAGGTCGAAGACGACCTCGCGGGCCTCGAGCAGCTCGGCGCGCGTGTGGGGGGCGTCGACGAACGTCACGCGGACACCGTCGGGCACCAGGCGCGCGACGGCACCGTCGAAGTCGTGGTTGGGGCGCCGGAAGACCACGACCTCGTCGTCGGCCTCGCCGGCCAGGACGCCGGCGAACCAGGTGCGACCGTCGTTGTTGCCGTAGAGGCGGACGACGTCGAGGGCGAGCAGTCGATCAGGCCCGTCGGGGGGTACGGCCATGGCGGGGATTATCCGCTGGGCGGGTCTGGAGCGCACGCTCCAGGACGAAGTTTCGTCTCAGGGTGACTGCGCGGTCACGCAGACGTGCCGGACGGCCCGGGCTGGGTGACGCTCGGGGCTGCGGGCGTGCGCGCACAGTAGCGGACTCGGCCGACCAGGCCCTGCCGCTCGCCGGACGTGCACGCGCGCCCGTCACAGCCTGCAGGAATGCAGGCGCCGGCGGCGATCGCCGCGGACGCCGCTGGCACGCCCCGACCTCGCTGGTGATGTCGCGCGCCACGACCGCCACGTGCGCGGGGCACTCGCTCGTCGTCGCGACGACCGCGACGCCCTGCCCGGATCGGGTCCGGCAAGCGCGTGGACCCTTCGCAACGGCGCGCGGACGGGTCACCGGTGCTCTCAGCCCAGGAGTGCTGCGCCCCATGTGCCCCCGGCAGACACACCGGGTGGGCAGGCCCACAGCCCGGACGACTCGTGCCGGAGGTACTCGTTCAGCCGGTCGGATCGGCTCAGCCGCTGCTGGATCGGCACGAACTGACGACGCGGGTCGCGCTGGAAGGCGAGGAAGAACAGGCCCGCGTCCATCCGGCCGAACCGGTCGACGCCGTCGGCGAAGCTGTAGCCGCGGCGCAGCAGGTGCGCGCCGTCGTTGTGGTCGGGATGGGCGAGCCGGACGTGCGCGTCGTCGCCGATGAGCGGGCGGCCGTCGTCCCCGGTGGCGGCGAAGTCAGGCTCGTCGTGCTCGTCGCGGCGACCCAGCGGGGCACCGGTCCCCTTGTGCCGGCCGACGACCGCTTCCTGCTCGCGGAGCGAGGTGCGGTCCCAGGTCTCGATGGTCATCCGGATGCGGCGGCTCACCAGATAGCTGCCGCCGACCATCCAGTCGGAACCGTCCTCGGGTTGCGCCCAGAGCTGCTGGCGGGTCAATCCGTCGTCGGACGTGTCGAGGTTGCGCGTGCCGTCCTTGAAGCCGTGCAGGTTGCGCGCAGTGCCCCCCGCGGTGCCCACGCCGCTCGTGCGCGCGAAGCCCAGCTGGGCCCAGCGCGGGACGACGACGCCCGAGCCGAGGCGGGTGAGCTGGCGCACCGCGTGCAGCGCGACCTGCGCGTCGTGCGCGCACGCCTGGAGGCACAGGTCGCCGCCGCTGATCGCCGGGTCGAGGACGTCGCCCCTGAAGTGCGGCAGGTCGGCGAGCGCAGCAGGTCGCCGGGACGCAAGGCCGAGCCGGTCGAAGAGCGACGGGCCGAGGCCGAGCGTGAGGGTGAGCGCCGCCGGCGGGAGACCGAGCGCCTCGCCGGTGTCCTCGGGCGGCGCGTCGGGGCTGCCGTCGACCGCGCCGGTCGCGCCGACGGGCTGCCCGCTCGTCAGCTGCCGGGCCGCCTGGGTCCACCGCCGCAGCAGCGCGGCGAGCTCGGCGCGGTCGCTGGTGACCAGGTCGAACGCCACGAAGTGCAGCCGGTCCTGCTGCGGCGTGGTGATGCCGGCCTGGTGCGGACCCTCGAACGGCACTGCGGCGGCGGGCATGGAGCCGGCCGCAGCCTCGTCGGGCGTGAGGACCGCGGCCGCGCCGAGCCCCGCGGCACCCAGCGCCGCGCCACCGGCGGCGATCCCCAGGAACGCCCGGCGTGAGACACCGGTGCTCACGAGACGACGGCGGACGTGAGTTCCGAGAGCGGCTCGGACAGGGCGTCCACCTTGGCCGCGAGCGCCTTCACCTGGGCCGGGGCCAGATCGGTGTACAGGACGAAGCCGTCGCCCTTGCGGTGCTTGTCGAGCTCCTTCTGCAGCGCGTCGAACGCGGCGTCGAGCTCGGCGACCAGCTCGGGGTCCTTCTCCTCGACGATGGCCTCGACGACGTCGAACGCCTCCTTCGCCCCGTCGAGGTTGGCCTGGAAGTCCCACAGGTCCGTGTGGGAGTAGCGCTCCTCCTCGCCGGTGATCTTGCCGGTGGCGACCTCGTCGAGGAGCTCCTTGGCCCCGTTGGTGACCTGGTCGGCGGTGAGCGCCACGCGCTCGATCCGCTCGACGAGGTCCTGGGTGTCGGCGAGCAGCTGCTCGGCGACCGAGCTCATCCCGGCGAGCGAGCGGTCGGCCCACAGCGCCTTCTCGATACGGTGCCAGCCGGTCCAGGGGCTGCCCGCCTCGACGTCGTTCTCTCGGGCGTCCAGCCGCGGGTCGAGGTCGCCGAAGGACTCGGCCACCGGCTCGATCCGCTCCCAGTGCGCGCGCGTGGGGGCGTACAGCGCCTCGGCCCCGGCGACGTCCCCGGCCTTCACGGCCGCGACGAACGCGGTCGTGCCCGACAGCAGCTCGCGGGCCTCGTCCTCGACCCACTCCTGGTAGGTGTCCGCTGCGGACGTCAGTGCGGCCGCATCGGCGTTGGCGACGGCGGAGCCGGTGACGGTGAAGTCGGCGCGGATGCCGTCGCCGGCCTGACCCGGCTTGCAGGCGGTCTTGTACGTGCCGGGGTTGAGCACCACGGTCAGATCACGGGTGATGGCGGGGCCGATGTTCTCGACCTCGCCCACGATGCGTTCGCCGTCGGCTGCGTACACGTAGAACTCGGTCGCCTCGTCGGCGTTGTTCGTCACCGAGAAGGTGGTCGGCCCCGAGGTCGCGGACGTGGCCGACAGTGTGCACGCGTCGGAGCTCGACGCGACGGTGATGGTGGCGCCGTTGCCCGTGCCGGACGGAGAGGCACCCGACGAGGAGCCGCACGCGGCGAGGCCCAGGGCGGCGACGGCGACGGCGGGGACGATCAGTGCGCGCGGCATGCGGAGGCTCCGAGAGTTCGTGGGGGGTTCGACGGGGAGGGAGGGGTCAGGCGTCGACCTGCGCCGGTGCGGGCGCAGACGTCGCCGTGCGCACCGGGCGCAGATAGAGGAACAGGCACGGGACGACGTAGGCGATCCACACGATCCCTTGCAGCACAGTGGTTTCCGGGGAGAAGTTGAAGACGCCCTTGAGCAGCGTGCCGTACCACGAGCTCGGCGGGACCTGCTCGCTCACGTCGAAGAGCAGGTTGCCCAGGCCCGGGAGGAGGCCGGCCTCCTGCAGGTCGTGGACGCCGTAGGCCAGGACCCCCGCGGCGACGAAGACGAGCAGCAGCCCGGTCCACCGGAAGAACGCGCTGAGGTCGATCGAGACCGCGCTGCGGTAGAGCAGCACGCCGAGCAGCACCGCGGTGGCCAGGCCGAGGGAGAAACCGACGACCGGCGTCCAGGTCGACTCCGCGGCCTTCGCGGCGGTCCAGAAGAAGACCGACGTCTCGAGGCCTTCGCGCGCGACCGAGACGAAGGCGACGAGGACGACGGCGGTGCCGCCGAGGGCGACCGCGGTGTCGAGGCGGCCCTGCAGCTCGCGCGCGAGGGTGCGCGACGCGCGCTTCATCCAGAAGATCATCCAGGTCACGAAGACCACGGCGACGATCGACATCAGGCCGCCGAAGGCCTCCTGCGCCTCGAAGGACATGCTCGCCGAGGTCAGCTCGAGGATCGCACCGATCGCGACGGAGAGCGCGATCGCGACAGCGACACCCGCCCACACGTAGCGCACGTAGCCCTGCCGCCCGGTCCGAACCAGGTAGGCCACGAGCACGCTGACGACGAGGGAGGCCTCGAGGCCCTCGCGCAGCCCGATCAGGTAGTTGCCCAGCACCCATGTAAGGTAAGGCATACCTAACTTATGAGTCCAACCACGCTCCCGCACCCCTCCCGCGGTCGAGGTGCCTCGCCCCCGCGAGGTGCAGGCGAGGCTCCCGCCGGCCCACGGCCCCGGCGGTGTGAGGGGAGAGATACCTGCACCTGGTGCAGGTCGGGGCACATCGACCGCCGAGGGGCGGGCATGACGGTGCCCCGGGGAGCGGGTCCCCGGGGCACCGTCAGGGTCGTGCGGGCGCGACTACGCCTCGTCGTCGTCCTCGTCCGCCCGGTCGAGCGGGCCGCCCTCGCGGACGGCGAGCTCGCTGACGTCGCCGCTCTCGTCGAGGGTGGCCACCACGTCGATGGTGCCGTCGCCGTCGACGTCGACGAGCAGCACGTCGGGCGTGCCGTCGCCGTCCTCGTCGATGGCCACGACGGTCGCGCCGTCCTCGGTCGTCGTGTTGACCGCGTCGTTGGTGCCGGCGCCGTCGACGAGGAGCACGTCGGTCTCGCCGTCGCCGTCCTCGTCGACGGCCACGACGGTGCCGCCGTCGGCCGCGTCGGCGATGACCGCGTCGTCGGTGCCGTCGCCGTCGACGTCGACGAAGGTGACGGTCGAGCCGTCGGACTCCACCGCGACGACCGCGTCGACGGTGCCGTCGCCGTCGATGTCGACGAGGGCCACGCCCTCGACCGTGGTCTCGGTGCCCTGCTCGTTCTCGCTCATGCTGTGCCCTTCGGGTCGCTCTGCCCGCGACCGCGGGTCAGGGGGCGACCGTAGGCCAGCACAGGGCGGCCGGGTACGCCGGGTCGCCCGCGCGGCTCACGCGAGGGTCGGGCGGCCCGGACGAGGGGAGGCCTCGCGCGCGAGGTCCGCGGCGCCGATCGCCCCCGCGCGGTTGCCCAGCGCTGCCGCCACGAGCGGCGGGACGTCGGACGGCGACCAGTCGGGCAGCTCTCGCGAGAGCGCCGCGCGAGCCGGACCGAGAAGCAGGTCGCCCGCCTCGGCGACACCGCCTCCGACCACGAAGGCGTGCGGGTCGAGCACCTCGGCGAGGTCGGCGAGCCCCCGACCCAGATGCTCGCCCACCAGCGCGAAAGCCGAGCGTGCCAAGGAGTCGCCGGCCATCGCTGCTGCGCTGACGTCGGGTCCGGAGATCGCCTCGACCGCACCGGCCCGCTCGAACAGCGCGCCCGCTTCCGCGGGACGCTCCATCGCCAGCCGACGTGCCTCACGGACCAGCGCGCGTCCGCTCGCGTACTGCTCGAAGCAGCCGCGCCGCCCGCAGCCGCACGGCAGCCCACCGAGGACGTGCACGGCGTGCCCGATCTCGCCGGCCGACCCGCTCGCACCGCGGACGAGACGACCGCCGAGCACCAGTGCGCCGCCGATCCCGGTGCCGACGGTGACCATGACGACGTCGTCGTACCTGGCGCCGCTGCCGAACCGGTGCTCCGCCCAGGCGGCGGCGTTGGCGTCGTTCTCCACGACCGCGGGCAGGCCGGTCGCATCCTCGACGATCTCGGCGAGCGGTTCGTGGTCCCATCCGAGGTTCGCTGCCGAGCCGACGTGCCGACGGTCGGGCTCGACCCGCCCCGCGACGGCCACGCCCACGGCCGCGGCAGACGATCCCTCGGCGAGCGCCCGGGCGACGTCGACGATGGTCCGCACCGCTGCTCGCGCGGCGTCGGACGAGTCCTGAGGCGGCGTGGGGCGATGCTCCTCGCGCAGCACCGTGCCGTCGTCGGCGACCAGCGCGCCGAGGACCTTGGTGCCCCCGACGTCGATGCCGACGGCGAGGCTCACGAGCGCGGCTCGGGGCGCGAGAGGTGCGCCACGAGCTTGTAGCGGTCGCCTCGGTAGACCGCGCGGACCCACTCGAACGGGGCTCCGTCGACGTCCCAGGTGTGCCGGAACATGAGCAGCGCCGGCAGCGCGGGGTCCGACGTCAGCAGGGCTGCCTCCTCCGGTGTGGCGAACGCGGTCTCGATCGTCTGCTCGGCCGATCCGGGCTCGACGCCGTACTCCGCGGCGAGTGTGGAGTAGAGGGAGCCGTGCCGCTCCAGCGCCTTGCGGAACCCGGGGAACCGGGCGGCGTCGAGGTGCGTGGCCTCGAGGCCCATCGGCTCGTCGTCGGACAGGCGCAGGCGCTCGAGCAGCAGCACCTTCGCGCCCTCCTCGAGGCCCAGCTTGTCGGCGACGAGCGCGTCGGCCTTCACGGTGGCCAGCCGCAGCGTGCGCGACGTCGGGCGGAAGCCCTGGGCCTGCATGTCCTCGGTGTACGACGTGAGCCGCAGCGGCTGCACCAGCTTGGGGAAGGCGACGAAGGTGCCCTTGCCCTGCGTGCGCTCGAGCCGGCCCTCCACCACGAGCTCGGCGATGGCCTGGCGCACGGTGGTGCGCGAGGTCTCGAACTCGGCGGCGAGCGCGCGCTCGGTCGGCACGACGGTGCCTGGGGGCATCGAGGCGGCGAAGGCCGACAGGTGCTGCTTGAGCCGGTAGTGCTTGGGCTCCTTGGGGGCGCGCGCCACCTGCGTCATGGGATGGATCCTCCTGCCTGGTGGGTGGCGCGGTCACGATCCGGTCACGTGCGGCGCGCCGCTCATCATGCCTCTTGACAGCCAACTGGTCTAGGCCAATCCTAGGCATTGGTCTAAACCAATCTGTCACCGATCCGGTGGCACGTCGGGCCACCGGAAACGGATGGCCGGGATCCCTGGAGGGACCGTGAAGTTCCGCAAGCTCCTCATCACCGGTGCGGTGGCGGGCGCCCTCGCCCTGTCGGCCTGCTCGTCCGGCGACGCCAACGGCGGCTCCTCGAGCCCCGCGACCGACGCGGCGGGCACGCTCACCGTCTGGCTGCAGACCGACGCGCAGCAGGGTTGGCCCGAGCTGGTCGACGCCGCGAGCGCCGCGGTCAAGAAGCAGTACCCGAACGTCACCGTCAACGTCGAGTACCAGACCTGGCCCGACCACCTGACCAAGCTCGACGCCGCGCTCGCCGGCTCCACCCCGCCCGACGTCGTCGAGCTCGGCAACACCGAGATGACCAAGTACATGGCGGCAGGCGCCCTCGCCGACATCACCGCGAACAAGGGCGACTTCGACAACTCCTCGACCTGGCTCAACGCCCTCACCGACTCGGCGACCTTCGACGGCGCGCTCTACGGCGTGCCGTACTACGCCGGTTCGCGCGCCGTCATCTACAACACGGACCTCTACAAGAAGGCCGGTGTCGCCGCCCCCACGACCTACGACGAGTTCCTCGCGGGCAACGACAAGCTCATGGCCGCGAACGCGTCCGACAAGAACTTCTCGGCCTACTACTTCCCCGGCAAGAACTGGTACGGCGCGATGCCGTGGGTCTACGACCAGGGCGGCGCCATCGCGGTGCAGGAGAACGGCCAGTGGAAGGGCTCGCTCGACAGCGCGGAGGCGCAGAAGGGCCTCGAGGCCCTCAAGCAGGTCGTGCTCAAGTACAGCAAGGCCGACAAGACCGGTGACGAGTCCAAGCAGGACCAGGCCTTCGCGCAGGGCAGCATCGCCGCCCTGTACGGCAACGGCTGGGAGCGCGGAGTGATCACCGACCCCAAGACCGGCAACCCCGACCTCAAGGACAGCCTCGGTGCCTACCCGCTGCCCTCGCTCGCCAAGCCCGGCACCACGATGCCCGCCTTCCTCGGCGGCTCCGACCTCGCCGTGACGTCGAAGTCGGCCAACCAGGCGTGGGCCATCGCGTGGATCAAGGCCTTCACCTCGACCGACAGCATGACCGCCATGGTCAAGAAGGGCGTCCTGCCCAACACGACGTCGCTGCTCGACCTCGTCGCGCCCGCCGACCAGCCGTTCGCGAAGTCCGCCGCGAACTCCTGGTTCGTCCCGACGTCGCCGAACTGGGCGAATGTCGAGAAGGCGAACGTCCTTCCGAACATGCTGGTGGACATCTTCACCGAGAAGAAGACGGTGGCCCAGGCGACCGCCGACGCCAGCGCCGAGATCACGAAGATCCTGGGCGAGTCCTGACGGCTGACGGGACAGGAGGGACCGGACGATGACGAGCACCACGATGTCGCCACCGGCGACGGAGCCGTCGTCCGGTCCCTCCCCCCGTCCGGGCCGACGTCGGGACCGGATGCCCTACTGGCTGGTGCTGCCGAGCATCGTCGTCGTCGCCGTCGTGCTCGCCTACCCGCTCTTCCAGCTCGTCTCGCTGAGCCTCCAGCAGTACCGGCTCAAGGAGCTGCTCAAGGGCAAGGGCCAGTTCATCGGCCTCAAGAACTACCAGGCGATCCTGTCCGACCCGTTCTTCTGGCAGGTCGTGCTCCGATCGGTGGTCTTCACCACCGTCGCGGTGACGCTGACCATCGGCCTCGGCACCGGCATCGCGCTCCTGATGCGCCGGATGAACCGCGCGATGCGGATCGTGCTCAACGCCGTCCTCATCATGGTGTGGGCGATCCCCGGCCTCGTCTCGATCGCTGTCTTCCAGTGGATGGTCGACTACGAGTTCGGCGTCGTGAACTACCTGCTGACCGAGCTCGGTCTCGATTTCGACAAGCACAACTGGTTCGAGAACCCGGTGCAGGGCTTCGCCGTCATCGCCGCCCTGGTCGTGTGGGGTGCGCTGCCCTTCGTCGTCATCACGTTGTACGCCGGCCTCACGCAGGTCCCTCGCGAGCTGGAGGAGGCGGCCATGGTCGACGGCGCCACCGGGCGGCAGGTGTTCTGGAACGTGACGATGCCGGTGCTCCGGCCCCTCTACGTCATCCTCACGAGCCTCTCGGTGATCTGGGACTTCATGGTGTTCCAGCAGATCTGGGTCATGCTCAACGGCCG
>JAKOVT010000157.1 GCA_029781935.1 Actinomycetes bacterium | reverse complement strand
GCCGGCCGCCCCGCAGCAGCCGCAGTCGCCGTTCGCGGTCCCGCGCGACGACGCACCGCCCTCGCAGGCCTGACACGACGACGGCCCCGCCGGTTCTCCGGCGGGGCCGTCGTCGTCCGCGGGTCGTCCGCAGGTCAGGCGCGGGTCAGGCGGTAGCGCAGCCCGAGGTCCTCGTCGTGCGACCAGCCCTCGACCGGCGCGCCCTCGTCGAACGACGTCGCGAGCACCTCGCCGGCCACCGCGCCGCCGTGGGCGCGCAGCGCGGCCGCCAATTCGTCGTCGTCGGCCGCCCAGGCGACCGCGATGCGGTCGCTGACCGCCAGCCCCGCAGACTTGCGGGCCTCCTGCAGCGTGCGCACGGTCTCGCGGGCCAGGCCTGCCAGCCGCAGCTCGGGGGTGAGCTCGAGGTCGAGCGCGAGCGTCTCGCCGCCGTCGCTCGCCACGGCCCACCCCGCCCTGGGGGTCTCGGTCACCACCACCTCGTCCTCGGTGAGGGCCACCGGCTCGCCGCCGACCACGACCTCCGCGGTGCCGCGCTGGCGCAGCGCCGCCACGAGCTCGGCACCGTCGGCCGCGGCGATCGCCTCGGCCACCGGGGGAGTGCCCTTGCCGAACCGCTTGCCCAGAGCGCGGAAGTTCGCCTTCACCGACACGTCGACCAGGTGCGCCTCCGCGACGTCGCCGAGCGCGAGCAGCTCGCCGCAGTTGAGCTCCTCGGCCACCTCGGCGCGCAGCGCGTCGGGCAGGTCGTCCCACCCGGCCGCGGCCACCAGGGCGCGGCCGAGGGGCTGGCGGGTGCGGACGCTCGACGACGCGCGCGCCGCACGGCCGAGCTCCACGAGCCGGCGGACCAGGCCCATCTGCTCGGCCAGCCGGTCGTCGAGGAGCGAGTCGTCGACCACGGGCCACGCGGCGAGGTGCACGGAGTCGGGCAGCTCGTCGCTCGTCGAGGCGAACAGGTCCTGCCAGACCCGCTCGGTGACGAACGGCGTGAACGGCGCCATGAGGAGGGTGACGACGTACAGGCACTCGTGCAGGGTCGCGATCGCCGACGGGTCGCCCGACCAGAACCTCCGCCGCGAGCGGCGCACGTACCAGTTCGACAGGTCGTCGACGTAGGCCGACAACAGTCGTCCGGCGCGCTGGGTGTCGTAGGCCTCGAGCGCGGCGTCGACCTCTCGGGCGAGCCGGTGCGCCTCCGACAGCGCCCAGCGGTCGAGCGCCGCCCGCTCGGCCACCGGCGGAGCCGGGGTGGCGTTCGGCTCGAAGCCGGCCTCGCGCGCGTACAGCGCCTGGAACGACACGGTGTTCCAGTAGGTCAGCAGCGTCTTGCGCACGACCTCCTGGATGGTGCCGTGACCTACGCGCCGCGCCTGCCACGGCGACCCGCCCGCGAGCATGAACCAGCGCACGGCATCGGCGCCGTGCTGGTCCATCAGCGGGATCGGTTCGAGCACGTTGCCGAGGTGCTTGCTCATCTTGCGGCCCTCCTCGTCGAGGATGTGGCCGAGGCAGAGCACCGTCTTGTACGACGACCGGTCGAACACCAGCGTGCCGACCGCCATGAGCGTGTAGAACCAGCCGCGGGTCTGGTCGATCGCCTCGCAGATGAAGTCGGCGGGGTAGCGGTTCGCGAACTCGTCGGCGCCGCGGAACGGATAGCCGAACTGCGCGAAGGGCATCGCGCCGCTGTCGTACCAGGCGTCGATCACCTCCGGGACGCGCGTGGCGGTCTCGCCGCACTGCGGGCACGGGAACACGACGTCGTCGACGAAGGGCCGGTGGGGGTCGAGGTTCGACAGGTCCTGGCTTGCGTGGGCGCCGAGATCGGCCAGCGACTCGACGCAGGTGAGGTGGTCGCTGTCGCAGCGCCAGATCGGCAGCGGAGTGCCCCAGTAGCGCGAGCGCGACAGCGCCCAGTCGATGTTGTTGTTCAGCCAGTCGCCGTACCGTCCCCACTGGATGGTCTGCGGGTGCCAGTCGGTGCCCTCGTTCTCGCGCAGCAGGGCGTCCTTCACCGCGGTCGTGCGGATGTACCACGAGGGCTGCGCGTAGTAGACGAGCGGCGTGTGGCAGCGCCAGCAGTGCGGGTAGGTGTGCTCGTAGGGCACGTGCTTGAACAGCAGGCCGCGCTCGGCGAGATCGTCGACCAGCACGGCGTCGGCCTTCTTGAAGAACATCCCGCCGACGAGCGGCAGCTCGGGGTCGAAGGTGCCGTCGAGACGCAGCGGGTTCACGACGGGGAGACCGTGCTCGCGGCAGAGCTGGAGGTCGACGGCGCCGAACGCGGGCGCCTCGTGCACGATGCCCGAGCCGTCCTCGGTCGTGACGAAGTCGGCGTGCAGGACCGTGTGCACCGGGGCGTCGGTCTCGGGGAACGCCACGCCGGTGAACGGGCGCGCGTACGACGCACCGAGAACCTCGGCGCCGCGCACGGTCTCGAGCACCGTGGTGCCCTCGCCGAGGACGCGCTCGCGCACCGCCTCGGCGACGAGCAGCAGGTCGCCGTCGGCCGTGCGGGTCACGGCGTACTCGACGTCCTGGTGCACCGCGCACGCCGTGTTGGACATGAGCGTCCACGGCGTCGTCGTCCAGACGAGCAGGGCGAGCCCGGGGTGGCGCTCGACGAGGGCGCCGCTGGTGAGCGGGAACCGCACGTAGACCGAGGGGTCCACGACCGTCTCGTAGCCCTGGGCGAGCTCGTGGTCGGAGAGGCCCGTGCCGCAGCGGGTGCAGTACGGCGTCACGCGGTAGTCCTGGACCAGCAGGCCCTGGTCGAAGATCCGCTTGAGCGACCACCACACGCTCTCGACGTAGTGCGGGTCCATGGTCCAGTAGGCGTCGCCCATGTCGACCCAGTAGCCCATGCGCTCGGTCAGGTCGGCGAACGCGTCGACGTGCCGGAGCACCGACTCCCGGCACTTCGCGTTGAACTCGGCGATGCCGTAGGCCTCGATGTCCTTCTTGCCGGAGAAGCCGAGCTCCTTCTCCACCGCGAGCTCGACCGGCAGGCCGTGGCAGTCCCACCCGGCCTTGCGGGGGACGTGGTAGCCCTTCATGGTCTTGTAGCGCGGGAAGACGTCCTTGAAGACGCGCGCCTCGACGTGGTGGGTCCCGGGCATGCCGTTGGCGGTGGGCGGGCCCTCGTTGAACACCCAGAGCGGGCGGCCTTCGGTGGCGGCGAGCGAGCGCTCGAAGACCCCGCGCTCGCGCCAGAGCGCGAGCACCTCGTGATCGAGAGCAGGCAGGTCGACCTGCGGCGGCACCGGGCGGTACATCGATCCTCCGTCTGCGGACCGGCCTCGCGGCCGGGCTCTCGTGACGGAGGGACGAGGCGGCCGGTCGGACCGGGCCCCGCGGTACCACCCTCCTTGGCGCGGTCGGGGACCGCGCCCTCTCGGACGTCGCAGGCGGCCGGCTCTACCCCGCGGTCTCCCGCGGCTCCTCCGGCAGCTCGGGGGTGATCTTCACCCCGCGCACACCCCCGGGCTCGCACCGTCCCCGGGTCGCTGGTGGCTGCGTGCGGGACTACTCGTCCCCGTCGTCGCCGTGCCTGGACGGGTCCAGGGTAACGGCCCGGAGGGGTGGCAGGCTTGCGCGTATGCCCGCACCGCTGCGCGTCGCCGTCCGGGTGCGGCCGGGGGCGTCGCGGACGAAGGTCGGGCGCGCGTACGGCGAGGGCCCGGACGCCCCGCTGCTCGTCGCCGTCACCGCCCGCGCCGTCGACGGGGCGGCCACCGAGGCGGTGCTGCGTGCCCTGGCCGAGGCGCTCGGAGTGCGGACCCGCCAGGTGCGCCTCGTGCACGGTGCGACCAGTCGGGACAAACTGGTCGAAATCGACGACCCGCCCGACGACGCGACCGCGCGACTGTCCGCTCTGCGGAACACCTGAGCCCTGACCTGCGGATTCGCCGGATCTCGGACGGCGTGCCGTGTTGATCCGGAGGGGGGCAGTGCCTATCCTCGGCAGGCTTGTGCCGCCGACCGGGCGCCCGCGGGGGACGCGCGAAGGTCGTCCGGTGGCCCGCGGCGCAGCGCAGCGAGGGAGGCCGTCATGGCAGCGTCGGCGAAGAAGGCCGCGCCCCCGAAGAAGGCCGCGCCCGCGAAGAAGGCCGCGCCGGTCACGAAGGCCCCGGCGAAGGCCGCGCCCGCGAAGAAGGCCGCGCCCGCGAGGAAGGCCGCGCCGGTCACGAAGGCCCCGGCGAAGGCCGCGCCCGCCAAGACGGCCGCGCCCGCGAAGAAGGCCGCGCCCGTCACGAAGGCTCCGGCGAAGTCGGCGCCCGCGAAGAAGGCCGCGCCCACGAAGGCCGCGCCCACGAGGAAGGCCCCCGCCACGAAGGCGGCCGCGAAGAAGCCGGCGCCGGCGACGAAGGCTCCCACGAAGGCCGCGCCTGCCACGAAGGCCGCGCCTGCCACGAAGGCCGCGCCGGCCGCCACGGCGGCACCGGCGAAGGCGGCTCCCGCGAAGAAGCCGTCCGCGGCGAAGGCGGCACCGAAGCTCGCGGTGCGCGAGGACGAGTCGCCCTGGACGGCCACCGAGCTCGCCGAGGTCCGCGGCGAGCTCGAGCTCGAGGTGTCGCGCCTCAACCACCAGATCGCCGAGGCCGAGGAGGGCATCGCCGACCTGCTGCGCGACTCCGGCGACGGCGCCGGCGACGACCAGGCCGACGCCGGCACCAAGACCTTCGAGCGCGAGCACGAGATGTCGCTGGCCAACAACGCCCGCGAGCTGCTGCTGCAGTACGAGCGTGCGCTGGCCCGCCTCGGCGACGGCACCTACGGCGTGTGCGAGCGGTGCGGCAAGCCGATCGGCAAGCTGCGGCTGCAGGCGTTCCCGCGCGCCACCCTGTGCGTCGCCTGCAAGCAGCTCGAGGAGCGGCGCTGACCGGCTGACGCCCGGCGGTTCGCCCCGCGCGCCCGCACCCACGTACGCTCGCTCCTCGTGAGCGACGAGCGGCCCGAGCAGCAGCGAACCGGCGCGGCCGAGGCCGGGGTCGGGCCGGCTGCCGTGCCCGCCGATGTCGTCGCCCCCGCCCCGGGGGACCCGTCCGGGCAGCAGACCCAGCCGCGCCGCCGTCACCTGGTCGCCACCACCTTCGCGGTGGCGGCGACCGTCGTCGTCCTCGACCAGCTCACCAAGTGGCTCGCGGTGCGCTACCTCGAGGGGCAGCCGCCGGTGCAGATCGTCGGCGACTGGCTGGCGCTGGACTTCCTGCGCAATCCCGGCGCCGCGTTCTCGTTCGGCACCGGCTTCACCTTCGTGTTCCCGGTGATCGCGATCGCCGTGGTCGTCGTCATCGTGCGCAAGTCGCGCGAGCTCGGCAGCCTGGCCTGGGCCATCGCCCTGGGCGGGATGCTCGGCGGCGCGCTGGGCAACCTCATCGACCGCGTCTTCCGCGACCCCGGCATGCTGCAGGGCCACGTCGTCGACTTCATCTTCGTCAAGCACTTCGCCGTGTTCAACGTGGCCGACGCCGCGATCACCTGCTCCGCCGTTCTCATGGTCGTCCTGGCCCTGCTCGGCGTCGACCTCGACGGCAAGAAGGCGGCGTGACCGAGCTGCGCAGCCTGCCCGTGCCCGACGGGCTCGAGGGCGAGCGCGTCGATGCCGCCCTCGCGCGGCTGTTCGGGCTCTCGCGCACCAAGGCCGCCGACATCGCCGCCAGCGGGGGAGTGCGTCTCGACGGCGAACAGGTCGGCAAGTCGGCGCGGGTCGCCGCAGGCGCGTGGCTCGAGGTCGAGATGCCCGATGCCCCGGCGCCGGTGGCCGTCGTGCCCGAGGTGGTCGAGGGCCTTCGGGTCGTCCACGACGACGACGACCTCGTGGTCGTCGACAAGCCGGTCGGCGTCGCGGCCCACCCCTCGCCCGGGTGGAACGGGCCCACCGTCATCGGCGGTCTCGCCGGCGCGGGCTACCGGATCTCGACGTCGGGTGCGGCCGAGCGCCAGGGCGTGGTGCACCGTCTCGACGTCGGCACCACCGGGCTCATGGTCGTCGCGAAGAGCGAGCGCGCCTACACGCTGCTCAAGCGTCAGTTCAAGGACCGCACCGTCGACAAGACCTACCACGCTCTCGTGCAGGGCCTGATGGACCCGCCGCGCGGCACCATCGACGCGCCGATCGACCGGCACCCCAAGCACGAGTACCGCTGGGCCATCGTGACCGACGGCAAGCCGAGCATCACCCACTACGAGACGCTCGAGGCGTTCCGGCACGCGTCGCTGCTCGAGATCCACCTCGAGACCGGGCGCACCCACCAGATCCGGGTGCACACCTCGGCGCTGCGCCACCCCTGCGTCGGCGACCTCACCTACGGCGCCGATCCCGTCCTGGCCGCGCGTCTCGGGCTGCACCGGCAGTGGCTGCACGCCGTGCGGCTCGCCTTCGAGCACCCCGCGACCGGCGAGCGCGTCGAGTACGAGTCGCCCTACCCGACGGATCTCCAGCACGCCCTCGACCTCGTGAGCGCCACCACCTGGCAGTGACCCGCTGCCGTCGAGAGCGGTCCGACGCCGGGACGGCCCTGCGTCAGGCGCGGGTGAGGGCCAGCACGGGGATGACCCGGATGCCGGCGGTCTTCTGCTCGTACTCGGCGAAGCCGGGGTAGCGCGACGCCTGCTCGGCGTAGACGCGGTCGCGGTCCTCGCCCTCGAGCTCGCGCACCGTGACGTCGTAGGTCTCGGTGCCGACCTCGACCGTCGCGCGGCCGGCCTCGGTCATGTTCCAGTACCAGTCCGGGTGCGTCGGAGCGCCGCCCTTGGAGGCGAACACGTAGATGGTGGCGGGATCGTCGTCGGACGCCAGGTACATGACCGGGTTGACCGCCTCCTTGCCGGACTTGCGCCCGAGGTGGTGCATGAGCACCATCGGCGCGCCCTCGAACTGACCGCCGACCTTGCCGCCGTTCGCCCGGAACTCGGCGATGATCGCGGCGTTCCAGTCGTTGACCTCGGACACGTGCTCCTCCTCGGGGGACGTCGTTGCTGGGTCAACCATCCCTCCTGGCCGCCCGACGCGCAGCGCGAACGTCGCATCCGGCCGAGGACGGGCGCGGGTCTCTCATCCACCGAGCCGCAGGTCGCCGCGGAGCAGACCCGCCACCTGCTCGTCGTACCGAGCTCCGTCGTAGCGCCGGTGGAACCGGCCGCGGCGGACGCCTTCGACGCGGAAGCCGACCGCCTCGGCGACCGCGCGCGAGGCGTGGTTGTCGGCCCGCGCCGCCCAGTCGACCCGCTCGACGCCGAGCTCGTCGAACGCCCAGCCGAGCATCAACCGCACGGCGCACGTCATCGCGCCGCGCCCACGCGCCCACGGGGCCAGCCAGTAGGCGAGCTCGACGCGGCGGTCGGCGAGGGCGACCTCGGTGAGCCCCACCTCGCCGAGGAAGGAGTCGTCGTCGGCGTCGGCGACGGTGAGGAACAGCAGCGTGCCGTCGCGCCAGCCGCCTGGGGCCACCTCCTCGACCCAGCGCACCGACTCCTGGTGGTCGTACGGGTGCGGCACGCTGACCAGCCACTCGACGGTGCCGACGTCGCTGAGCCCCTCCGTCATGGGCCCGGCGTCGTGCGGTCGCGCGAGACGCAGGGTGACGACGCCGTCGGTCAGGGTCGGCGGCTGGAACGGCGGCTGCGGTGCTGCCACAGGGCCTCCTCGGTCTGCGGGGCCATCCTGCCGGGCCCGCGAGGGCGTAGGGGAGGATGTGCGCATGACGAGCGAGGGCATCGAGGGCAGCGGCACGTTCGCGATCGGCGGCGACCTGGAGGTGCACCGCCTCGGGTACGGCGCGATGCAGATCCTGGGCGAGGGCCGCTGGGGCCAGCCCGACGACCCGGACAACGCGAAGGCGGTGCTGCGCCGCGCGGTGGAGCTCGGCGTCGACTTCATCGACACCGCCGACTCCTACGGCCCGTTCGTGTCCGAGGACCTCATCCGCGAGGCCCTCCACCCCTACGGTCAGGTCCGCGTCGCGACGAAGGCCGGCTTCACCCGGCAGGGCCCTCACGTCTGGACGATGTGCGGGCACCCGGCGTACCTGACGCAGTGCCTCGAGATGTCGCTGCGCCGGCTCGGCGTCGAGACCCTCGACCTCTGGCAGCTGCACCGCATCGACCCCGACTTCCCGCTCGAGGACCAGCTCGGCGTGTTCGCCGAGGCGGTCGCGGCCGGCAAGGTCCGCCACGTCGGCCTCTCGGAGGTCGGCGTCGACGAGATCGAGGCGGCGCGCGCGATCGTGCCGGTGGCGACGGTCCAGAACCTCTACAACCTCACCAACCGGCAGAGCGAGGCCGTGCTCGACCACTGCGAGGCGCACGGCATCGGCTTCATCCCGTGGTTCCCGGTGGCCTCGGGGGAGACCGCTCGTCCCGGCGGCGCGCTGGACGTCGTCGCCCAGCGCACCGGCGCGACGCCGGCCCAGCTGTCGCTCGCCTGGCTGCTCCGCCGTTCGCCGGTGATGCTGCCGATCCCGGGCACGAAGTCGCTCGAGCATCTCGAGGAGAACTGCGCGGCGGGGGCGGTCGAGCTCGACGACGCGACCTACGCCGAGCTCGACGGGCTCGCCACGTCGTGACCCCGCTGCGCCGCGTCGTCGCGGCTGTTGCCGCAGCGACGGCCGTCCTCGTGCTGGCGGGGTGCAGCGTCAGCACCAGCGACAAGCCGGCGGTGCCCGCCTTCAATCCGCTCGACCCCGGCCCGACCTCGTCGGGCACTCCAGGTCCGGACGGGCCCGACCTCCAGCTGCGCCCCGTGCTCACCGTGGAGCGTGCGGCGCTCGGCGACTGCCCGAAGACCGACCCGCCGACGCCGCCGGCCGCCGAGCCCGCCACCCTCTGCTCCGCCGACCTGACGACGGTGCTCGGGCTCGGCCCGGCGGTCGTGTCCGGCCCGCACGTGAAGTCGGTCGACGCCGGCACCGTCGGCGACACCCCGACCGTGCGCGTGGAGCTCGACGTCACGGGGGCGACCGCGCTGGCCAACAGCACGCTGCGGCTGTCGCAGCAGCCGTCGCCGCGCGACCTGCTCGCCGTCGTGTCGCACGGTCGCGTGCAGTCCGCGCCGGTCGTCACCGACCAGATCACGGGTGGGGTCCTGGACCTGAGCGGCTTCGCGACCGCCGACGACGCCCGCGCCGCGGCCGCCCTCTTCGGGGGCTGAGCGGGCCGACCGAGGCAGGCTCGGGAGGGCCCGCGTCCCGACACGCCGACCGACCTGCGGCCTCCCGTCCCGGGCCGGTCGCCGTCGGACCCGCGCGTTAGGGTGAAGACCCTTCGACCCGCCGACTTCCCCCGGCGACGAGGGTCAGCGGGAGCGCCTCGGCGTCCCGGTCACGCGCACGCCGGACGAGGGGATGGGCATGTCGAGCGACTCGTTCGTGCACCTGCACGTGCACACCGAGTACTCCATGCTCGACGGCGCGGCCCGCCTCGACGACCTGTTCACGGAAGCGGCCCGGCTGGAGATGCCGGCGGTCGCGATGAGCGATCACGGCAACGTCTACGGCGCCTACGACTTCTACAAGCGGGGCAAGGCCGCAGGAATCAAGGCGATCATCGGCATCGAGGGCTACTACGCCCCGCAGGGCCGGTTCGAACGCGCGCCGTTCGACTTCGGCGGTGGCTACGACGAGGGCGTGGGCGAGGACGGCGAGACCGCCGCGAAGGGCCGCCAGGCCTACACCCACATGACGATGTGGGCCGAGAGCACGGAGGGCCTGCACAACCTGTTCCGGCTCTCCAGCCTGTCCAGCCTCGAGGGGTTCTACCGCAAGCCCCGCATCGACCGCGACCTGCTGCAGACCTACGGCAAGGGCATCATCGCCACCACCGGCTGCCCCTCCGGCGAGGTCAACCGCTGGCTGCAGGCCGGCAACTACGACCGCGCGCTCGCCGCGGCGGCCGACTTCCAGGAGATCCTGGGCAAGGACAACTTCTTCTGCGAGCTCATGGACCACGGCCTCGGCATCGAGCGCCGGCACCGCGAGGAGCTCCTGCGGATCGCCAAGACCCTGCAGCTGCCGCTGCTGGCCACCAACGACCTGCACTACGTCTACCCGGGCGACGCCGAGTCGCACGACGTCCTGCTGTGCATCGGCACGCGCACCACCATGGACGACCCGAAGCGGTTCAAGTTCGACGGCCGCGACTTCTACCTCAAGTCCGCGGCGGAGATGCGCGAGGTCTGGCGCGAGCTGCCCGAGGCGTGCGACAACACCCTCCTGATCGCCGAGCGGTGCGACGTCAGCTTCAACGAGGGCGCCAACCTGATGCCGCGCTTCCCCGTCCCGGAGGGGGAGTCGGAGGAGTCGTGGCTGGTCAAGGAGGTCGAGCGTGGCCTCGCGCAGCGCTTCCCGACCGGCGTCCCCGACCAGCACCGCGCGCAGGCCGAGTACGAGGTCGGCGTCATCTGCCAGATGGGGTTCCCCGGCTACTTCCTCGTCACGGCCGACCTGGTCCGTCACGCCAAGGAGGTCGGCATCCGGGTCGGCCCCGGCCGCGGGTCGGCCGCGGGCGCCCTCATCGCCTACGCCCTGGGCATCACCGAGCTCGACCCGATCGCCCACGGCCTGCTGTTCGAGCGGTTCCTCAACCCCGAGCGCGTGTCGATGCCCGACATCGACATGGACTTCGACGAGCGCCGCCGCGGCGAGATGATCCGCTACGCCACCGAGCGCTACGGCGAGGAGCGGGTCGCGCAGATCATCACC
>JAKOVT010000145.1 GCA_029781935.1 Actinomycetes bacterium | reverse complement strand
CGCGCTCGACGCGCTGGTCGAGGGCATCGTCGGTCCCTACGCCGGCAGCGCCGTGCCCGTGGTGCCGCACACCGACCGCCTCGGGGCGGACTTCGTCACGTCGGTGCAGTCGCCCCTCGTCCTGCGCGCGGCCCACGCGCTGGTCGACAACGCCCTCGCGCACTCCGGCACCGACCGCGTCGAGGTCGGCATCGACGCCAGTCCCGACACGCTGGTCATCGAGGTCCGCGACCACGGGGTCGGCTACACCTGGCCCGGCAACGGAGCCCTGCCGCAGGGCGGCGGCGGGCTCGCCCAGACCTCGCGGCTCACCACCGCGCTGGGCGGCGCGCTCGACGTGTCGGCCCACCCCGATGGCGGGACCCGCGCCCAGCTGCGCATCGCCGCCCGGTCCGGCGGCACGGCCGCGTGGGTGGCACGGAGCACGCGAGTGCTGCTGGTCGACGACAACGAGATCAACCGTCGGCTCGCCGCCGCGATGCTCGGGAAGATCGGGCTCGACACCGACGTGGTCGACGGCGGTCAGGCGGCGCTCGACGCCATGGAGCGGTCGGCGTACGGACTGGTGCTCATGGACGTGCAGATGCCGGGCATCGACGGCCGCGAGACGACGCGCCGGTGGCGCGCCGGGACGGGCGGGGCGACGGCGGCCGACGTCCCCATCGTGGCCCTCACCGCGCACGTGGGCCAGGCCGAGCGCGACTCGTGCCGCGACGCGGGGATGACCGACTACCTGAGCAAGCCGTTCGGGATCGACGCCCTGGCCGACATGGCGAGGACCTATCTCGACCCGCGTCAGGCCGAGGCGGACGACGCGAGGTAGGCGCGCATCTCGACCTCGGTGCGCTGAGTCGTGGCGGTGATCTGCTCGACGAGGGCGCGGGCGTCGTCGAGCCGGTCCTCGAGCGCCGCGGCCTGCAGCTGCTTGGACACGACCGAGATGCCGACCGCACCGAGCATCGCGGCGGGGGAGCCGAGGGCGTGGGCGGCCGAGCGCAGCTCCCGCCCGTCGCCACCGGCGAGGGCGACGCGGATCGCGGCGAGCCGGTCGGGGACCTCGTCGAGGAAGGTCTGGACGGCCTGGCGCACGAGGTCGAGGTCGCCGATCTCGTCGACGAGCGTCGCGAGCCTCGTCCGGTCGAGGAGCTCGTCGGCGGAGCCGGTCATCAGGTGCGGTCCTTCCGTAGGCCAGCAGCCAGTGTCCCCAAGCCGGATGCCGGAAGGGAAGGCGGGTGAGGATCCGGTGAGGCCGCGCAGAGAGCCCGGGTGGTCCGGGGCCGCCTACCATGGCCCGGTGAGCGACGCGCTGCGAAGGGTCCCGCTCCGCGGCGCGCCCGCCCCGATGCGCGTCGCGCGCGGCAGCGTGGTCGCGTCCGTCGGCCTCCTCGTCGCCGTCGCCGGGCACGGTGCCGTCAGCGGCGAAGCGGAGCCGGGGCCGCTCGGGCTCCCCGTGGCGCTGCTCGTCCTCGCGGGCTGCGTGGTCGCGTCGGCGCGGACCTGGACGGTGGCCCGCCTGATCGGCGCGCTGATCGGGATCCAGGCCGTCGCGCACGTCACGATGCTCCTCGCTGCGCCGGGCTCGCACGTCGACCCGCGCCTGGCCGGGCTGGCCAGCTCGGGAGCGGCCCACGACCACGGGCACGCTGCAGCGCTCACGCCCGGCATGCTCCTGGCCCACCTGCTCGCCGTCGCCGTCTCGGCCGTCGTGCTCGCGCGCGTCGACTCCGCCGTCGCCGTGCTCTGGCACCTCGCCCGGCGCCTCCTGCTGCCCGTCGTGGCCGACGGTCTCGCGCTGCCGCGCGTGGTGCGCGTGCCGGTCGACGAGCACCTGCGGCCCGTCCGCGCGACCGTCCGCGCGACGGCCTCGAGCCGGCGGGGACCCCCGGCGCCGCTCGCGCGAGCCTGACCACCGGGTCGGGGTCGCCGCAGCGCCCCCGTCCCCGTCACCGTCAGGAGAACCCGTGCACGTCCCCCGTCCTGCCGCGCTGCGCGTGCTCGCGGCCGCCGCGCTGATCGGCGCCGCCGGTCTGCTGGCCGCCCCGCCGGCGTCGGCTCACAACGTCGTCGTGAGCACCGCGCCCGCGGCCGACAGCACCGTCACCACGCTCCCCACGTCCGTCGTGCTCACGTTCGAGGAGGCGCCGCTGCCCGGCGGGACCGCGATCGTCGTCCGCGACCCCGAGGGCACCTCCGTGACCTCGGGCGCCACCGTCATCTCGGGCGACACCGCGACGGTGCCGCTCGTCGCGCTCACCGTCCCCGGCACGTACGGCGTCTCCTACCGCAGCGCCTCGGACGACGGCCACACCATCACGGGCTCCTTCGCGTTCGTGGTCCCCGAGTCCGTGCTGCCCTCGCCCAGCGCGAGCGCGTCGGGCAGCCCGACGGCGAGCGCCCCACCCTCTGCCGCGTCATCGAGCACGTCTCCGCTGCCCACCGCGCCCACCTCGTCGACGGCTGACGCCAGCTCGATGAGCGCGTGGCCGCTGGTCCTCGGGGGCCTGGCGGTGGCCGTGATCGTCGGCATCGTGGTGGTCCTGCTGCGCCGACGGTCGGCGTGACCGCTCCTGCAGCCGCCCCTCGGGCGCAGCTCATCCGCGAGCTGCGCCCGGGACCGGTGCTGCTCGGCTCGCTCGCCGTCGCCCTCGTGGTGATGGCGCTGTGCCTGTGGGCCGGCGACGGACGCCCGGCGCCCGCTGCGCCCGGCCTCCCCGACGAGGGGCTCGGCACCGAGTGGGCGCTGCCCGTGCTGCGCACTCTCGCGGATCTGGCCGGGATCCTCACGGTGGGGCTCCTGCTCGCCGGCGGGCTGCTGGTGCCGGCGCGCGAGGGGGTCCTGCGCGGACCCCGGCTGCGGTGGACCCGCGCCGCGCGCTGGTCGGCTCTCGTCTGGGCCGGGGCGGTGCTGGTCGAGGTCGTCCTGACGCTGTCGAACGTCCTGGCCACGCCGGTTCCCGGCGTCCTCGACCCCGCGCTGCTGTGGAGCTTCGTGCGCGACATCGAGATCGGCCGGTCGCTGCTCGTGCAGGCGGTGCTGGCGCTGGTCGTGGGGGTGGCGGCGTACGCCGTACGCACCACGACCGGAGCGGCGCTCAGCTGCCTGCTCGCGCTCGCCGCGCTCCTGCCGCCGACGCTGTCGAGCCATTCCGGGACCTCGCCCGACCACACGGTCGCCGTCTCCGCGCTGGCCGTCCACGTGCTCGCGCTGAGCCTGTGGTGCGGTGGCCTCGCCGCGCTCGTCCTGCTGGGCACGACCGACCGCCGTCCGCTGGCCGTCGCCGTCGCCCGCTTCAGCCCGCTCGCCGTCTGGACCGCCGTCGCGGTCGCGGCCAGCGGCATCCTCTCCGCGTGGGTCCGGCTCTCAGGGGCGGGCGACCTGCTGACCACGTCGTACGGGCGGCTCGTCCTGCTCAAGGTGCTGCTGCTCGCGGTGATCGCGGCGATCGGCTGGTGGCACCGCCGCGAGACGGTGCCGAAGCTCGCGGCCGACCCGTCGCGGCTGCTGTTCGTGCGCGTGGCCGCCGTCGAGGTGCTGGTCATGGCCGCGACGGTCGGCGTCGCCGTCGCCCTGTCGCGCACGCCGCCGCCGGTCAGCGGAGCGGTCCCGGTGTCCTCGTTGACCCCGGCGCAGGTGATCATCGGCTTCCCGATGCCGCCCGAGGTGACGCTGGCGAACCTGTTCTGGGGCCAGGCGAGGGCCGACGCGCTCTGGCTGCTCGTCTGCCTCGCGATGCTCGGCCTCTACCTGGCCGGTGTGCGGTCGGTCCACCGCTCGGGCGGGCGGTGGCCGTGGGGCCGCACGGCCTCGTGGGTCCTCGGCACCGCGCTGCTCGCGATCTGCACGCTGTCCGGCGTCGCGACGTACGGGCACGTGCTGTTCAGCGTCCACATGACCCAGCACATGGTGTTGAGCATGGTGGCGCCGATCTTCCTCGTGCTCGCCGCGCCGATCACGCTGGCGCTCGACACCCTGCCGCGCGACTCCGGCCGTGTCGGTCCGCGGGAGTGGCTCGAGCGCTTCGTCGCCTCGCGGTCCGTCCGCGTGCTCACCCACCCGCTCACAGCCTCCGGGCTGTTCCTCGCGGGCTTCTACCTGATCTACCTGACGCCGGTCTTCCCGTGGCTGATGTCGAGCCACTGGGGCCACATCGCCATGAACGCGGGGTTCCTGCTCGTCGGCGTCGTCTTCTACTGGGTGATGATCGGGATCGACCCGGGGCCGCGGCGCCCGCCGTTCATGGCGCGCTTCGTGATCATGGTGATCGTCATGGCGCTGCACTCGTTCTTCGCCGTCGTGATGATGTCGACGACGTCGGTCGTGGCCGAGGCGTTCTACCGCTCCCTGCAGCGGCCGTACGCGCTGGACCTCCTCGCCGACCAGCACGTCGGCGCGATGATCGGCTGGGGCTCGGGAGACATCCCCATGATCATCGTGATGGGCGCCATGTTCGTGCAGTGGGTGCGGGCCGACGAGGGCGAGGCGCGGCGCTCGGACCGGGCTCAGGAGGAGGCCGCCCGCACGGGTGAGGGCACCGACGAACTCGCCGACTACAACGCCTACCTGGCCCAGCTGGCGAAGCGGGGCCGACGGCCGCAGTGAGACGGCGTCAGTCGGTCTTGTCGAGGGCGAGGACGGTGACGAAGCCCCAGACGGCGAGGGCGACGGTGATGATCATGACCTCGATCGCCCAGCTGCCGGCCATGAGGGAGAAGATCCAGCCGAACAGCGCGGCCACGAGCAGGATGACGATCGCTGCCGGGACGGGATGGACGGAGTGGTCCTCGTGCTCGCTCATGGGAGCAGGGTAGCGCCCCGCGGTCAGCCGTCCGGACGGGTGGTCGACGGCCGCTCGAGCGGCGGTCGCGGGTCCGACCCGGGCGGCCAGGCGACCATCGCGCTCGCGAGGTCGCGCAGCTCGGCGTCCGGGTCCTCGGTGATGCCGGTGTGCACGGGGGAGGTCTGCACGACGGTGCTGCGCGGCGCCACCAGCCACCGGAACCGGTCGCCGGGCGTGCGGCGACCGCTGCCTCCGGCCTCCGGCGCCCCGGCGCACACCGCGGCCACCGCGTCGAGGTGCTGTCGCACCGCATCGACGTCGAGGTCGGGCGCCAGCGCCAGCGCACGGCCGAGGTCGTCGGTGAACCAGACCCCGAGGTAGTCCAGGGCGCGGCAGTAGACGACGACGCCGACGTTGACCAGCTCGCCGCGCTCGACACGGGGGACCACCCGCAGCACGGCCCACTCATACGTGTGCGGCACGGGCCACCTCCACGGCGTCGAGCCAGGTCTCGGGCTCGTCGAGCCGGGCGAGCAGCACCTCGGTGTACGCGGCGCGCACGTCGCCGGGGCCCTCGAAGCCCGGCTCGCCGAGCAGCCACTCGTCCGGGACGCTGTCCAGCGCCTCGGCGAGGGCGTGCGGCACGAGCGGCGCCAGCAGGTCGTGGGCGGGCCGCAGCGGCCCGGCGACGCCGAGCAGCACGTGGTCGTGCGCGGCGGGGTACGGACGGGTCGCGGCCGCCGCGCGGGCGGACCAGTCGTGGTGGAAGTACAGCGCGGCGCCGTGGTCGATGAGCCAGGGCGAGCCGTGCCAGCGCAGCAGGTTGGGGTTGCGCCAGGACCGGTCGACGTTCTGCGTGAACGCGTCGAGCCACAGGACGCGCGCGGCGAGGTCGGCGTCGATGCCGTCGGGCCGCTCGATCCCCAGCGAGCCGGGGAGGAAGTCCATGCCGAGGTTCGTGCCGTGGCTGGCCCGCAAGAGGTCCTGCACCTCCTCGTCGGGCTCGGCGCTCGCCATCGACGCGTCGAGCGACACGACCACGAGCTCGGGCACGGGGAGGCCGAGGCGCCGGCCGAGCTCGCCCACGACGACCTCCGCCACGAGCGCCTTGCGGCCCTGCCCGGCGCCGCGGAACTTGACCACGTAGGTGCCCAGGTCGTCGGCCTCGACCACACCGGGAAGCGAGCCGCCCTCGCGCAGGGCGACCACGTAGCGCAGCGCGCGGACCTCGCGCAGCGTGGGGGTCGGGTCGGCGTCGGTCACCGGCGGGCCCCCGCCGGCGTCGTGGTCGCGGTCGCACTCACGAGGGAAACCTAGCGGGGCCGGAATACCTCGTCGTCGACTGTCGGTTGTCCCCGGCAGACTCGAGGTGAGGCGACCCTCACCCGATACCCCCGACGAGAGGCCGATCCATGACCACCCCTTCCGGCGCCGGCGAGTCCGTGGCGCTCGACGCCCCGCGCTCCGACTGGGAGCTCTCCGCCGCGGGCATCCCGCTCGACCCGATGCGCTGGCGCGCGCTGGCGGTCATCGGCATGGCCTCGCTCATGGCCGTGCTCGACGCCTCGATCGTGAACCTGGCGCTGCCGTCGGCCAAGGCCGCGCTCGGCATCTCCGACGCCGACCAGCAGTGGGTCGTCACGGCGTACGCGTTGGCCTTCGGCGGTCTGCTGCTGCTCGGCGGTCGCATCGCCGACTACGCCGGCCGCAAGCGCACCTTCATCATCGGCCTGCTCGGCTTCGCCGCCGCCTCGGCCCTCGGCGGCATCGCGCCCGACGCGATCTGGCTGTTCGGGGCCCGGGCGCTGCAGGGCGCCTTCGCGGCGCTGCTCGCACCGGCGGCGCTCTCGCTCATCACGGTGACCTTCCACGACCCGAAGGAGCGCGCCCGCGCGTTCGGCGTCTACGGCGCGATCTCCGGCGGAGGTGCGGCGCTCGGCCTGCTGCTGGGCGGCGTCCTCACCGAGTACCTCTCGTGGCGCTGGTGCCTGCTCGTCAACGTGCCGATCGCGATCCTCGCGGCGCTGCTCGCGGTGGGCAACATCCGCGAGAGCAAGGCCGACGGCGTCGCCCGCTACGACGTCTGGGGCGCCGTCACCGCCACGGTGGGGCTCGTGGCGCTCGTGTACGGCTTCACCAAGGCCGCACCGCACGGGCTGACCGACACCGCGCACTGGACCGACCCGTCCACGCTCCTGTGGTTCGCTCTCGCGCTGGCCATGATCGTCGCGTTCTTCGTCATCGAGAACCGGGTCGCGAACCCGCTCGTCCCCATGCGCGTGCTGCTCAACCGCAACCGCGGCGGTGCCTACATCACCTCGCTGATCGTCGGCATCGGCATGTTCGCGATGTTCCTGTTCCTCGGCCTGTGGCTGCAGGTCGTCAAGGGCTACACCCCGATCGTCGCCGGCTTCGCGTTCCTGCCGTTCAGCGTGGGCATCGTCGTCGGCGCCGGCATCGCCAGCCAGCTGCTGCCCAAGGTCGGTCCCAAGCCGCTCCTCGTCCCGGGCCTGCTGCTCGGGGCGGGCGGGCTGCTGTGGCTGTCGACTCTCGAGGCCGACTCGCCCTACCTCACCCACGTGCTGCCCTCGATGGTCATCATGAGCATCGGCATGGCGTTCACGTTCATCCCGATCTCCACCACCGCGCTGCACGCGATCGGCCATGACGACGCCGGCGTCGGCTCCGCCCTCATCAACACCGTGCAGCAGGTCGGCGGCGCCGTGGGGACGGCGCTGCTCAACACGGTGGCCGTGGCGGCCACGACGGCGTGGATCGCCGCCAACCCCACGGCCGGTCCGGCCGGCATGGGCGAGGCGCTCACCGCGGGCTACACCCGGGCGTTCCTCGTGGGATCGGGGTTCATGGTGCTGGCCGCGATCGTGGCGTTCTTCATGATCACCATCGGCAAGGAGGCCGCGGCCGAGGACGACGAGCTGGTCGTCCAGCTCGCCTGACCCGCATCACCGCGCCGGCCCGTCGCCCCCCGAGGGCGGCGGGCCGGCGCCGCGCGGGTGGGCGGAGCCGGATCAGGCGACGCCGGCCGGGCGGAACTGGACGCTCACGCGAGGGCCGACGGCCCCGGACGTCTTGGGCACGGCGTGCTCCCAGGTGCGCTGGCACGAGCCACCCATCACCACGAGGTCGCCGTGGCCCAGCGAGAAGTGGTGGCTGCGACCGCCGCCGCGCGGCCGCAGCGCGAGGGTGCGCGCAGACCCGAACGAGACGATCGCGACCATCGTGTCCTCGGTGGCCGAGCGCCCGATCGTGTCGCCGTGCCAGGCGACCGAGTCGCGACCGTCGCGGTAGAGGCACATCCCGGCGGTGACGAACGGCTCGCGCAGCTCGGGCCGGTAGTACGCCGACAGCGCGGCGCGCGCGTCGGCGAGCAGCGGATGCGGGAGCACGGCCTCGCCGTCGTACCAGGAGATCAGGCGCGGGACGTCGACCACGCGGTCGTACATCCGCCTGCGCTCGGCCACCCAGGGGACCTCGTGCAGCAGCACCTCGAGCACGGCGTCGGAGCCGCTGACCCATCCCGGGCGGTGGTCGACCCAGGCGCCGTGCGCGAGGGGCGTGCGGCGCACCTGTCCGGCGAGCCGGCCGAGCCGGACGTCGTCGGCGAGGTCGAGCAGCGACCCCTGCAGGGCCACGCGGGGCGCGGTTGCCGGCGCGGACGCGACCCTGGTGCGCGCCACCGATGTCGGTTCGGGCCAGCCGGTGCGGCTCTCCCTGCTGCTCATCCGCCGACGGTAGCACGACGTCGTACAGGTGTACGAGACCTGTGATTTCGTGTCCGACCCCGGCTCGGCGCGCCCGGACCGCCACACTGACCGCGTGACCATGACGCTCGCGGTCGACTGCGGCGGGACCGGGCTGAAGGCGTCGGTGCTCGACGCCGACGGCACCCTGCACGCCAAGCCGCTGCGTGTGCCGACGCCGTACCCGATGCCGACCGCCCGCTTCCTCGACGCGATCGCCGACCTCGCCGGGCAGCTGCCGCCCGCCGACCGCGCCACGGTCGGCATGCCGGGGATGATCCGGCACGGCGTCGTCATCGTGACGCCCCACTACGTGACGGAGAGCGGGCCGCGTTCCAAGCGCCTCGAGCACCTCGTCGAGGAGTGGACCGGCTACGACGCCCAGGCCGCGCTCGCAGCCCGGCTCGGGGTGCCGACCCGGGTGCTCAACGACGCGGAGGTGCACGGAGCCGGCGTGGTCACCGGCGCCGGTCTCGAGCTGGTGCTCACCCTCGGGACCGGGCTCGGGTGCGCGCTCTTCGACGGCGGCCAGCTCGCGCCCCATCTCGAGCTCTCCCAGGCGCCGGTCCGCTGGGGGCTGTCGTACGACACCTACATCGGCGACAAGGAGCGCAAGCGGCTCGGTCCCGCGTTCTGGTCGCGCCGGGTGCGCCGGGTGGTCGAGGCGCTCCGCCCCGTCTTCGTGTGGGACCGCCTCTACCTCGGGGGCGGGAACGCGCGCGTCATCACGCCGGAGGTGCTGGCCTCGCTGGGCGACGACGTCGTCGTCGTGCCCAACACCGCCGGCATCGTCGGAGGCGTCCGTGCCTGGACGCTGGGTCGAACTGGAGAGGTCTCGTGAACGAACCCGTCGTCAGCCGGCTCGAGGTCGCGCACGGCACGGTCGCCGAGCGGGAGGCGCGCGGTCGCGCCGCCCGTCGGGTGGCGCCGCGCTCCTCGCACGCCGCGTTCTCGCCATCGCCGGCGCGTCGGTCGCCGATCGACGTCCTCGAGGATCAGGCCGCGACCCGCGTCCCCGAGCTGCTGCCGATCCGCTACGGACGCATGGCGTCCTCGCCGTTCGCGTTCTTCCGGGGCGCCGCGGCCGTGATGGCCATGGACCTCGCGACCACCCCGACCTCGGGCCTCACCGTCCAGCTCTGCGGCGACGCCCACCTGCTCAACTTCGGGAACTACAACTCGCCCGAGCGCCACTTGATGTTCGACCTCAACGACTTCGACGAGACATTGCCGGGCCCGTTCGAGTGGGACGTCAAGCGCTTCGCGGCGTCGATCGTGGTGGCCTGCCAGGACAACGGCTTCACCGAGCTGGACACCATCGCCGTGGTGCGCGATGCCGTCATGCACTACCGGCAGTCGATGCAGGGCTTCGCGTCGTCGACCAACCTGGCGGTCTGGTACTCCCGGCTCGAGGTCGAGACGATGCTCGAGGGGCTCAAGGCCCAGTCTGCCGCGGTGCGCGCCGGCGGCATCAAGGAGGTCAAGCGGCGGACCTCGAAGTTCGCCTCGCGCGACAACCTCCAGGCGTTCTCGCGCCTCACCGAGATCGTCGACGGCCGACCGCGCTTCCGCTCCGAGCCACCGCTGGTCGTGCCGATCGTGGAGCTCGCGGGCGAGGCGGGTGCGGAGTGGGTGACCAGCGAGGCCGAGCGCATCCTCGGTGACTACCGGCGCTCGCTCGAGGACGACCGCACGATGCTCGTGGCGCAGTACAGCTACGCAGACCTGGCGCGCAAGGTGGTCGGAGTCGGCAGCGTCGGCACCCGGGCGTGGATGACGCTGCTGCTCGGCCGCGACCACCAGGACCCGCTGATCCTGCAGTTCAAGGAGGCCAACGCCTCGGTCCTCGAGCCCTACCTCGGCAGGTCGGAGCACGAGCCTGGGCGTCGCGTGGTCGCGGGGCAGCGGCTGATGCAGGCGACCAGCGACATCTTCCTGGGGTGGTACCGCGGTCGGGGGCTCGACGGCACCGACCACGACTTCTACGTCCGTCAGCTGCGCGACGGCAAGGGCAGCATCGACCTCTCGCTGCTGCAGCCGGTCGGCATGCGCCTCTACGCCGCGGTCTGCGCCTGGACCCTCGCCCGGGCGCATGCCCGGTCGGGTGCCCGCGTCGCCATCGCGGCCTACCTCGGCAAGGGCCGCACCTTCGACGACGCGCTCACCGAGTTCGCCGTGGAGTACGCCGCCCAGAACGTGCGCGACCACGCGGAGCTGGTCAAGGCGATCGAGTCGGGACGGATCGTGGCGCAGCCGGGCGTGTAGCCGCCGGTCCGGCAGGGGTCGCGCCGCGAGGCGGCGTAGGGTCGGCGCGAGCGAAGGAGCCCGAGGTGGTCGACGTCCGTCCCTTCCGTGCGCTGCGCCCCGCCCCCGGGTCCGAGGCGCGCGTGGTGTCACCGCCCTACGACGTGGTCGACGTCGAGGAGGCGCGCGCCTATGCCGGCGGCGACCGCGACTCGTTCCTGCGCGTCTCGCGCCCCGAGATCGACCTGCCCGCCGAGGTCGACCCGCACTCGGACGCCGTCTACGAGCGGGGCCGCGCGAACCTCTCCGAGTTCCTCGACCGCGGCGTGCTCGTCGCCGACCCTCTGCCGACGTACTCGGTCTACCGGCAGGTGATGGGGGAGGTCGAGCAGACCGGGGTCGTCGCGGTCGTGTCGGTCGACGACTACGACTCCGGCCGCGTGCGCGTCCACGAGCTCACCCGGCCCGACAAGGAGGACGACCGGGTCCGCCACATCGAGGCGCTCGATGCCCAGGACGAGCCGGTCTTCCTGCTGTCGCGCCGATCCGCCGACGTCGACGAGATCGTCGCCCGCATCACGCAGCTCGAGCCGCGTGCCGACCTCGTCGCGCGCGACGGCGTCTCGCACACGCTCTGGGTGGTCGACGACCCCGCGGAGATCGCGGCGCTGCACCGCGCGCTGTCCGAGGCCGGCGACCTGTACGTCGCCGACGGCCACCACCGCAGCGCCGCGGCCTCACGGGTCCACGCCGCGCGCAGCGGCGAGGGCGGCGCGCACGACGGGTTCCTCGCCGTCGTGTTCCCGCTCGACGACGTGCACGTGATGGCCTACCACCGCGTCGTGGCCGACCTCGCCGGCCGGAGCGTCGAGGAGTTCCTGGTCGCCCTCGACGAGGCCGGCTTCGACGTCTCGACGGCGCCGGGCGCCGTCGCACCCTCGCGGCCGCACGAGTTCGGCGTGCACCTCGACGGCGACTGGTTCGTGGCCCGCGCGCGCGACGTCGACGAGGAGGACCCGCTCGCCCGGCTCGATGTCTCGGTGCTGCAGGACCGCGTGCTCGGTCCGCTGCTGGGCATCGGCGACCCGCGCACCGACGCGCGCATCGCTTTCGTCGGCGGCATCCGGGGCACCGCCGAGCTCGAGCGGCTGGTGGGCTCGGGCCGGTACGCCGTGGCCTTCTCGCTGTTCCCGACCTCGACCGCGGAGCTCGTCGCGGTCGCCGACAGCGGCGCCGTCATGCCGCCGAAGTCGACCTGGTTCGAGCCCAAGCTCGCCAGCGGGCTGTTCCTGCACCCCCTGCGCTGAGCCCCGGGCTCAGCCGAGCAGCGCGGCCGCGGCGTAGACGTGGAAGTCGGCCGACAGCGCGATGTCGTCGACGTGGACCCGCTCGTCCTTGTTGTGGTAGCCGGCGTCGATCACCGCGGCCGGCGTGGTGGCGAAGGGGCTGAAGCCGTACGCGACCGTGCCGTGCTCGCGGCGCAGGTAGACCGAGTCGGTGAAGCCCGAGCACAGGGTGGGGAACAGGGTCGTGCGCAGGCGCTCGTCGGCGAAGCGCTGCACGACGTCCCACAGCGGACCCTTCGAGGTCGAGTAGTTCCCGGGGTTGGGCGGCTCGGGGAGGCTGAGCTCGTAGGCGATGTCGTCGCCGAGGCGTCGGCGCACGGCGGCCAGCACCTCCTCCTCCGTGGTCCCGGGGAGGATGCGGCAGTCGAGGGTGACCCCGGCGCGCGCGGGGATCACGTTGCGGGCGGCCGCACCGTGCAGGAGCGTCGGCGTCAGCGTCGTCCCGGCCACTGCCGGCAGGCTGGTGGCGAGGTCGGGGTGCAGCAGCCCGCCCTGGCGGATCGCCTCCGCGAGGCCGAGCCGGTCCACGGCGCCCGCGCCGAGCAGCGTGTCGAGCATGACCCGTACCTGCGGGTGGTCGAGCGGCTCGGCCTCGCCGCGGCCGAGCCTGGCCAGCAGCGCGGCCAGGCGGGGGACCGGGTTGTCGCCGAGGGTCGGCGTGGAGGCGTGGCCCGCTTCCCCGATCGCGTCGACGCGCACGGGTGCCGTGCCCTTCTCGCCCACCGAGATCTCGGTGAGGTGGCGGCCGTCGGCGAGGGTGAAGGCGATCCCGCCGCCCTCGTTGAGCGCGAAGTCGGTGCGGATGTCGGGGCGCTCCTGCACCAGCCAGTTCATGCCGACCCAGGCGGCGCCGTCCTCCTCGTCGGCCACCACCACGAGGAGGAGGTCGCCGGTGCCCTGCCAGCCCTGCCGGGCGAGCGAGGCCATCGCCGCGGTGCGGGCGGCCACCTCGTTCTTCATGTCGACCGCCCCGCGGCCCCAGAGGTAGCCGTCGTCGTCGACGTCGCCGGAGAACGGCGGGTGCGTCCAGTCGCGGGCGTCGGCGGGCACGACGTCGCTGTGGCCGACGAACGCCAGGCTCGGGCCGCCGCCGGTGCCGGGGATGCGAGCGAGGAGGTTGGCCCGGCGCTCGTCTCGGGCCACCAGCTCGGCCTGCACGCCGGCGCCGGCCAGGTACTCGGCCAGCACCTCCGCCACCGCGGTCTCGTTGCCGTTGGTGGAGTCGACGCGGAGCAGGTCGCCGGCCAGCGCGACGGCCTCCTCGCGCCGGCGCGCGGCGTCCGCGTCGTCGGCCAGCGGGGAGGGCGAGGGGGTCGTCAGAGGGGTCCGGGACGTCACCCCCGCACGGTAGCCCGGGGCGGCCCTTCCTGTGGCCCATGTCACCTCCCGGGAGCGGAACGCGGGGGGAGCGACCCGTGCCGTGCGGTGGCACACTCACCCACGGACAGCGGAACTCTTGACGACGGGTAGGCAGCCGCATGGCAACGACCGGAATCGATGCTCCCGGGCGCGCGAAGATCGACGCCCGGACCCTGCGCACCGACGCGTGGTGGATGCAGCCCTTCTTCACGTTCCTGGCCCTGACGGCGTTCGTCGTCTACTCGGCCTGGCGCGTGCTCTCCGGCCAGTACTACGTGGCCGAGCCGTACGTGTCGCTCTTCTACTCGCCGTGCCTCGCGACGACCTGCGACGCGGGCGCGGCGCCCGGCGGTCCGATCTCGTGGTGGACGCTGTCGCCCGCCCTGCTCATCGCCTGGATCCCGCTGACCTTCCGCTTCAGCTGCTACTACTACCGGAAGGCCTACTTCCGGTCGTTCTGGCTCTCGCCGCCGGCCTGCGCCGTCGCCGAGCCGCACGGCGGCTACACGGGCGAGCGCAAGCTGCCGCTGATCCTCAACAACCTGCACCGCTACGCCTTCTACCTGGCGCTGCTGCTCAACGTCATGCTGACGATCGACGCGGTCGCGGCCTTCCGGAAGCCCGAGGGCGGCTGGGGCTACATCGGCCTGGGCACGGTCATCCTCACGGTCAACGCGATCTGCCTGTGGTTCTACACGCTGTCGTGCCACTCCTGCCGCAGCGCCGTCGGCGGCCGCATCACGCACTTCTCCAAGCACCCGGTGCGCTACAAGATGTGGACGCTGGTCTCGAAGCTCAACGCCCATCACATGGCCTGGGCCTGGATCTCCCTGTGCACGGTCGTGCTCGCGGACTTCTACGTCTACGCGCTGGCCTCCGGCCTGCTCGGCACCGACCCGCACATCTCCTTCTGACGGCCGCGTAAAGGACACCCTCCATGACCGAGCTCGAGCGCCACTCCTTCGACGTCGTCGTCATCGGTGCCGGCGGCGCCGGCCTGCGCGCCGCGATCGAGGCGCGACTGCTGGGCAAGCGCGTCGCCATCGTCTGCAAGTCGCTGTTCGGCAAGGCCCACACGGTCATGGCCGAGGGCGGCATCGCGGCGGCGATGGGCAACGTGAACAGCAACGACAACTGGCAGGTCCACTTCCGCGACACCATGCGCGGCGGCAAGTTCCTCAACTCGTGGCGGATGGCCGAGCTGCACGCCAAGGAGGCGCCGCAGCGGGTGTGGGAGCTCGAGACCTACGGCGCGCTGTTCGACCGCACGCCCGAGGGCAAGATCAGCCAGCGCAACTTCGGCGGCCACGAGTACCCACGGCTCGCCCACGTCGGCGACCGCTCGGGCCTCGAGCTGATCCGCACGCTGCAGCAGAAGATCGTGTCGCTGCAGCAGGAGGACTACCGCGAGACCGGCGACTACGAGTCGGGCATCAAGATCTTCGCCGAGGTGACCATCACCCGGCTGCTCACCGCGCCCGGTCTCAGCGAGCGCGGCCGCATCGCGGGGGCCTACGGCTACTACCGCGAGACGGGCGACTTCGTCCTGTTCGAGGCGCCGGCCGTCGTGCTCGCCACCGGCGGCATCGGCAAGACCTTCAAGGTCACCAGCGGCTCGTGGGAGTACACCGGCGACGGCCACGCCCTCGCGATGCGCGCCGGCGCCACCACGCTGAACATGGAGTTCATCCAGTTCCACCCGACCGGCATGGTCTGGCCGCCGTCGGTGAAGGGGATCCTGGTCACGGAGTCGGTCCGAGGGGACGGTGGCATCCTCACCAACTCCGAGGGCAAGCGGTTCATGTTCGACTACATCCCCGACGTCTTCAAGGACAAGTACGCCACGACGCCCGAGGAGGGCGACCGCTGGTACACCGACCCCGACCACAACCGCCGCCCCCCGGAGCTTCTCCCGCGCGACGAGGTCGCCCGCGCGATCAACAGCGAGGTCAAGGCCGGTCGCGGCACCCCGCACGGGGGCGTGTTCCTCGACGTCTCGAGCCGGTTGCCCGCCGACGTCATCAAGAAGAAGCTCCCGTCGATGTGGCACCAGTTCAAGGAGCTCGCCGACGTCGACATCACGCAGGAGCCGATGGAGGTCGGTCCGACCTGCCACTACGTCATGGGTGGTGTCGAGGTCGACCCCGACACCGAGGAGACGCTGCTGCCCGGCCTGTTCGCGGCCGGCGAGGTCTCCGGCGGCATGCACGGCTCCAACCGCCTCGGCGGGAACTCGCTGTCGGACCTGCTGGTGTTCGGCCGTCGAGCCGGACTCGGCGCGGCCGAGTACATCGACCGCACGGGCGATGCCCGGCCCGAGATCACCGACGAGATGGTCGCCGACGCGGAGGCCGAGGCGCTCGCTCCGTTCCGGGTCGAGGGCGGCGAGAACCCGTACACCATCCACGCCGAGCTGCAGCAGACGATGAACGACCTCGTCGGCATCATCCGCACCGAGTCGGAGATGCAGGAGGCGCTCGATCGGCTGCAGGGCTTCAAGGCGCGTGTGAAGAACGCCGGCGTCACCGGCGGCCGGGCGTTCAACCCCGGCTGGCACCTCGCTCTCGACCTCAAGAACATGCTGCTGGTCGCGGAGGCCGTCGCCAAGGCGGCGCTCGAGCGCCAGGAGAGCCGTGGCGGCCACACCCGCGACGACTACCCGGGCATGAGCGCCGAGTGGCGCCAGGTCAACATCGTCTGCCAGGCGGCCGACGACGGCGTCGAGATCTACCGCCAGCCGCTCGCGCCGATGCGCGAGGACCTCCTCGAGCTCTTCGACGTGCACGAGCTGGAGAAGTACATGACCGAGGCCGAGCTGCCGAAGGGTGCGCACTGATGGGCTACACCGCCAAGTTCCGCGTGTGGCGCGGCGACTCCGACGACGGTGCACTGCAGGACTACGCCGTCGAGGTCAACGAGGGCGAGGTCGTCCTCGACATCATCCACCGCATCCAGGCGACGCAGGCGCCCGACCTCGCGGTGCGCTGGAACTGCAAGGCCGGCAAGTGCGGGTCGTGCAGCGCCGAGGTCAACGGCCGCCCGCGGCTGATGTGCATGACCCGGATGAGCACGTTCACCGAGGACGAGACCATCACGGTCACGCCGATGCGCACCTTCCCGGTGATCCGCGACCTCGTCACCGACGTCTCGTACAACTACACCAAGGCGCGCATGGTACCGGCGTTCGCGCCGCCCGCCGACCTCGCCCCGGGCGAGTACCGCATGGCGCAGATCGACGTCGAGCGCTCGCAGGAGTTCCGGAAGTGCATCGAGTGCTTCCTGTGCAACAACACCTGCCACGCGGTGCGCGACCACGAGGAGAACAAGTCCACGTTCTCCGGCCCGCGCTTCCTCATGCGCATCGCCGAGCTCGACATGCACCCGCTCGACACGGTCGACCGCCGCGAGATCGCGGTGGAGGACCACGGCCTCGGCTACTGCAACATCACCAAGTGCTGCACCGAGGTGTGCCCCGAGCACATCCACATCACCGACAACGCGCTGATCCCCCTGAAGGAGCGCGTCGCCGACCGCAAGTACGACCCGCTGTTCTCCATCTCCTCGCTGTTCCGCAAGGAGAAGCCCGGCACCCGCGGCCGCCAGCCGGCGCCCGCCACCCCCGGTTCCTCCGTCCCGCGCGACAAGGCCTAGGGCCCACCGCTCCACGAGGGGCGCGCACCGACCTCGGTGCGCGCCCCTCGCCGCGTCAGCATGCCGCCCGCGTGCGGCGTCCTGCACCGCCGTGTGGTCGGTCCTGCGACTGCTCAGGCCGCGACCTCCGGTATCCGGGTCGCACGGGCGCTGGGCAGGAGACGCTCACCCGTTCGGGCTAGCGTCGGCGACGGAGGCTGCCGACGGCACGGAGGCGCTCCGGCCGGACAGCCGTGGGGGAGGCGTCTCATGGCCCGCGCGCGTGCTCGTGTCCTGACATCGGTCCTGTCATTGCTCGCTGCGCTGGTGGTGGTCGGCCCGGCCTCGGCAACGAGCGCCAACCTGGGGCCCGTCCTCGGGCCCTTGCCTTCCGGGGCCACCGGCGGAGGGCCCGGCACGGCGGGGCTCAACGCCGCCGTCAGCGGCGCGTGCCACAGCGGCGTACCCGTGGCCTCCCCGCACTGGTTCGTCCTGCCGGCTGATCTCGGGACCATCGTCACGGACTCGTCAGCGATCTTCGCTTGGCTCGGACGAGATCCCGTCGGCGCGAGGACGCACACGGCCGTGGTCGACTACACGACAGGACAGGTGGTGTCGTGTCAGCGGGTGACGAACGCCGGCAGTGCCGATCACCTGGCGCTCGTCGTGTGGCTCGAGCCGATCGACTATGCCACCCGGGCTGCCTGCGCCGGGCCGGTCCTGTCCTGCGGCGAGCCCGAGATCTCGGTGCAGGTCGCCCGGACGACCGGCATCGTCCCCGCCAACGACCGTGTCTCGGACGCAGCCGTCATCCCCGGCCTGCCGTTCCTCGCATCCGGCGACCGCACGTTGGCCGACGGCGACGGGCCGCTGCTGCTGCCGAACGACTCGGGCTGGCTGGCGAGCCAGACCGGCACCGTCTGGTACCGGTACACGGCGGCAGCGACCGGTCGTGTTCCGGTCGCGAGCTCCGGCGGCTCCGTGGGGATCGGCCTCGTCACCGCGAACGGGGTGACGCGGGTGGACTGGTCGGGGGGCTGGATGGTCTCGGCCGGATCGACCTACCTCGTGAGCGTCTCGACACCCGTGAGCGAGTACGACGACGTGCTCAGGATGCCTCCCGACGGCGCCTTCTCCCTGTCGCTCGGCAGCCTGGACGCGCGAGACGCGCCCGACGTCGAGGCTTCGCCCGGTCCCAGCGGTGCGATCGAGGTGCGGTGGACCGGCGCGAGCAGCGCTGCAGCCGCGTCCGGCGTCACGATCTCGTTCGTCATCACGCGTGGAACATCGAGCACGACGGTCGCGACCGCCTGGGGCGTCGGCGTGCAGCAGCGGGACCTCACCGGGCTCGTGCCGGGTGCGGAGTACGGGTTGTGGGCGCGCCTGCAGGATGCCCACGGGTACGGCGCGACGGCGCACCTCACCGCCGATGCAGGGCCTGCGCCGCTGGAGGGTGAGTCCGCGGGCAACGTGGATGTGGTCGTCGACGCGACGGCGCGGACGGGGCGGCTCGTGTGGTCGGAGGCAGCCGGATGGCCCACACCGGTCACGGGCTATCGGGTGGCTCGCGACGGCACGGACGCCAACGGCGCCGGCCCCTGGTCCACCACGCTTCCGGCCACCGCCCGCTCCTTCACCTTCACCCACCTGGCGACCTCGACGTACAGGTTCACAGTGACCGCGCTGACGGCGGAGGGCGCTCGCCCGGATGCTTCGGTCGTGGCGCGGGTTCTCAGCGCGCCGACCGTCCCCGGCTCCGACCTGGGTCTCGCGTACACCTATCCGAGCACGGGCGGCACGGGCCAGTGGACGGTGCTGTGGCAACCGCCGGACTCGGACGGGCAGTCCGCTATCACCGGCTACCGGCTCACCCGCAACGGCACCGACACGACGGGCGCCGGTCCGTTCCGGATCGACCTTCCGGCCTCGGCTCGCAGCTTCCTGCTCACCAAGCTGCGCGGGGACGTCGACTACACGCTGACGCTCCAGGCGCTCAACGCGGTGGGACCGGGACCCGTGCAGACCGTGACCACCGAGCAGCTCGCACCGACGGCGCCGGCTCCCCCGACGGCTGTTCTCGCGGTGGCCGGTGATACCAGCGCGACGGTGAGCTGGACACCTCCGGTGTCGTGGGGCAGCTCTGCCGCGAAGTGGTACCTGGTGGATGTGCACCCCGGGGTGACGGACGAGGTCGTGGCTTCCGTGACAGCACCGGCAACGGCCACGTCGGCGAGGGTGGCACCTCTCGTGAACGGTTCGTCGTACTCGTTCACGGTGCGGGCAGTCAACCAGTACCGAGAGACGGTCTCGGCGCGGTCGAACGTGGTGACGCCGGTGAAGCCGCCGGCGCCGGTGGTGACGGTGCCGGGTGCACCGCGGATCGGTGCGGCGTCGGGGTCGTTGGTGAGCGGGAAGGTGCGTGCGGTGGCGCGGTGGCTGCCGCCGGTGTCCGACGGGGGCAGTTCGGTGCTGGCCTACCGGGTGTATGCGTACCGGTTGACCGCGTCGGGTGCGGTGCTGTCGACGACGGTGTCGCCGCGGCTGATGGCGTCCTACCGCGCGTGGACGATGCTGCTGCCGGTGGGCCGGTACCGGTTCGCGGTGCGGGCGGCCAACGCCGTGGGGTACTCGACGTACAGCGCGCGGTCGAACCTGGTGGCACCGGCGCGGGTGCCGACGGCGCCGCGGATCGGGGTCGCCACGTCCGGTGTCCCTGGTGGTGCGGTGACGGCGACGGCGCGGTGGTACGCGCCGCTGTCCAACGGTGGAGCTCCGATCACCGCGTACCGGGTGTACGCGTTCCGCGTGACGTCGACCGGGGTGGTGGTGTCGTACACGTACTCGCCGCTGCTGCGGGCGACGACGCGGGCGTACACGATGACGCTGCCGCGCTACGGCTGGTACCGGTTCGCGGTGCGGGCCGTGAACGCGATGGGCTACAGCCCCTTCTCGGCCAAGAGCCTGCGCATCATCGGCCGGTGACGCCCAGGCTGCAGGGTCAGGAGGTCGCGGCGGCTCGGGCCTCGACGAACGCCGCGACCGCGCGGTCGACGTCGTCGTCGGTGTGCGCCGCGGAGAGCTGGACGCGGATGCGCGCCTGGCCCTGCGGCACGACCGGGAACGAGAACGCCACGGCGTAGACGCCCCGGTCGAACAGCTCGGCGGCGACTCGGCTGGCGAGCAGTGCGTCGCCGAACATCACCGGCACGATCGGGTGCGAACCCGGCAGCAGGTCGAATCCGGCGGCCGTCATGCCGTCGCGGAAGCGCGCCGCCGCGGCGTGCACGCGGTCGCGCAGGTCGCCCGACGACTCGAGCAGGTCGAGCACCTCGAGCGAGGCCGCGACGATCGGCGGCGCGACCGAGTTGGAGAACAGGTAGGGCCGGGCGCGCTGCTTGAGCAGCTCCACGATCTCGCGCCGGGCAGCGACGTATCCGCCGGACGCGCCGCCGAGCGCCTTGCCGAGCGTGCCGGTCACGATGTCGACGCGGTCGCGTACGCCGAACAGCTCGGGCGTGCCGCGGCCGGTGGGACCGACGAAGCCCACGGCGTGCGAGTCGTCGACCATGACCAGCGCGTCGTAGCGGTCGGCGAGCGCGCAGATCTCGTCGAGCGGCGCGAGGTAGCCGTCCATGGAGAAGACGCCGTCGGTGACGATCAACCGGTACCGCGCGTCCTTCGCCTCGGCCAGGCGCGCCTCGAGCTCGGCCATGTCGCGGTTGGCGTAGCGCAGCCGCTGCGCCTTGCACAGCCGGATGCCGTCGATGATCGACGCGTGGTTGAGCGCGTCGGAGATGACGGCGTCGCGCTCGTCGAGCAGGGCCTCGAACACGCCCCCGTTGGCGTCGAAGCACGACCCGAACAGCACGGCGTCCTCGGTGCCGAGGAACTCGGCGAGCCGGTGCTCGAGCGTGGTGTGGATCGTCTGGGTCCCGCAGATGAACCGCACCGACGCCATGCCGTAGCCCCACCGACGCAGCGCCGACTCGGCGGCGGTGACGACTCGCGGGTCGTCGGCGAGACCGAGGTAGTTGTTGGCGCAGAGCACGAGGACATCGCGACCCTCGGCGTCGGTCACATGCGTGCCCTGCGGCGAGGTCATCACGCGCTCGGGCTTGAAGACACCGGTGCCGCGCATCTCCTCGATGCGGGCGTCGATGTCGGCGCGCAGCTCCTCCAGAGCGGTCATGACTCGTCTCCCCACTGGATGACGACCTTGCCGCCGTGGCCACCGGCGGCGGTCTCGAAGGCCTGCTCCCACTCGGTGTAGTGGAAGCGGTCGGTGATCACCGGCGAGATGTCGAGCCCCGCGGCGACGAGCACGGACATGGCGTACCAGGTCTCGAACATCTCGCGGCCGAAGATGCCCTTGATGGTGAGCATCGAGTGGATCACGCGGTCCCAGTCGAGCTCGATCGACGTCGCGGGGAGCCCGAGGAGCGCGATGTGCCCGCCGTGCGCCATCGACGAGATCATCGACCGGAGTGCCGGCGCGGCGCCCGACATCTCGAGGCCGACGTCGAACCCCTCGACCATGCCGAGCTCGGCCATGACGTCGCGCAGCTCGGTGGACCGCACGTCGACGGCGCGGGTCACCACGCCCATCGACTCGGCGAGAGCGAGCCGCTCAGGGGAGAGATCGGTGATCACGATGTTGCGCGCGCCCGCGTGCTTCACGACGGCGGCCGACATGATGCCGATGGGTCCGGCGCCCGTGATTAGGACGTCCTCGCCGAGCACCTTGAAGCTGAGCGCCGAGTGCACCGCGTTGCCGAACGGGTCGAAGATCGCCGCCACGTCCGGCGCGATCGGGTGGCGGTGCCGCCACACGTTGGTCGCGGGGACGGCGACGTACTCCGCGAACCCGCCGTCGCGGTCGACGCCGACGCTGATCGTGTTGGGGCACAGCTGACGACGACCGGCGAGGCACCAGCGGCAGCGGCCGCAGACGATGTGGCCCTCGATGCTCACCAGGTCGCCGACATCGACGGTGTCGACGCCGCTGCCCACGGCCACGACCCGGCCGGCCACCTCGTGGCCGAGCACCACCGGCGGCTTCACGGCGGTCTGCGCCCATGCGTCCCACGAGCGGATGTGGAGATCGGTGCCGCATATCCCGGTCCAGAGCACGCGGATGAGCACCTCGCCCGCCCGTGCCTCGGGTTCCGGTACGTCGCGCAGCTCGAGCCCGGGGCCCGCCTCGGCCTTCACGAGCGCCTTCATGGTCCTCCCACCCTCGTCCGGCCTCCCACCCAACCACCCGCGCGCCCCGCACGCGACGCTTCGAGACCTCTGTGTCGGCCGAGGATCGCCTGGCGGGCGCGGGATCTGCGGGTACCGTGGTCGGGTGACCGAGGACCGTCCGTCGTCGATGGCGTCCCGCGTGCGGGTGACCCGCGTGGGGCCGGGCGGTGGCGCGCGCGGCGATCTCGTCGTCGTCGAGGAGCCGTTGCGGGTCCACGTCACGCACCGCGGCGTGCAGCACCTGCTCGGGTCCACCATGCGCACGCCCGGCCACGACCTCGAGCTCGGCGTCGGGCTCGCGGTGGGCGAGGGCGTCCTGCGGACCTCGGCCGACCTGGTCGGCGCCCGTCCGTGCCGCGACGGCGACGGTCCGCAGCCCGACGACGTCACCGTCATCGTCCGCGAAGAGGTCGAGGTCGACCTCTCGAAGCTGGGTCGCGTCGCGACGCCCTCCAGCGCTTGCGGTCTGTGCGGGCGAGACGAGATCGACGCGATCGTCGCGATGGCGCCGCGCGTCGAGCGCGCCGTGCGGGTCGACGTCGACGTCCTGGCCTCGCTGCCCGAGGCCATGCGCGAGCGGCAGAGCGTGTTCCGCCGCACCGGTGGACTGCACGCCGCGGCTCTCGCGACCTCCGACGGCCGGATCCTCGTCGTGCGTGAGGACGTCGGCCGGCACAACGCCGTCGACAAGGCGGTGGGCTGGGCGGTGATGAACGGAGCGGTCGCCGACGTCCTCGTGGTCTCCGGCCGCGCCGGGTTCGAGATCGTGCAGAAGGCGGCCATGGCCGCGATCCCGGTGGTGGTCGCAGTATCGGCGCCGACCTCGCTGTCGGTCGGTGTCGCGCAGGAGTGCGGCATCACGCTGGCGGCGTTCGTGCGCGAGGGCCGCGCGAACATCTACTCAGCCCCGGAGCGGCTCATCGAGCCGCCGGCCGCCGCCACCGTCTGAGGACCGTCGCCCCTCGCCCTCGCCAGCAGGCAGACGCTCGTCACGACGGGACTCGCCCGACTCTCATCGACCGCGTGATCTTGGTGGAACGTGGGGTTCCGGGTGGCGGGGCGCCCGGGAAACCCCCGGTTCACCAAGATCACGCGGGAGTGGGCGGGTGCGGGGGAATCCGGGGACGGGCGCTGGTTGGATCGGGGCGTGAGGGTGCCGCGTCCGATGCCGGTCACCGCGCCCGGTCCGCCGGGCGGGGAGATGCTGCGCTCGATCGGCGAGATGCGCCGCGACCCGCTCGCGTTCCTCGTCCGGATGCGGGCGGCGTACGGCGACGTCCTGCAGTTCCCGATCCCGACGCCGGCGACCTACCTCGTGTCCGACCCGGGCGCGGTACGCCGCGTGCTCGTCACCAACGCGCGCGCCTACGGCAAGCGCACGCCGCAGTACTCGTCGCTCTCGCTCGTGACGGGGGAGGGCCTGCTCACCGCCGACACCGCGGCGTGGCGGCCGCAGCGCACGCTGGTGCAGCCTGCGTTCCACCGCTCGGCGCTGGACCTGGTGGCCGAACACGTCGCCGACGCCGTCGGCCGGCTGCTGTCGGCGTGGCGCTACCTCGACGGGCACGTCGTCGACGTCGACGCCGCGATGATGCACCTCGCGCTCGAGGTGGTGGGGGAGTCGCTGTTCGGCTCCGACCTGTCGGGCGAGGCCGACCAGCTCGCCCGCGCGACCCTCGACGCCCTCGATGTCGTGGTGAAGAAGGCGCGCAGCCCGCTGCAGGTCCCGCTCGCGGTTCCGACTCCCACCAACCTCGTGCTGCGCCGTGCGGTCGGCCGCCTCGACGCCACGGTCGACACGATGCTCGCGGAGCGCGCCCGGCGCCCGCTGGTCGACGGCGAGCCGGCCCGCGACATGCTCGACCTGCTGCTCGCCTCGCACGGCGACGACGGCTCCACGCTGACGCGCGCGCAGGTGCGCGACCAGGTCGTCACGTTCATCGTCGCCGGGCACGAGACGGTGGCGAGCGCCCTCACCTGGACCTGGTCGCTGCTCGCACGCGACGCCGACGCGATGGCCCGGCTGCGCGCGGAGGTCGCCGACGTCACTGGCGGCGCCGCCCCACGGATCGACGACCTGCCGCGCCTGCACTACACGTCGGCGGTCCTCGACGAGGTGCTGCGCCTCTACCCGCCGGCGTGGCTGGTGACCCGCCGCTCGCTCGAGCCCGACGTGCTGGGCGACGTCGACATCCCCGCCGACGCGCTGGTGATCGTGAGCCCGTGGATCGTGCACCGGGACGAGCACGCCTGGCCGGACCCCGAGCGGTTCGATCCCACGCGCTTCCTCGACGCCGACGGGGTGCGCAGGCGCGACCTGGTGGCGTCGTCGGCGTACCTGCCGTTCGGTGCCGGCCCGCGGCTGTGCATCGGCCGCGACATGGCGCTGCTCGAGGGTGTGCTGGTGCTGGCGTCACTGGCGGCGCGGGTCGATCTCGAGCCCGTCGGCCCCCCACCTCGCGCCGTACCGCTGGTGACGGTCCGGCCGGCGCACGGCCTGCCGCTGCGGCTCCGGCTGCGCTGAGCCCGCGCCGGTCGGGTCAGTGCTGCGGGGCCCAGGCCTTGATGATGTCGCGCACCGAGATGATGCCGATGGCCTCGCCGCCGTCGAGCACGATGAGATGGCGGAACCCGCCGCGCTTCATCGCGTCGGCGGCCTCGGTGAGCGTCCAGTTCGGCGCGGCGAACACGACCTCGGTGGTCTGGTGCAGGGCGGCCGTCTCGACGTCGGGGTTCTCGTCGGCGGCGACCGAGCGCAGGATGTCGCGCTCGGTGATGATGCCGATGCCGTGGCCGTCCGGGTCGTGGACGATCGCCGACCCGACCTTCTTCGCCGCGAGGACCTTGGCCACCTCGCGCAGCGTGTGACCCGGGCCGACCGTCAGCAGGTCGCGGGTCATGGCGTCGCCGACCAGCAGCGTGTCGCTCATCGCTCGTCTCCTCCCGTCCGTGTGGAGCATCGTGGCGCAGGGACGGGCGTCGTTGCCCGGTGACCCATCATGGCGGCCCGGAGCGCCGGATCGGGAGCGGTCGGGGACACTGGTCGGGTGAATCGAGGGTGGAGCGACCGGCGCGGGCTCGCGGCCGTGCTGGTCTGGATCCCCTCGACCCTGTGGCTCGACACGTTCGCCAGCCCCCTCGGCCAGCTCGTGCTCGGCGCGGTCACCTGGGCGCTCCTGCTGCTCTGGCTGTGGCACGAGACCCGCCTGGTGCGAGCGCAGACGGCGGTCGTCATCGCGATCGCCGCGGTCATCGAGCTGGTGTTCTCCGGCTGGTTGGGCACCTACGTCTACCGCCTCGAGCACGTGCCCGCGTACGTCTTCCCGGGCCACGGCCTGGTCTACCTCGCGGCCCTCGCCTTCGGCCGGCTGCCGGTCGTGCAGCGCAACGCCACCCTCGCCGTCCGCGCGACCGTGGTGGTGGCCACGATGTGGGCGTTCTGGGGGCTGCTGCTCTCGCCGCGCCACGACGTCCTCGGCTTCTTCTGGTACCTCTGCCTGCTCGCGTTCCTCCGGTGGGGCCGGTCCACGCTGCTCTACGTCGGCGCCTTCGTCGTGGTGAGCTACCTCGAGCTGCTCGGCACGCGCTGGGGCGTCTGGACCTGGCAGCCCTACGACACGATCGCGGGCCTGGTGCCGCAGGGGAACCCGCCGAGCATCGCGGCCGGCGGCTACGGCTGGTTCGACCTGTACGCCGTGCTGCTCGCACCCGCGATCGTGCGGGCATGGGACCGGCGTCGCGGCGTCGTCGATACCGACGAGGTCGTCGACCCGATGCCCTCGGTGCGCTGAGGCGCGTGTCGCTGGTCACCCCGTGCCTGCTCGGTCGTGGGTGGGCGATGGCGGCGGCGTAACGTCGAAGGCGACCCCCGAGGCTCCGGAGCGGTCCCTCGCACGGGTCGGGAAGGCGCGAACCGTGGATATCGCAGTCCTGCTGGAGAATGCGCGCACCGAGATCCTGGACGAGGCCTTCACGGCGCTCGACAGCCACAACTCGGTGCATTACGAGAAGGCGGGGGAGCCCTTCACCCGGCAGAAGCTCGCCGACCTGTTCGACCTCGTCGTGGGAGCGATCCGCGACCGCGAGCTCGACGACATCGAGGCCTACGCCGCGACGGTCGCGCGCGACCGCTACTCGGCCGGTTTCGACATCTCCGAGGTCCAGGCGGCGTTCAACAGCCTCGAGCGCACGACGTGGCACCACCTGGTCGCCGCCGTGCCGCCCGGCGAGCTGGCGCGCGCCGTGGGCCTGCTGAGCACCGTGCTCGGCGCCGGCAAGGACGTGCTGGCCCGCACGTACGTGTCGCTCGCCACCGAGCACCACGTGCCCTCGCTCGACCTCACCGCCCTCTTCGACGGCGCGGCGAGCTAGGCGCCGACCTCACCCGATCGAGGCCCAGCCGGCTTCCTCGGGCTCGCCGCGCTCGCCGGTGCTCTCCCGCAGGTCGAGCGCGTCGACCTGCGCGCGCAGGCGGCGCAGCTCGGCGACGAGCGCGTGGGCCTGCTGGGCGGGGATCACGCCGTCGCGCAGCGCGGCGGCGTCGATCGCATCGAGGTCGATCCGTGGGTCGCTCATGGTCCCTCCCCGGGTCTGCCTCGATGGTCCCGATCGCGACGACGGCCGTCAATGGGTGTCGCGATCCCTTGCGCCCGTGGGAGATGCGGCTGGGGGTGCCGATGTTCGTCGTTCGTGGAGCCGCCGGGGACGACGCGCCGGGCGCCTAGGGGCGGAGGGCGGCGAGGACGGCGTCGTGGAGCAGGCCGTTGGTGGCCACGCCGCTGCCCTGCGCAGGACCCTCGACGCCGTTCACGCCGGTGAAGCGGCCGCCGGCCTCGGTGACGACGATCGCGACGCCGGCGACGTCGTAGAGGTTGAGCTCGGGCTCGGCGGCGATGTCGACCGCGCCCTCCGCGACGAGCAGATGGCTCCAGAAGTCGCCGTACGCGCGGTTGCGCCAGACCTGGTGGCGCAGGGCGTCCCAGCGCGGCTGCAGGTCGGACGGCACCCACTGGGTGTCGGAGTACGACAGCGACGCGTCGGAGAGCGACGCGACCTGCGAGACGTGGATACGGCGCGGGGCGGCGCTGCCGGGCTCGCGGACCCACGCGCCGCCGCCGAGGGTCGCCCACCAGCGCCGGCCGAGCGCCGGTGCGGACACGACGCCGACGAGCATCCGGCCCGCGGCGTCCTGCAGGCCGAGGATCGTGGCCCAGACCGGGACGCCCCGCACGAAGTTCTTGGTGCCGTCGATCGGGTCCACGATCCAGCGCAGGCCGCTCGACCCCACCAGCTCGGGGAACTCCTCGCCGAGCACGCCGTGGCCCGGGCGCTCGGAACCCACCAGGTCGCGGATCATCTGCTCGACGGCCTTGTCGGCGTCGCTGACGGGGGTGAGGTCGGGCTTGGTCTCGACGACGAGGTCGCGGGCGTTGAACCGGTCCATCGTGATGGCATCGGCGCGATCGGCGATGAGCATCGCGAGCGCCAGCTCGTCGACGAGAGGATGCGCGGTCACGCCCGAAAACTACCGGGCATCGGTGCCCGAGCGAGCGGGGGGCGGGAGCAGGCCCTTCGGCCGCGTCTCAGCGAACTCACAGCGGTGGTTCGGGTCGTTGAACCGTGGGGAGACCGCGGTCGTCCTAGTGTCGGGACGTCCCGACGGCGAGAGAGCTGGCATGTTCGACACCATCACGAACCTCCCGTGGCACCCGCTCGTGGTCCACGCGGCCATCGTCCTCATCCCGCTGTCGGCCCTGGGTGCGGTGCTCGTGGCCATCAAGGCCGACTGGAACCGGCTGCACGGCCTCATCGTGGTGGTGCTCGCGTTCGTCGCGGCCGGATCTTCGTTCGTGGCCAAGGAGAGCGGTGAGGCGCTGGCATCGCGCGTCGGCGAGCCCGAGGCGCACGCCCACTGGGGCAAGTACGTCGTCGTGTCCGCGGGGCTGCTGTTCCTGTCGACGGCGGCGCTGTGGTGGCTGGACCGCACCCATGTCGAGAAGCGGCCGGCGTACGCGACGGCGCTCGCCGTCGTCCAGATCGTGATCGCGGCGATCGCCTTCACGTTCGTGGTGCTGGCCGGCCACTCCGGTGCGCAGGCGGTGTGGGGACCGATCATCGAGAACACGACCCCGGGCACCTTCCCCAAGGGATGAGCCCGCCCGTCAGCCGGTGAGCAGGCTCTTGGTGTAGTACGTCGTCGACGTGAGATCGCCGTCGGCGGTGAGGGCGAAGTCGGGGATGTCGCCCACGCGCGTCCAGCCGAGACGCCGGTAGACCTGCTCCGCGTCGCTGCCCGTCTCGGTGTCGAGCACGAGCCGGTGCCGGCCGTGGTCGGCGGCCCAGGACTCGAGCGCCTCGAGGAGCGCGCGAGCCGCACCCCGGCCTCGGACGCGACGGTGCACCAGCATCTTGCCGACCTCGCCGCGGTGCCGCCCGTTGGGCTGCTGGGCCAGACCGAGGCGCACGCAGCCGACGATCGCGCCATCGTCGTCGCGCGCGACCCACGTCAGCGCGTGGGGGTCCGACAGCGCACTCATCCACCAGGCGACGGCGTCCTGGGTCGCCATCGGTCGCAGGAAGTTCACGCTCGCGCCCCCGTCGACGCAGTCGACCGTCACCGCGGCGAGCTCGGCGACGTCGTCCTCGGTCCACGACTCGAGCAGCGCGACCTGCACGGTCATCGGGAACCCTCCTCCTCGGCGCCGGCGCGGCTGCGCAGCAGCCGCCGCAGCGACTCCAGGCGTGCCGTGCCGCCGGGGCCGGCGTGGCCCTCGGCGACCCAGGCGTCGAGGGCGCACTCCTCCTCGTCGTGGGTGCACGAGCGGGGGCAGTCGTCGGTGCCCGCCCCGAGATCGGGGAAGGCGAGGATCACGCGCTGCGGGTCGACGTGCGCGAGTCCGAACGAGCGCACGCCCGGCGTGTCGACGACCCAACCTCCGTCGGGCAGCGGCAGCGCCACGGCGGACGTGGAGGTGTGGCGGCCCCGTCCGGTGACGTCGTTGACCCGGCCCACGGCGCGGTCGGCGTCGGGGACCAGGTGGTTCACGAGCGTGGACTTGCCGACGCCGGAGTGCCCGAGCAGGACCGACACGCGGTCGTGCAGCCGCGCCCGCAGCTCCTCGACCTCGACGGCGTCGACGGCGTCCTTGCGCGTCACGACATAGCGCACGTCGAGGGCGCCGTACTGCTCGAGCAGGTCGTCGGGCGGGTGCAGGTCGCTCTTGGTGAGGACGAGCAGCGGCTCCATGCCGGCGTCGTACGCCGCGACGAGGACGCGGTCGATCATGCGCGGCCGGGGCTCGGGGTCGGCGAGCGCCGTGACGAGGACGAGCTGGTCGGCGTTGGCGACGACGACGCGCTCG
>JAKOVT010000143.1 GCA_029781935.1 Actinomycetes bacterium | reverse complement strand
GGAAGCCGTGACGACCTCCGACCTCCCGACCGCGGGCGAGCTCGGCGCCACGTACGACGAGGACTCGTGGTCCTCGCCGCGGGTGCTCGTGCTCGGTCTCGGCAACCCGCTGCTCGGCGACGACGGCGCGGGTCTCGAGCTGCTCGCCCGGGTCGAGGCCGCCGGGCCGTGGCCGTCGAACGTGCGGCTGGTCGACGGCGGAACCTGGGGCATGTCGCTGCTGCCCGACGTGCTCGACGCCGAGCGGCTCCTCGTCCTCGATGCGGTGCGCACCGGGCGCGAGCCCGGCGCCGTCGTGCGCGGCGAGGACGACGCCGTTCCCCGCTGGTACGCGCGCCCCGCGTCGCCGCACCAGGTCGACCTCCATGAGGTGCTCGCCGCGGCCGAGCTGCTCGACGGCATGCCGTCGCACCTCGTCGTGGTGGGCGTCGAGCCGGCGATCACCGACGTGCTGCACCTCGGCCTCGCGGCCGAGGTCGCGGCGTCTCTCGACGTCGCGGCGCGCGAGGCCGTGCGCGTGCTGGGCGAGCTGGCGGAGGCCTGATGCACGAGCTGTCGCTCTGCCGCGCGATCAGCGGCGTCGTCGCGCGTCACGCACAGGGCCGCGAGGTGTCGGTCGTGCACCTCGACGTCGGTGCCCTGCGGCAGGTCGTGCCCGAGTCGCTCGTGTTCTGCTGGGGGCTGGCCAACGCCGACACCGCGTGGGCGGCCAGCGAGCTCGACGTACGCATGGTGCCGGCCACCATCGACTGCCTCGACTGCAGCACCACGACCGTCCTCGACGACCCGTTCCTCGTCTGCCCGGCCTGCGGCAGCGCGGCCGTGCGCATCACCGGCGGCGAGGAGCTCCTCGTGACCTCGATCGACCTCGTCGACACCCAGGACCGGGTCAGAGGGCGTGGAGGCGGGGCAGGGCGCGGTCGCCGAGCATCCGCACGAACTGCGCGGCATCCGCAGCGTGCGGCATGAGGTGGATCTCGGTGACGCCGATCCGCGCGAGCTCCTCCGCGTGGGCGAGCATCTGGTCGACGCCGGAGCCGTCGACACCGATGCGGGCGGAGTAGAGCACCGTCTTGGCGACGGAGTCGTAGTCGCGCCCGAGCCCCTCGCAGTGCCCGCGCAGGACGTCGAGCTTGTCGCGCACCGGTACGACGCCCTGCTCGGGGTTCGCGAACAGGTTGCAGGCGTCGGCGTACTGCGCGACCAGACGCAGGGTCTTCTTCTCGCCGCCGCCCCCGATCATGATCGGCGGACGCGGCCGGCGCAGCGGCTGCGGCGAGCAGATCGTCTCGGCGAGCCGGTAGTGCTCGCCCTCGTACGGCCCGTCGTCGTCGCTCCACATCTGCAGGACGATCTGGAGCGTCTCCTCGAGGCGTTGGAACCGCTCCGCCACGGGCGGGAACGGGACGCCGAGCGCGAGGTGCTCCCGCTCGTACCAGGCGGCGCCGATGCCGAGGGCCGCGCGCCCGCCGGAGAGCACGTCCAGCGTGCTCACGATCTTCGCCAGCAGCCCGGGGTAGCGGTAGGTGACGCCGGTCATGAGCACCTGCAGCTCGACGTCGCGCGAGGCCGCTGCGAGGAAGCCCAGCGTGGTGTAGGCCTCGAGCATCGGGTCCTCGCCGCGACCCATGAACTCGAGCTGGAAGTAGTGGTCCATCACCGAGAGGTTGTCGAGCCCGACGTCGTCGGCCGCCGCACCGACCTCGCGCATCATCGGACCGAGCCGCTCGCCCGGGAAGTCGAAGTCGACGACGTGCACTCCCACGCGCATGACGGTCTCCCTGCTCTCGGAACCGGCCACCAGTCTCGCGCACGAGAGGCGTTCGCGAGACCCCGTCAGCGGTAGGTCGCCTCGATCGCGGTGAGCAGCTCCCTGCACGCCGTCGTGCAGCGGCCGCAAGCCTCGGCGCAGATGCGGCAGTGCTCGTGCATGCTCGCGTGCCTGCCGCACTCGTCGGCGCACGTCTGGCACGCCTGGATGCACGCCTGCAGCAGGGAGGCGGTGATGTTGGCGTCGTATCCCGTGTGGCGCGACAGCACGCGGGCGGTGGTCGAGCACACGTCGGCGCAGTCCATGTTGGTACGGATGCACCGACGCAGGCTGCCCACCTGGTCCTCGGACAGGCAGGAGTCGGCGCAGGACGTGCACGCCTCGGCGCAGTCGAGCAGCGTGTCGACGGCCGAGGCCATCAGCGCCCGGTCGACGGTGATGTCAGCCGGGTACGTGCGGATCATGTCGTAGGCGATGCTCATGGATCTCCTCGTAACGTCGTGTGCAGCCGCGAGCGAGCCGCCCGGCTGCGGTACCGGGCGGCTCGCAGGTTCAGACGGCCGATTGGATGTTGTCGGCGACCTCGGTGGTCGAGAGGTTCGCGGCACGTGCCGCGCGCTCGATGTCGTCCATCGTGATGTTGGCGTCGTCGCCGTGCTTCTCGTGGGGGGCGCCGCAGCCGCAGCTCACGCACATGGGCTTCTCCGTCCTGTCGGGGTCCGCCCTTCGTTGCCGCCGACGGAGGACTCAAACCCCGGATCGACGGGAGGAATCAGCCGCGACCGCGGGGAGCGCTTCCCCGCGCGGAGGTCCATCCGGCGGCGTGCCGCCGCTACCGGTTGCGCGGCGACCACGCCCCGCGGGCCCGGGTCGCGCGACGATCAGTCGCGGCGCGGGCGGTCGATCCAGTCCAGGACGTCGTTGACGTCGACCGGCTTGGTGAGGAATCCGTCGGCGCCGAGCCCCACGAGACGCTGACGCACTCCGGACGTCGCGTCAGCGGTGACGACCACGACCGGGACGTCGTGGGTCGCAGGGTCGAGGCGCAGCGCTCGGAGCACCTCGTCGCCCCGCATGTCGGGCAGGTGCAGGTCGAGCAGGACGAGGTCGGGACGGGCGGCGATCGCGGTCGCGACGCCCTCGTCACCCGTCGTCGCCACGGTGAGCGTCGCGCCGTCGCGCAGCTGGACGATGCGGGTCATGAGGGCGATGTTGGCCGGGTTGTCCTCGACGTACAGCACGTGCATGCCACCGGCCTGCCGTTGCGGCACGCCGGGGGAGCTGCGCAGCTCGGCGTCGAGATCGGGCGACGCCGCGGGCAGCACGAGGCTGAACGTCGAACCCTCGCCCGCGACCGACACGACGTCGATGCGGCCGCTCATCGCCTGGGCCAGCGCCTGCGACAGGGTGAGCCCGATGCCGGTGCCCTCCACGTGCCCGGCCTCGGCGCCGAGCCGGTCGAAGGGCTCGAACAGCCGGGGGAGCGCGTCGGCGGCGATGCCCTGACCGGTGTCGCTCACGTGCACGGCGACGTACCCGTCCTCGGTCTCGCCGGAGGTGACGGTGACCGTGCCGTCGGCGCGGTTGTACTTCACGGCGTTCGTGAGCAGGTTGAGGAGCACCTGGATCGTGCGCTGCCGGTCGGCCCAGACATGGAGCAGGCCGTCGGGGTCGACGAGCAGCTCGATCGTGACGCCGCTCTGCGCAGCCAGCGTGCGCACGAGGTCGTAGGCCTCGCCGACGGCGTCGCGCAGGCCGACCGACTCCATCGACAGGGTGAGGCCCCCGGACTCGATGCGCGCGATGTCGAGGATCTCGTTGATGAGATCGAGCAGGTGCCGGCCGCCGACCCGGATCTGCGAGACGGCGTCGCGCTGCATCTCGGTCATCGGGTCGAGCTCGAGCAGCTGCGCGAAGCCGAGGACGGCGTTGAGCGGCGTGCGCAGCTCGTGGCTCATCCTCGACAGGAAGGCCGTCTTCGCCGAGCTCGCCTCGAGCGCCGCGTTGCGGGCCACCTCGTAGCGCGCCGCGAGCTCGCGGGCCTCCTGCTCCGACTCCGCGAGGGCGCGTCGTGACTCCAGCTCCGCCCGCTCGGCCGCTACCCGATCGCTCACGTCGTGCATGAGGCCCACTGCGCCGTGCGTCGCATCGACGGCGGTGTAGGGCTGCAGCGCCACCTCCATCCAGACGTACTCGCCCGATCGCGTCCGGAACCGGAACACCCCGCGTCCCGGCGAGCCCCCGCGGACGCTGGTGCGCAGCGCCACCATCGCCTCGAGGTCGTCCGCGTGCCAGAACGTCTCGGTCGGCAGGCCGAGCAGGTCGGCCGGGCGCCAGCCGGTCACCGTCTCGATGTTCGGCGACACCCAGACCAGGGCGCCGTCGACGGTCTGCAGGACGATGTCGGACGCGTTCTCGAGCAGCATGCGGTAGCGCGCCTCGCTGGTCTCGAGCTGCTCCCGCGCCTCGTGCTGGGCCTGCGCGTCCCACCACCCCGCGACCCGTCCCACGACCTGTCCCTCGTCATCGCGGATGGGCTGCACGCGGACGTTCATCCAGCGGTGGCCGCCGTCGGCGGTCAGCATGCGGATCTCGAAGGCGATGCTCCGGCCCTCGGCCAGCCTCGCCTGCCCCTCGGCCACGGTCGGAACGTCGTCGGGGTGCACCAGGTCGCGGAACGCGATCCCCACCAGCTCGGCCGGCTCCCAACCCATCGCCGTGGTGACGGACGGCGAGACCCAGGTGAGCCGGCCGTCGACACCGCCCACGGCCACGACGTCGGACACGTTCTCGGCGAGCAGCCGGTAACGCTGCTCGCTCGTCGCGAGCGCCGCGTGGGCCGCGCGTTCGGCCTCGAGCAGGCGCATCTGCGGGGAGATGTCGTCGAACACCCAGACCCGGCCGCGCGCGGCGATGCCGCCGACCGGCGTGGTGGTCACCCGCAGGTGCGAGGGCTCGCCGTGCAGGGTCCAGAGCCAGTCGCGCACCACGGCGTGCGGGTCGTCGAGCACCCGCTCGGCCTCTGCCTCGAGCGCCGCCGGCTCCACCGCTCTGGCACGCAGCCGACCCATCGCGTGCGCGAGCACCTCCGCGTCGACGGCTCCGGCCGGGACGCCGAGCAGCTGCGCTGCCGCCGCGTTGACGTCGGTCCAGCCGGTGTCGGCGTCGACCACGATCACGGCCTGGTCCAGCGATCCCACGACCGCCTCGAGACGCCGCGCCGCCTCCTGCGCCTGCACCTGCGCGTCGAGAAGCGGGGCGAGCAGCTCGAACCGCGAGAAGGACCCCGACGCCAGCCGGTCGCGCGCGCCGACGGGCACCTCGCGCGCCGCCCACACCAGGACGATGCGCGACCTCGTCTCGGCCACGGGAGCGGCGAGGACCGCGCGCAGCGGCGCGTGGAGGGCGAGGCGCACCGCGGTGGGGACCAGTCCGGCCATCTCGCTCTCGTCGGTGACGACCTCGGTGCCCGCAGGGTCGAGAGCGCCGGCCGCCCCCCAGGAGTCGCCGACGTCGATCGCCTCCTTGAGCGTGCTGGACGTGACGGCGGTGTTCCCCAGCCGTCCTACGCGCACGAGGAAGCCGGCGTCCGCGTCGAGCTCCTCGACGATCGTCCGCAGGGCCTCCACGACCTCGGGAGTCATCCCGGCACGCCGAACCGCCCGAGCGCGCCGATCACCTCGGCGGGCGCCACCACCTGCGGGAAGTGCCCGTGCGCACGCAGCTCCTGCAGTCGCGCACCCGGGATCTCGTCGGCGAGCCACTGCGCGGCGGCGAGCGGCACGGCGGGGTCCTCCGACGCCTGCAGGACCAGGGTGGGGACCGACACGCGGTGCATGTAGGCGCGGAAATCGCAGCGGAACGCCGCCTTGAAGACCGTGTAGGCGACCTCGGGGGAGTAGCGGCGGAGGCTGCGCGCGAACTCCTCGGAGTACTCCGGGCGAGACGGGTTGCCCATGACGAGCGGGGCGAACCCGGCCGACCAGCGCTCGTAGTCGGCCCGCACCGTGTCGAGCATGCCGTCGATGGCCTCGGCGCTGAAGCCACCGACGTAGGCCGTCGAGGGGTCGTCGGCGTACCGGGCGCTGGATCCGAGCATCACCAGCCGGGAGAACAGCCCCGGGTCGGCGACCGACGCGAGCGCGCCCGCCAGGCCCGACACGGAGTGACCCACGAAGGTGGCCCGGCGGACGCCGAGATCCCGGCACACGGCAGCGATGTCGTCGGCGAAGCCGAGGACGCTGGAGTGCCGTTCCGGCGAGAAGACCTGCGGTGCGCAGCGACCCGACGCGGCGATGTCGAACGTGATGACGCGCGCGTGCTCGGCCAGCGCAGCGGCGACCGGCGCCCACTGCGTCTGGTCGCCCCCGAGCCCGTGGCCGAGGACGATCGTGGTGCTCCCGGACCCGAGCTCCGTGACCGCGTGCAGCGCGGCCGCGCCCATCGCTCCTCCCCGCTCCTCCACCCTCGTGGGCAACCCTGACGCACGCGGGCACGTGATTCCACCTGTTCGCGCTCCAGCGCGCGCGAGTCGTGCGCGGGCGGCACCGAGGTGTCAGGACAGGGCGTCGACCAGCGCGGTGTCGAGGTCGCGCCAGAGGTCCTCGACGTCCTCGATGCCCACCGACATCCGGCACAGCGTGGGACCCACGGTGCCCGCGTCGCCGGCCCAGCGGGCCCGCCGCTCGATGAGCGACTCCACGCCGCCGAGGCTCGTGGCGTGGGCGACGAGACGCAGCCGCGCGAGGAAGTCCTCGGTCTGCTCGGCCGTCCCCGAGACGTCGAACGAGAGCATCGTCCCGAATCCGCGCAGCACCTGCTTCGCCCGCTCGTGCTGCGCGTCCCCGGCGAGACCCGGGTAGTTCACCCGGGCGACGTGCGGGTGCGACGCGAGCCGCCGGGCCAGCTCCCCCGCGCTCGCCTCGGCACGGTCCAGGCGTACGCCGAGGGTGCGCAGACCGCGCGTCGCGAGGAACGCCTCGAGCGCGCCGGGGATCGCGCCGTGGTCGTGCCGGTGGGTGCGCAGCACCTCGGCGATCGCGGGGTCGCGCGCGACGGCGACGCCCAGGAGCAGGTCGGAGTGGCCGCCGACGAGCTTGGTCGCGGAGTGCATGACGACGTCAGCCCCGAGGTCGAGCGGGCGCTGGCGGAGCGGCGTCGCGAACGTGGCGTCCACCACGGTGAGGGCACCACGGTCGCGCGCGCCGGCGGCGATGGCGGGGACGTCGGCCACCGCGATGAGCGGGTTCGCGATCGACTCGACCCACACGACATCGGCCCCGTCTGCCGCGGCGAGCACGGCGTCGGTGTCGTCCGGCGCGGCGCGGCGGATGGTGAGCCGACCGCGCTCGGCCATCCGCTCGACGACGTTGAGCACGCCGTAGTAGGCAACGGTGGGGAGCACGACGGTGCCACCCGTGGGCACGAGGTCGGCGATGGCGGTCGCGGCGGCGAGCCCCGAGGAGAAGGTCACGGCGGTGCCGCCGTCAAGAGCGCCGAGCGCATCCTCGAGCGCAGCCCACCCGGCGTTGCCGTCGCGCCCGTACGCGAGATCGGTGTCGTGCAGGTAGGTGGCCGACAGATGCACGGGCGGGTTCACGCCGGCCCCGGGCACGCGCGCGGGCCGGCCCGCCTGCACGGCAACGGTCTCGGCGGTCCAGGTCGGGTCGAGGTCGCGGTGCTGGTAGGTCATGCGCGCATCCTGCCGGACCGTGCGACCGCCGCTCGGCGGGCACCGGGTCGCGCCTCGGGTGACGCAGGCGTCGTGCCGCCCCTCGTCGACCTGCCCTACTCGTTCGAGGCGCGCGTGCACACCACGGTCGACACCGGCGACCACACGATCATCATGGGCACCGTCGTGGGGGCCGGCGTGCACGACGAGCCGCTCACCCCGCTCGTGCTGCGGTCCACCGGGATGAGCTACGGCGGCTGAGCTCAGCCGACGAGGCCGAAGTCGACGTCCTCGGTCCGGACCGTCCCGGCCGAGCGCCCCGGCGCGCGGTGGTTCGACCAATAGAGGTTCGTGTGCGCCACGACCTGCTCCGGCGGCGGCGCACCCCACTCGGTGAGGTCCTCCGTCGTGTGCGCGTCGGACACCAGGGTCGCGTCGTATCCGCGCGCGACCGCTCCGTGCAGCGTCGAGCGGATGCACTCGTCGGTCTGCGCGCCCGCGACGACGAGGCGCCCGACCTGCAGCCGCGCGAGAACCTGTTCGAGGTCGGTCTCCTCGAAGGAGTCGGCGTAGGTCTTGTGCACCAGGGGCTCCGCGTCGTCGCGCTGCAGCTCGTCGACGTACTCCCACTCGGGCGAGCCCAGCGGCAGCCCCTCGGGGTCGGAGTGCGCGACCCACACCACCGGGACCTCGGCGCTCCGCGCCTTCTCCACGAGCGACGCGACGTTCGCGACCACGCGGTCGCGGTCGTAGGCGCCTCCCACGACACCGTTCTGCACGTCGATCACGATCAGTGCTGTGCGCGGCCGGTCGGGGATGGTCGTCATGGTGCCTCCCTGGTGGCGGTTCTCGGCCAGCCTAGGTACGCCGCACGCTCGCGACCACCATCCGCGACCGACCGCCGGCGAGCGGCCCTCCGCCCCGGGCGGAATGGGCGAGAGCTCACGCGGGCAGGACGGCATCGCCCCACCAGACCAGCTCGTCCCCCACCACGAGGCACGCCGACCAGCCGGGCAGGTGCGCGAACCAGCGCGACCCCTCCACCCCGCCGACCACGAGCGCCGTCGCGAGCGCGTCGGCCAGCACGGGGTCGGGACCGACGACGGTCGCCTGGCGCGCGCCCGTCGCCCGCGATCCGGTCCGCGGGTCGACCGCGTCGTCGGCGCGCGAGGTCGCGACTCCTCCGTCGCGCACCTCCACCTGCCCCACCGAGCGGGTCGGATCGTCGGGATGCGGCACCGCGACGCGCCAGGTCTCGCCGCGGCACGCGAGGTCGCCCGTCACCTCGACGGCGTACCGGCGCAGCCCGTGCCGCCTCAGCACCTCCGAGCAGACGCCCGCGGTCCAGCCGTGCAGGAGGCCGCCGGGGTCGAAGCCGCCGTCGAGCGCCCACGGGTCGAAGGCGCCGCCGGTGAGCGTGCGCGCCTCGAGGCAGCGGTCGATCACGGCCGCGACGCCGTCGTCGACGAGCAGCGTGGCACCGGACCGCAGCTGCACCACGGCGCTGCCGGGGTCGGTCGTCGAGAAGGCGCGCGCGATGCGGTCGAGCTCGGCGTGCACCGCCTCCCACGCCGCCGACACCACCGACGGAGGCACGCCGCCGTCGCGGACCTGCAGCGTCACGGCGAGGTCGCCCGCTCGGGCGGTGCCGAGGTGCCGGTCGACGAGGAGGGCCGTCATGTCGTCGCCTCGGTCGCGGCGTACCCGGTGGCTGCGACGCCGGTGCCGAGCGGGCGGCGCTGCACGGTCGGACCGGCCACCGCAGCGGCGGCAGGGGCGACGACGGCCAGCGCGAGCGCCTCACCGCTGACGATCCGACCCGTGCCGGCGGTCGACGCCGTCGAGAGGGAGGGGGCGGTCGTGGCGGCCCGGGCGGCGGTCGTGGGCAGGGCCAGCACGGCGACCACCCCCGCGACGGTGCCGGCCCGCAGGACCAGGCTGCGCATGGGAGGCTCCCTTCCGCGGCCGCTCGGCCGACACGGTCCACGGTGCGCCTCGATCCTGGGAGCCGCCTGCGTGCCCGCGCCGGACCCGCTGTGACCGGTGCGCCTGTCCGCACCGGTCCGACACCTCTGGGCCCCAGGTTCCGGCCGGGGCTCCCCGGGTAGCGGGCGCGTGGGTGCGCTCCTGCGCGGGTGCCCCCGACCTACCGCTGCCGCCAGGTCGGCAGCCGGCTCAAGGACCCCTGCTCTGACGCCGAAACTCCTGGTCAGAAGGGGTGTGCCCCACGGTGCCCGGAGGAGGGTCGACGTTGTCCGCACCACGCGTGTCGCGCGCGACCCTCGCCGTGGCCTCCGATGTCGCGATCTTCGCCGTCGGGCTGCTGGTGGCGGTCCCGTTCGTCGCCTGGTGGGTCCACAGGCTGGTCCAGGACGGGACGACGCGGCCCTACCAGCTCGCCATCGACGGGGCCGCGATCGCGCTCGTCGTGCTCATGGCGCGCTACCCGCTGACGATCCCGCACGAGTCGGGCGACATCGTCATCGGCTTCGAGACCTGCGCCCTCGTCTTCCTCCTGCTCACCGGATCGCCCCTCGAGGCGTTCGCGGTCTGGGCGATCGCCACAACGATCGCCAACAGCGTGCAGCGCAAGGCGTGGCGCTCGCGCATCTTCAACGTCGGGCTCACCATCCTCTGCGGCGGCCTGCTGGTGCTGGTCTACATGTCGCTCGCGCCGCGCGACTCCGACGCGCTCACCGCGCAGTCGCTCGCTGCCGTGATGATCGCGTGCGCGGTCTTCTTCACCGTCGACCTGATGGTCACGGCCGGCTCGCTCGCCCTCGAGGACGGGTGCCCCGTCAGCGACCTGCTCAACTGGGGTGCGATGGCGCTCGGCCTCGCGTCGTTCGTGAGCGTCGACACCCTCGGGTTCCTCGCTGCGGTCCTCTGGAACGGCCCGACTCCCTGGACGATCCTGCTGCTGCTCGTCCCGGTCGGCACCATCCTGGTGGCCGTCAGGTCCATCAGCGAGACGCGCCTGGCGCAGCTGCGGCTCACCGGTCTGCTCGAGGCCGCGACCCACGCACCGGACTGGACCGACGACGACCAGATCGAGGCCTCGCTCGTGCACCAGGCGCAGCGCACGCTGCGGCACACGACCGCCGTCCTCCGCGACGAGCCGCCGGCACCGCACGAGATCGGTACGGCCATCGAGGTGGAGGGCCGCCCGGTGCGCCACCTCGTGGTGCAGCACCAGGTGTCGGGCCGCGTGTTCGACGAGCGCGACCGTGCGGCGCTCGAGGCGCTGACCGCCGTGGGCGTCTCGGCGTACAACCGACGCCGGCTCAGCGACGAGATGACCTACCTCGCGCGCCACGACGCGCTCACCGGGTTGCACAACAGGGCCGTGTTCACCGATCGGCTGGGACAGGCGCTCGAGCGGCGCGGCCCACGCGGTCTGGTCGCCGTCCTCTACTGCGACCTCGACGGGTTCAAGGAGGTCAACGACCTCCTCGGGCACCGCGTCGGCGACCAGCTGCTCGGCCTCGCCGCCCAGCGCATCATGGGTGCGATCCGCGAGCAGGACACCGCGGCACGGCTCGGCGGTGACGAGTTCGGCATCCTGCTCGACGACATCAGCGACGAGGCCCAGGCCCACGCGATCGCTGGTCGGCTGCTCGACGTCCTGGGCGACCCGTTCGACACCATCGATGGTCAGGTGCGGGTGCGCGTGAGCATCGGTGTCGCGTTCAACGAGGACCCGCAGGAGACCGCCGAGCTCCTCATCAACAGCGCCGACACCGCGATGTACGCCGCGAAGGCGGCGGGCAAGGGCCGCGTCGAGGTCTTCCACCCGGCCATGCGCGCCGCCGAGCTCGACCGGCTCGAGCTCGAGGCCGCCCTGCGCGACGCCGTCCGCGACGACCTCATCACCGTGCAGTTCCAGCCCGTCGTCGACCTCGTCACCGGTGCGGTCGACGGCTTCGAGGCGCTCGCGCGCTGGCGCGACCCCGTGCTGGGCCAGGTGCGGCCGGACGTGTTCATCGCTGCCGCCGAGCGCATCGGCCTGATCCGTCAGCTCGGTCGGCAGATCCTGGCCAAGGCGCACGCCGGCGGTCGCGAGCTGGCCGCTGCCGGGGGCCGACCCGTCTCCCTCGGCGTGAACCTCTCGGCGCTCCAGGTGTCCGACCAGACGCTGGCCGACGAGGTGCGCACCCTGCAGGAGCAGCACGCCGACGTACGGCTGATCCTCGAGCTGACCGAGGGGGTCATGCTCAGCAACGACCCGCTGACCGTGGCGGCGATCGAGGGCCTCAAGGCGGCGGGCGTGCGCCTCGCGATCGACGACTTCGGCGTCGGCTACTCGTCGGTGGGCTACCTGCACCGGCTCCCGGTCGACATCCTCAAGATCGACAAGCTCTTCGTGTCCGAGCTGCACGACCCCCGGTCGCACGCGCTCGTCGAGGGCGTCGTCTCGATGGCCCGGGCGATGCAGCTCACGGTCGTGACCGAGGGCGTCGAGGACTGGAGCAGCGCACGCTCGCTGCGCGACCTGCACTGCGACCTCGCGCAGGGCTTCCTGTTCTCACGACCCGTCGACCTCGACGCCGCGTGCGACCTCGTCGTCGCGGGTGTCATCGACGTGAGCCCCATGTCCGCCGAGGTCGGCGCCGGAGCCTTCTAGCCCCGCGCCGACGCGGAGCGTCCGCCGACCGAACCCGTGGACCTCGTGCTCCTCGGGAGCGGAGCGCTACTCGGGCTGGGCGTCGAGAACGGCGACCATCGCGTGCAGGTGCTCGGGGGTGGAGCCGCAGCAGGCACCGATGAGGTCGACGCCGAGCGCACGCAGCGTGGCGGCATGCTCGGCCATCCGCTCAGGCGCCGCGTCGTACTCGAAGCGGTCTCCGACGAGCTGGGGGAGCCCGGCGTTCGACTGCGCGACGAGGAGCATCCCCTCCGGCCGGGCGGCGGCCATCTGCTCCATCACCGCCTCCATCTCCTCCGGGCCGCGGCCGCAGTTCGCGCCGACCGCGGTGACGCCGAGGGCGGCCAGCGTGCGGACGGCGTCGGCGGGGGTGACGCCCATCATCGTGCGCAGGTGGGTGTCGAAGCTGAGAGTGACGACGATGGGGAGGTCGGCAGCCACCGCCTGGACCGCTCGCACCGCGGCCTCCACCTCGGCGAGGTCGCTCATCGTCTCGATGATGACCAGGTCGATGCCGCCGTCGACCAGCCCGCGCACCTGCTCCTCGAAGACGGCCTGCGCGTCGTCGGGCGTCAGCGTGCCGAGCGGCTCGAGCAGCTCGCCGGTGGGACCGACGTCGCCCGCGACCAGCGCGCCGTAGGGCCGGGCGGTCTCGCGCGCGATGCGCGCGCCCTCGCGGTTGAGCTCGTGCACGCGGTCGCCGAGGCCCTGCAGCTCGAGCCGGGGGCGCGTCCCGCCGAAGGTGTTCGTGGTGACGACCTTCGCGCCGGCGTCGAGGTAGGCGCGGTGGATCGCGGCGACGTCGTCGGGGCGGTCGACGTTCCAGGACTCCGACGCGGCACCGTCGTCGAGCCCGGCCTGCTGCAGCATCGTGCCCATCGCGCCGTCGAGGACGACGTACGGCGACTGCGCGGCGAGCTCGGCGAGGGTGGGCATGCTGCACATCGTAGGCGTGACCCGCTTCACGCGACCCGAGGCTCCGGTGAGCCTTCCCTAAGTATACCCCCCGGGGTATAACCTGCTCGGTGGAACAGCGTCGTCTCACAGGAGAACCCATGGCTCGCGTCGTCGTCCTCGGTGCCGGTATCTCAGGCCACACCGCCGCCCTGCACCTGCGCCGGATGCTCGGCGAGCCGCACGAGGTCGTGGTGGTCTCGCCGAACTCCCAGTGGAACTGGATCCCCTCCAACATCTGGGTCGGGGTCGGCCGGATGAAGGCCGATCAGGTCACGTTCCCGCTCAAGCCCGTCTACGACAAGAAGGGCATCGTCTTCAAGCAGGCCAAGGCGGTCGCGCTGCACCCCGAGGGCAAGGACGGTGCGACGCGCGGCAGCGTCGACATCGTCTGGACCCAGCCCGAGCGGTCGGGCCAGGAGGAGAACCTCGAGTACGACTACGTCATCAACGCCACCGGTCCCAAGCTCAACTTCGGCGCGACGCCGGGACTCGGCCCGGACGGTCACACGGTGTCGGTCTGCACGTACGGGCACGCGACCGAGGCGGCGGAGAAGCTCGAGGAGTGCATCCAGAAGATGCAGCAGGGCCAGCGCCAGACGCTGGTCATCGGCGTCGGGCACGGCACCTGCACGTGCGAGGGCGCGGCGTTCGAGTACACCTTCAACGTCGAGCACGAGCTCCGGCAGCGCGGCGTGCGCGACATGGCCGACGTCGTCTACTTCACCAACGAGCACGAGCTCGGCGACTTCGGCGTCGGCGGCCTGACCTTCAAGCAGCAGGGCTTCGTCACGACGAGCAAGCTGTGGACCGAGTCGCTGTTCAAGGAGCGCGGCGTCAAGTCCGTCCTCGCTGCGCACGCCCAGAAGATCGAGGAGGGCAAGCTCTACTACGAGACCATCACCGGCGAGGAGGGCGTGCTCGACTTCGACTTCGCCATGCTGCTCCCGCCGTTCCGCGGCCAGGACCTGCAGGCCTTCGACAAGGACGGCGCGGAGATCACCGGAGACGTGTTCGCCCCGAGCGGCTTCCTCAAGGTCGACGCCGACTACACGCCCAAGCCGTACGAGGAGTGGAAGGCGTCGGACTGGCCGAGCACGTACGTCAGCCCGAGGTACGCCAACGTGTTCGCCATCGGCATCGCCTTCGCCCCGCCGCACCAGATCTCGCGTCCGCGGACCAATCCCAACGGGACGGTCATCGCGCCGGCGCCGCCGCGCACCGGCATGCCCTCGGGCCTGATGGGCCGCGCCGTCGCGCAGAGCATCGCCGACATGGTCAAGGGCAAGACGACCGTGCCGACCCACCACGCCTCGATGGCGGAGATGGGCGCGGCGTGCGTGGCGTCCGCAGGCGCGGGCTTCACGAAGGGCACCGCGGCGTCGATGACGATGTATCCGGTCGTGCCCGACTACGACAAGTTCCCCGGATACGGACGCAGCCTCTCCGAGACGACCGGCGAGATCGGTCTCGCCGGTCACTGGATGAAGCACCTGCTGCACCACATGTTCATCTACAAGGCCAAGGGCAAGCCGGGCTGGCAGATCATCCCGGAGTGACCGGCACGCGCCGCCGACCCCACCAGCCCGAACGAGGAGCCATGACCACCACCCCTTCCGAGCCCACGACCCCCTCGGTCGTGATCCAGCCCGAGGCCTACCAGGCACCGATGCCCACGCGCGGCACGGTCCGCAAGCGCACGAACCTGCCGCTGCAGGCGTACCGCTTCGGCGCCGTCAGCGTGAAGATGATGCGGATGATCCTGCGCTCGCACGGCTGACCCAGTACCGGATTCCTGGACGACAGGCTTCCGGGCCATCCGGAGCGGGAGTCGTCCCTAGGGTTGGGGCATGACCCCCACCGCTGAGGAACGCCGGCTCGCCGAGGCACGCGACGGCGTGCCGTGGAAGCGCTGGGGGCCCTACCTCAGCGAGCGGCAGTGGGGGACCGTCCGCGAGGACTACAGCGACGACGGCGACGCCTGGTCGTACTTCAGCCACGACCAGGCCCGCTCGCGCGCCTACCGCTGGGGCGAGGACGGCATGGCCGGCGTCTGCGACGACCACGGCCTCGTCTGCCTCGGGCTCGCGCTGTGGAACGGTCGCGACCCCATCCTCAAGGAGCGCCTGTTCGGTCTCACGAACGCCGAGGGCAACCACGGCGAGGACGTGAAGGAGTACTACTTCTACGTCGACAGCACCCCGACCCACTCGTGGATGCGGTGGCGCTACAAGTACCCGCATGCCGCCTACCCCTACGACGACCTCGTCCGCGAGAACGCGCGCCGTGGGTACGACGAGCCGGAGTACGAGCTGGTCGACACCGGAGTCTTCGACGACGGGAACTGGTTCGACGTCGAGGTCGACTACGCGAAGGCCGGCACCGACGACCTGCTCATGAGCGTGACGGTCCGCAACCACGGCGACGCGGCGGCGCCGGTCCACGTGCTGCCGCAGCTGTGGTTCCGCAACACCTGGACCTTCCCGCCGCACGCGAAGAAGCCCGTGCTCGAGGCGGTCCACGGCGACCGCCCCGCGGTGCGCGTCCACCACCCGGTGGTCGGCGACTACTGGCTCCACGCACCGGCCGGCGCCGAGCTGCTGTTCACCGAGAACGAGACGAACTCCGAGCGCGTCTTCGGCAGCCCGAGCACGTCGCCCTACGTCAAGGACGGCATCGACCGTGCCGTCGTGCAGGGCGAGGCCGGCGCGGTGAACGGCGCGAGCGGCACGAAGGTCGCCGTGCACCTGACCGCCGACCTGCCCGCAGGCGGCGAGGTCACCTGGCTGCTGCGCCTCGACCAGGCTCCGCCCTCGGGCCAGGACCGCCTCTCCGGTGCGCGCGAGATCCTGGCCACGCGGCACCGGGAGGCCGACGAGTTCTACACGTCGATCACGCCGCCAGCGCTCGACGCCGATCAGGCGTCCGTGCTGCGCCAGGCGCTCGCAGGGATGCTGTGGTCCAAGCAGCACTACTACTTCGACCTCGACCTCTGGCTGCGCGAGCACTCCGCCCACCCGCTGCGCGCGCCGGTGCGTCGCGACGTGCGCAACGCCGAGTGGTTCCACATGCTCAACGACGACATCATCTCCATGCCCGACAAGTGGGAGTACCCCTGGTACGCCGCGTGGGACCTGGCCTTCCACACCGTCGCGCTCGCGATGGTCGACCCCGACTTCGCCAAGAGCCAGCTCGACCTGATGCTGTCGGCGCAGTACCTCCACCCGACCGGCCAGATCCCGGCCTACGAGTGGAACTTCAGCGACGTCAACCCGCCCGTCCACGCCTGGGCGATGACCCTCGTCTACGGGCTCGAGCGTCAGATGGCCGGCAGCGGCGGCACGACGGTGCGCCCGGCGGACTTCGACTTCCTCGCGGAGGCGTTCGGCAAGCTGCTGCTGAACTTCACGTGGTGGGTGAACCGCAAGGATCCCAGCGGGCGCAACGTGTTCCAGGGCGGCTTCCTGGGCCTGGACAACATCGGCGTCTTCGACCGCAGCAAGGGGATCCCCGGCGGCGGCACGCTCGAGCAGTCCGACGGCACCGCGTGGATGGCCTTCTTCAGCCAGAACATGCTCGAGCTCGCGGTCGCGCTGTCGGAGCACGACCCGGCGTACCAGGGGTTCATCGAGAAGTTCGTGCGGCACTGGTTCCAGATCGCCATGGCCATGGACCCGCTCGGCGAGCACCCCGACGAGATGTGGGACGAGGAGGACGGCTTCTTCTACGACGTGCTGCGCATGCCCGACGGATCCGGGCAGCGCATCAAGGTGCACTCCATGGTCGGCCTCCTGCCCCTCGCGGCCACGTCGGTCGTCCCAGAGGCGGTGCTCCACCGGTTCCCCGCCGTGGGCGAGCAGCTCCGCTCCTACTTCGACCGCAACGAGGACCTGCTCAACGGCATGCACGACCCGCGCAAGCCCGGGCACGCCGGCCGACGGCTGCTGTCGGTGGTCGACGAGAGGAAGCTGCGGCTCATCCTCGGGCACATGCTCGACGAGGACCGCTTCCTCGGTCCGCACGGCATCCGCGCGATCTCGAAGTGGCACCAGGAGAATCCGTACACGTTCGTCGTCGAGGGCCAGAGCTTCACGGTGTCCTACCAGCCGGCCGAGTCCGACAGCGGGCTGTTCGGCGGCAACTCCAACTGGCGTGGTCCGGTCTGGATGCCCGTCAACATCCTGCTGGTGCGCGCGCTGCTGCAGTTCTACCTGTACTACGGCGACGACTTCACCGTGGAGTGCCCGACCGGCTCGGGCAACCAGCGCACGCTCTACGAGGTCGCCGAGGAGATCAGCGGTCGGCTGTTCTCGACCTTCACGCGCGACGCCGACGGGCGGCGGCCTGTGTACGGCGACGTCGAGCTGTTCCAGACCGATCCGTCGTGGCGCGACAACGTGCTGTTCTACGAGTACTTCAGCGGCGACGACGGCCGGGGGGTGGGCGCCTCGCACCAGACCGGCTGGACCGGCGTGGTGGCGCGGCTGGCCCAGCTCTTCGCGAGCACCGACCACGCGACGGTGCTCGACGGCCTGTCGCGACCGCTCACCGTGCCGTACCGCCGCGACAGCGGAGGCTGACGGTCAGCCGTACTGCAGGAAGCCCTCGCCGTAGACCTGGTCGCGCGGCCCGGGCCGGACGTCGCCGAGCTCCATGTGGACCACCTCGGACACCACGCCGAAGCCGCGGGCCGAGGCGAAGGCGACGATGTCGGTGTCCTCGAGCGGGACGTCGAGGGTGAGCTGCTGGCCGACGACGGTGTTGGCGAGCGCGGCGAACAGCTCCTCGGCCACATCGCTGGACTCCGCGTAGAACGGCCCGATGCGATGGCCGTCGACCGCCGGCCGCAGGATCGCCATGCCGAGGATCCGGCCCGCCTCGTACGCCGCGAGCCCGAGGCCCTCCCGCGGCGTCATCCAGGCCCGCAGGACGTCGGGCCGCTCGCCGCCGGAGAACTTCGCGTCGTAGTCGACGACCTTCTCGAAGGGCAGCTGCGCGAGCGACCGGAGCTGACCGGCGTAGGGGCCGCGGCGCGCGGCGGTCGCGACCGCGGTGCTCCGCGCGATGCGGCGTACCGGCACGAACCCGAAGCGCTCGCAGAAGTCCTGGTAGGCCTCGGGGCATTCGAGCGAGAGCCCGGCACCCGGCTCGAGCCGGCTCAGGGCGCCGTCGACGAGGAACGGGAACGTCAGCGATCCGATGCCCTTGCCCCGGTGCGCGGGGTCGACGAGAAGCAGGCCCACGCCGCCCGCGCGCGAGCCGCGCCGGACGGTGGCGCCGCTGCCGACGAGGACGCCGTCGACCTCCACGCCCCACAGCGCGTCGGGGTCGGCCGCCCAGAGGGCGTCGGCGTCGTAGCGGCCGGGGTTCCACCCCGCCTGGACCGCCCAGCCGAGGACGACGTCGAGCTCGTCGCGCGTCAGGGGCCGGACCTCCGGCGGAGCGTCGACGTCGTAGCCGACCGCGAGGTCGGCGGTGCCGCCGAGGGTGAGGAAGGTGCGGACGCGCTCGCGCGAGAGCGCACCGGTGACCGGGTCGTCGACGATTGCGACGCGGTCCTCCACCACGCGCAGACCGTCGGCCACGAGCGGGTCGTCGAGCGCGACGACGCTGTGCGCCGCCTCGTGCGCCGGCCGCTGCTCGGCGTACTGCGCGTACGTCTCCGCGAACGCGGGGTCGTCCGAGTACGCCGGCTGCTCGTTCGTGGCGTGCGCGTGCTGCGACTCGTGATGGTGCTCGCCCGCTGCGGGCTCGACCGCGTCGTAGGCCGCGGTCCAGTGCGTCGCGGCCTCGGGGCCGAAGGCGGCCGCCGGCTCGTGGCCAGGGTGCAGGTGGTGGTGGGGGAGGGCACCGGCCGCCGCGACGGTCGCCGCGACGGCGTCACCACCGGCGGGCTCGGCGGGCGTGTCCCCCCACCCGAGGTCGTGGCGGCCCGCCCAGTCGTCGGTGTGATGGGCGGGGTCGGGGACCTGGTCGACCGCGGGCAGCGGCGTGTCGAGCCGGGTCCAGCGCTCGAACAGGGCCGCCTGGCCGCGGACCACGCCGTGGTCGTCGACCACGTCCCACACGACGGCGTCCTCGATGATGAAGCGGCGTCCGGTGGCCGAGACGCGCACGCCGCGGTAGTCGCCGATGTAGCCGCGCTCCGCGACACCCTGCAGCAGGCGCTCGCGTTCGAGCTGCTCGTCGGGCTCGGCCGACAGGCGCGACGGCAGGGAGGTGAACGTGTGCCAGTCCATCTCGAAGAGGGCGAGCGCGGTGTCGTTGCCGTAGACGAACACGGGGTCGGGGGAGCGGTCGTGCGCCACGAGCACGAAGGGGGCGCGTCGTACGGCGCTCTCGAGACCCTCCGAGAGATCGAGCCCGTACGCGAGGTCGCGGCCGGTCAGCCGGTACAGGCTGGTGCGCATGGCGTCGACGAGCTCTGCCTGTGCCGTGGTGTCCACGGTGCCACCTCCTCCCTCACCCCGTGAGGTCCCATCATGCCGCCGGGTCGCGAGCACGTCTCGGGCAACGATCGAGCCCGGTGGAGGACGGTCCGTGGTCGTTCGGAAGCCCTGGGTGACGGCAGCGCGCCGACGCGGTGCCGGACGCCCGCCGGCAACCGGACCGGGGGGCTCGCGGCAGGCGCACGCCGCTCACCCGTTCGGAGCAGCACCGGACCCCGCGTGATCGCCCCCCGCCGCGCCGGGCCGGTGCTTGCACGCTCCCAGCGCGACCGCCAGGGTGTGCGTCGACGCCGAGACGCGAGAGGTCGGACATGGGTTTCGGAACCGCGGTCAGCACCTGCTTCCAGAAGTACGTGGTCTTCTCGGGCCGCGCCCGCCGCAGCGAGTTCTGGTGGTGGCAGGTCTTCTACGTCGTCGTCCTCGGGGTCGCCTTCGGCGCCGACAACCTGCTCGGCTGGCACTACACGCCGAAGGACTCGGCGGTCGGGGTCGGGTGGCTCTACACGGTGGCGTTCGCCTTCCTGGCGCTGCCGAGCCTCGCGGTGCTGTTCCGTCGGCTGCACGACACCGGACGCAGCGGCTGGTGGTGGGTGCTGTCGTGGATCTGCTGCGTGGGCGAGATCCTGCTGTTCGTCTTCTGCATCTCCCGCGGCACGCAGGGGCCGAACCAGTACGGCCCCGACCCCCAGGCGTCGTAGGCGTCCGGCCCCGCTCAGGCGGGTCGGCGCCCGGAGATGCGCGCAGTGACGACGTCGGCGGCCGCGACCGCCGCTGCCCCGAGGCGCGCGCGATGTCGTGGGTCGACGTCGTCGGCGAACGTGAGCGCCACCGCGGCGATCGGGCGTCCGCCGTGGTCGAACACGGCGGCGGCGACCGACGCGTAGCCGGCCGTGACCTGGCCGTCCTCCTCGGCGTACCCTCTCGCCTTCTCGGTGCGGATGGTCTCGCGCAGGCTGCGCAGGCTGGTCGGCCCGGTGCCGGTGCGGGTGGCGAAGGAGTCGGCGCGCGGGAAGAGCGCGCGCACCTGGGCGGCGGGCAGGTGCGCGAGCAGGGCGCGGCCGCTCGCGGTGAGATGCGCGGGGAGCCGTACGCCGACGTCTGTCACGAGCGTCAGCGGCGAGCGCGGCTGCTCCTTGAGCAGGTACACGGTCTCGTTGCCCTGCAGGATCCCGAGCTGGGCGGTCTGCCGGGTCTGCTCGACGAGGCGGCCGAGCACCGGCCGCGCGAGCCGCTCGAGCGGGTCGTGACGCAGGTAGGCCGAGCCGACCTCGAACGCCGCCACCCCGAGGCCGTACGCCCGCTCCTCCGGCAGGTGCACGGCGTAGTCGGCCGCGACGAGCTCGGCGAGCAGGTGGTAGGTGGTCGAGCGCGGCAGACCGGTGTCGCGCGCGATCGTCGCCGCCCCGACCGGCCCCGGCCGCGCCGCGAGGTAGCT
>JAKOVT010000136.1 GCA_029781935.1 Actinomycetes bacterium | reverse complement strand
CGGCTCCGCGGACAGCGAGCGCTCGATGCCGGCGAGCTGCTCGTAGTAGTGCCAGCGCTCGTCGATGTCGGCCTGCGCCAGCTCGAGGAGGTGCTCGGCGCGCTCGTGGTCCTCGCGGTCGAGCGCGGTGTAGCGGGTCTCCTCGCTGGTGAAGTCGACGAGCGAGGTCGTCGGCTTCTTGCTGTCGAGGCTGAACGGGTGGGCGCCCTCCTCGGGGCTGGGGTGGAACCGGTACAGCGGCCAGTAGCCGCTGGTGACAGCAGCCTTCTGGTGGGCCATCGACGTCGACATCTCGATGCCGTGCGCGATGCACGTGGAGTAGGCCAGGACCAGCGACGGCCCGGGCCACGCCGCGGCTTCGAGCAGGGCACGGACGGTCTGGGTCTCGTTGGCGCCCAGCGCGATCTGCGCGACGTAGACGTCGCCGTACGCCTGGGCGAGCAGCCCAAGGTCCTTCTTCTTGGTGGCCTTGCCGTGGCTGGCGAACTTCGCCGAGGCGCCGCGCGGTGTCGACTTCGACGCCTGGCCGCCGGTGTTGGAGTAGACCTCGGTGTCGAGCACCAGGATGTTCACGTTGCGCCCGCTCGCGAGCACGTGGTCGAGGCCACCGAAATCGATGTCGTAGGCCCAGCCGTCGCCGCCGATGATCCACACCGCGGTCGGCACCAGGGCATCGGCGAGCGAGTCGAGCGCCGAGGCGATCGGTGCATCGACCGTGGCCAGCACCTCGCGCAGCGCGGCGACGTCGGCGCGGCGCTTCTGCATCCCCGCCTCGTCGGTGATCCCGGGCGCCTCGGCCTGCAGCGACGCGACCAGCTCGGCCGGGAGCTGCGCCGCGAGCTCGCCGAGGAGGCGGTGGGCGTCGGAGGCCTGCCGCTCGACGCCGAGCCGGATGCCGAGCCCGAACTCGGCGTTGTCCTCGAACAGCGAGTTGGCCCAGGCCGGGCCGCGACCGTCGCCATCCTTGGCCCACGGCGTCGTCGGGAGGTTGCCGCCGTAGATCGACGAGCAGCCCGTGGCGTTGGCGACGACCATGCGGTCGCCCATCAGCTGGGTGAGCAGCTTGAGGTAGGGCGTCTCGCCGCAACCGGCGCACGCCCCGGAGAACTCGAAGAGCGGCGTGAGCAGCTGCGAGCCCTTGACTGTGTCGGTGCGCACCGAGGTGCGATCGACCTCGGGGATGCCGAGGAAGAACTCGAAGCTGGGCCGTTCGGCGTCGCGGTGAGCGAGCGCCGGCTCGAGGTCGATCGCCTTGTGGGTCGGGTCGGCCTTGTCGCGCACGGGGCACACCGCGACGCAGATCCCGCACCCGGTGCAGTCGTCGGGCGCGACCTGGACGGTGAGCAGGGTCCCCGCAGGCAGGTCGCGCGTCGCGTACGCCTTGGACTTGAAGCCCTCCGGTGCGCCCTCGAGCGCGTCGGGGGTGAACGCCTTCATCCGGATCGCGGCGTGCGGGCACACGATCGTGCACTTGCCGCAGTCGATGCAGATCGACGGGTCCCAGATCGGGATCTCGTCGGCGAGCGCCCGCTTCTCGAGGGCAGCGGTGCCCGTGGGGAACGTGCCGTCGATGCTCATCGCGCTCACGGGCAGGCTGTCGCCTCGCCCGGCGATGAGCGCCTCGACCACGGTCTCGTCGCCGGCCTTCGTAGCG
>JAKOVT010000135.1 GCA_029781935.1 Actinomycetes bacterium | reverse complement strand
GGTCTTCAACAACATCCTCGCGCGGCTGCGGCGTACCGGATCCTCGCTCGAGGAGGCCGCGATGGACCTCGGTGCCGGCCCGTGGCAGACCTTCCGCGACGTCACGTTCCCCGCGGTCCGCTCGGCGCTCGTAGCCGGCGCACTGCTCGCGTTCGCGCTGTCGTTCGACGAGATCGTGGTCACCACGTTCACGAGCGGCCCCGGCATCGAGACGCTGCCGCAGTGGATCTTCAACAACCTCTTCCGCCCCAACCAGGGCCCGATCATCAACGCCGTCGCGGCCGCGCTGCTGGTCGCGTTCATCCTCCCGGTCTACCTCGCGCTGCGGATGAGCGAGAGCGGCGGCAGCCGCATGCACCAGGTGGGTGCGGAGCCGTAATACCCCGGCTCCAAGCTCGTCGCTGCGCTCCTCGCGTCGCCGGACCCCTCCCTGACCGATCTCCTCGGGGACCCTGCGGGCCCCCTCGTCGACCGGTACCTCCTCGCTGCGCTCGTCGGGGGTCGGGGTACAGCCTGTGCCGGGCTGCTCCTCGCTGACCTCGCGCTTCGCGCTCGGTGGCTCTCCGGTGAGCTTGCTCCGCTCGTCTGCTCGCGGACTGGGGCGCTCGGCGACCCTTCGGGCCGCGTCGCGCCCCGGTGCTCCTCGCTGCGCTCGTCGGGGTCGGTGGTCGGCGTCTGGGCACCGTAGGGGGCGGGGGCGGTTGTCGGGCGGGCGCCGGGGTGCTCTCGGTCGGGTCAGGGTGCGTTCGGGGGTGGTTGGGGGGTTTTCGGGGTACGCGCGCGGTGGTGGGTCGGACAGGATGGCGGGGTGATCGAGGATGTCCTGACCCGTCCGGCGCCCGAGCCCGATGTCGTCGTGTCGTGGGGGCCCGGTCCCGACGACGTCGCCGAGGTGCAGCTCGGGGGCGACGACCGACCGCTCGTGCTGCTGGTGCACGGGGGCTTCTGGCGGCCGGCGTACGACCGCCGCCACCTGCGAGCGATGGCGCACGCGCTGGCGGCCGAGGGCTGGACGGCCGCGGCCATCGAGTACCGACGGATCCCGGCCGATCCGGATGCCGCACTCAACGACGTACGGGTGGCGCTGCGCGTGGTGCCGGTGGAGCTGCGTGGCCGGCACGACGGCCGCGTCGTCGTGGTGGGCCACTCGGCCGGCGGGCACCTCGCGCTCTGGGCGGCGTCGGTGGCGCCCGCGTCGGGCCTCGCGGCGACGGTGGCGCTCGCGCCGGTGGCCGACCTCGCCGCGGCCGACCGCGAGCTGCTCGGCTCGGGAGCGGTCCGCGACTTCCTCGGCGACGCCGCGTCGTCGCGCCTGGACCTCGATCCCGTCCGGATGGTCTCGGCCATGCAGCCGGTGACCCTCGTGCACGGCGGCCTCGACGACGTCGTGCCCGCTCGGCAGTCCGAGGCCTACGTCGAGGCGCACCCGACCGCCCGGCTGACGGTCCTCCCCGACGCCGGCCACCTCGACCTGATCGACCCGCTCTCGTCCTCGTGGCCGTCGGTCGTGGCCGCCGTGAGCGCGGCGCTCGAGGCCCCCGAGCTGGGCACCGCCCCGCTGGCCCCACCCGCCCCGTGACCACCGGATCGGGTCCGGGACGGTCGGCGATCCGCGGTACGGCGCGGGCCGTGGCACCCTCGCGCAGCAACTAGACTCCTCCCGTGCCCCGCGGTGATGGCCTGCTCAGCCACGACCTGCTCCCCGGTGAGAAGGGCCCCCAGGACGCGTGCGGCGTCTTCGGGGTCTGGGCCCCGGGCGAGGAGGTCGCGAAGCTCACCTACTTCGGCCTCTACGCGCTGCAGCACCGCGGGCAGGAGTCGGCCGGTATCGCGGTGAGCGATGGTGCGCACACCGTCGTCTACAAGGACATGGGCCTGGTCTCGCAGGTCTTCACCGAGGCCTCGCTGGAGAGCCTCCACGGCCACATCGCGATCGGGCACGCGCGCTACTCGACCACCGGGTCGAGCGTGTGGGAGAACGCCCAGCCGACCTTCCGCGCCACGGCCACCGGCCACCTCGCGCTGGGGCACAACGGCAACCTCACCCACACCCACGAGCTCCTGCGCCGGGTGCGCGAGCGGGCCGAGGCCAACGGCGAGCTGCCCCTGGGCACGAGCCTGATCGCCTCGAGCGACACCGACCTGCTCACGGCCCTGCTCGCCTCGCACCCCGACCTCTCCCTCGAGGCCGCGGCGATGGAGGAGCTGCCGCTGCTCAAGGGCGCCTACTCCCTCGTCTTCATGGACGACACCACGCTGTACGCCGCGCGCGACCCGCAGGGCATCCGTCCGCTCGTGCTCGGCCGCCTCGAGCGCGGCTGGGTCGTGGCCAGCGAGACGGCGGCGCTCGACATCGTCGGTGCCAGCTTCGTGCGCGAGATCGAGCCGGGCGAGCTGGTCGCCATCGACGAGCACGGCCTGCGCACCCAGCGCTTCGCCGAGGCCGATCCCAAGGGCTGCCTGTTCGAGTTCGTCTACCTCGCCCGCCCCGACACGACCATCAGCGGCCACAGCATCCACGCGGTGCGCGTCGAGGTCGGTCGCCAGCTCGCGCGCGAGCACGCGGTCGACGCCGACCTCGTGATCCCGGTGCCCGAGAGCGGCACGCCCGCCGCGGTCGGCTACGCGCAGGAGTCGGGGATCCCGTTCGCCCAGGGCCTGGTGAAGAACGCCTACGTCGGCCGCACGTTCATCCAGCCGTCCCAGACCATCCGCCAGCTCGGCATCCGGCTCAAGCTCAACCCGCTGCGCGAGATCGTCGGCGGCAAGCGGCTCGTCGTCGTCGACGACTCCATCGTGCGCGGCAACACCCAGCGCGCCATCGTGCGGATGCT
>JAKOVT010000122.1 GCA_029781935.1 Actinomycetes bacterium | reverse complement strand
CAGCTGGGTGCGGTAGGCCCCCTGCCGCTGGCTCAGGTAGGTCGGGATGGCGATGGCCGCCAGGATTCCGATGACGATCATGACCACGAGCAGCTCGATGAGGGTGAAGCCCCCGTCGTCGTTCTCGCGCTCCCCCAGCGCTCGGTGCGCAGCACTCATGACAACTCCTTGCTGGATGACCAACCCGCGGACGGGTGCGGCTGCACGGCGCACGACGACGCCGGGCGAGCCCTATGACCTCAGGTTCATCGGCAGCGCGGGGCCGCGGCTCGCTACGCCGTCGGGGCGGTCCCCGCGCGCGACGGCGGGGAGGATCCCGAAGGATCCTCCCCGCCGTGGGAGCGGGATCAGCAGCCTGCTGGTGCTGTCGCGCTGGGGATGCCGGAGGACTTGCTGTAGTACCAGGTCTCGGCGGCACCGAGGCTGGAGTTGACGCCCTTGACGCAGTAGTCGGTCGCCGACACGAACTTGACCTCGATGGTGTCGTTGCCCGACACGGTGAGCCCGAAGGCGGCCGGCGGGGCGGCGTAGGCGTTGGTCATGCCGACGCCGGCGGAGCTGTAGTCGCCGTTGTTGTCGACGGCGGCCGACTCGATCGCCGTCGCGGTGTTCTTGAGGTCTTCCTTGAGCTGCGTGCGGTAGCCGTTGTTCCGCTGGTTGAGGAACGTCGGGATCGCGATCGCGGCGAGGATGCCGATGATGATCATGACGACCAGGAGCTCGATCAGGGTGAAGCCCTCGTCGTCGCGGGCGGTGCGGATGCGGGAGAACATGGGATAGCCCCCAAGCGGTGCGGGTGCGGGGCCGGGGCGGTCCCGCAGATGACACCGGAGGTCTCGACGGCGTGCTGCTGCTGCCCTGATGCCGCTCACCCGTTCGGCTCAGCCCGCGAAGGTCCGCCGTCGGGAACGCGGACGGCCGGCGGGACCGAGGTCCTGCCGGCCGTCCGATGTCGGTGCGGTCAGTTCTGGCCGATGAGGTCGAAGATCTTGAAGATCGGCAGGTAGAGGGCGATGATCATCGACCCCACGAGGCCACCGAGCACCGCGATCATCAGCGGCTCGATGAGCGCCGTCATCTGCTCGGTCGTCGCCTCGACCTCCTGGTCGTAGAAGTCGGCGATCTTCTTGAGCATGGCGTCCAGCGCGCCGGTGTCCTCGCCGACGGACAGCATCTGGACCACCATCGCTGGGAAGACCGCGTGCTGCGACAACGGCTGGGTCAGGCTCTCGCCGGACCGGACGCTCTCCTCGATGTCGCGCACGGCGTGCGTGATCACCTTGTTGCCCGAGGTGTCGGCCACGATGTCGAGCGACTGCAGGATCGGTACGCCGGACGAGAGCATGGTGCCGAGGTTGCGGCAGAAGCGGGCCAGCGCGATCTTCTGGAACAGCGGACCGAAGACGGGGGCCTTCAGCTTGAGCGGGTCGACGAAGTCGCGCACGCGGTCGGTGTGCTTGACCCGGGTCCAGACGAAGAAGAACACGATGCTCAGGATGATGAGCGGGACGATCGCGACCTTGAGGAAGGCCGACAGGTTCACCAGCAGCTGGGTCGGCGCCGGAAGGCTGCCGCCGAGGCTCGCGAACAGACCGGCGAACGTCGGGACGACGAACAGGAGCATGCCGGTGGAGAGCAGGATCGCCATGATGAGGACCGCGACCGGGTAGGTCATCGCCGACTTGACCTTGCCGCGGAGGCGGACCTCCTTCTCGTAGTTGTCGGCGATCTGGTTGAGGACGCCGTCGAGGAAGCCGCCGACCTCGCCGGCCTTGATCATGTTGATCATCAAGGGGTCGAAGACGTCGGGGTGCTTGGCCATCGAGGTCGACAGCGCCGAGCCGGACTCGACCTCGCCGCGGATCTCGCCGATGACCTCGGCGAACACCTTGTTCGGCTGCTGCTCCTCGAGGATCGACAGCGACCGCAGCATCGACAGGCCGGAGTTGATCATCGTCGAGAACTGCCGGCTGAAGACGGCCAGCTCCTTGAGCTTGACCTTGCTGCCGATGCGCGGGAGGGAGATCTCCTTCTTGAGCCCGCCGCTCTCCACCGGGGCGATCTTGATGGGGGCGTAGCCCATGCTCTTCAGCTTGGACGCCACCTGCGCTGGTGACTCGGCCTCGATCTTGCCCGTGACGACCTTGCCTGCGCGGTCGCGGACGGCGTACTGGAAGGTCGCAGTGGCGCTCATGACGTGGTGTCTCCTACCGCTCTAGGCCCGGCCGACGAGCCGGTTGAAGTCCTCGATGTGATGGCACTTCTCCACACCGTGCTCGTAGGTCACCCGACGGGTGCGCACGAGCTCGGCGAGGTGCTGGTCGAGCGTGTGCATGCCGTGCTGGGCACCGGCCTGCATCACCGAGTAGATCTGGTGGGTCTTGCCCTCGCGGATGAGGTTGCGGACGGCCGGCGTGACCACCAGCACCTCGGTGGCGACCACCCGGCCGTGGCCGTCGGCGGTCTTGCACAGGGTCTGGCAGACCACACCCTGCAGGGCCATGGCCAGCTGCTGGCGCACCTGCTGCTGCTGGTGCGGCGGGAACACGTCGATGACGCGGTCGATCGTCTGAGCCGCATCCTGGGTGTGCAGGGTGGCGAAGACCAGGTGACCGGTCTCGGCCGCGGTCAGCGCCACCGAGATCGTCTCGAGGTCGCGCATCTCGCCGACGAGGATGATGTCGGGATCCTGGCGCAGCACATGCTTGAGGGCGTTGGCGAACGACCAGGTGTCCTCCCCCACCTCGCGCTGGTTCACCAGGCAGCTCTTGTGCCGGTGCAGGAACTCGATGGGGTCCTCGACGGTCATGATGTGGTCGTGCCGCGTGCGGTTGGCCAGGTCGACCAGGGCCGCCAGGGTGGTCGACTTCCCGGAGCCCGTAGGCCCGGTGACGAGCACGAACCCGCGCGGGAGGCCGGCGAAGTTCGCGACGGCCGGCGGCACCCCGAGGCTCTCGAGGGACTTGATCTCGAACGGGATGATGCGGAACGCCGCACCGAGCGACTCGCGCTGGCGGTAGATGTTGACGCGGAACCGGGCCCGGCCGGGCAGCGAGTAGGCGAGGTCGAGCTCGAGGTCCTCCTCGAACTTCAGGCGCTGGGCCTGGGTGAGGATGGCGTAGATCACGCGCTGGAGCACCGGCGGTGTGAGGACCGGGTACTCGTCCAGCTGCACGAGCGAGCCGCTCACGCGGATCGTCGGACGCGCGCCGGAGGTGATGTGCAGATCGGACGCGCCGCGATCGAGCATCGCGATGAGCGCGTCGGTGAGGTTGAAGTCGTCCTCGCGGACGGTCTGCTCGGTGGTCTGGCGGCCGACGAGGTTCAGCGGCTCGGCGGACGCGGCATCCGCGGCGGGGGCCGTCGCCGTCTCCAGCTCCTCGCCGCCGAACACGGTCGGGTCGAGCGGAGCCTCGACGTACCCGGTGGACGCCGCGGGTGCGACGGGCGCCGGGTAGCCGGCGGGCGCGGCGGGGTAGGCGGGAGCACTCCCGAAGGCGGGCGCAGGGGTGGGCGGCGCGACGGGGTACGCCGGCGCTGCGACGGTGTCGACCGGGGCGACCGGCGGTGCCGGGTAGCCCGCGGGCGGCGGCGTCAGCGGTGCGGTACCCGCGTAGGGCGTGGACTCCACGGTCGCTCCTCCGGACGGTCGGCACCGGATGTGCCTGCTTGGTGGTGATCGGCCGCGGCGGACTCCCGCTTGAGCCGGACGAGAGGTGAAAGCCTCAGGCGACGACGCGGAAGATCTCGTCGATCGAGGTGATGCCCTGCGACGCCTTGAGCAGGCCGTCCTCGCGCAGCGTGCGCATGCCCTCCTCGATCGCCACCTTGTTGATCACCGTGGAGGACTCCCGGTCGACCGTGAGCCGCTCGATCTTGTCGCTCACGCCCATGACCTCGTGCAGCGCCAGACGGCCCTTGTAGCCGGTCTTGGCGCAGTTGGGGCAGCCGACGGGGCGGAAGAACGTGGGCTCGGGCTGGCCGTCGCGGCGGACGAAGCCGATGCTCTCGAGCTGCTCGGCCGTGGGCTCGTAGGGCTCCTTGCACTTCGAGCACAGCCGGCGGGCCAGGCGCTGGGCGAGCACGCAGTCGACCGCCGAACCGACGAGGAACGGCTCGATGCCCATCTCGGTGAGCCGGGTGATGGCGCTCGGCGCGTCGTTGGTGTGCAAGGTCGAGAGCACGAGGTGACCGGTGAGCGATGCCTCGATGGCGATCTGCGCCGTCTCGTGGTCGCGGATCTCACCGATGAGGACGATGTCGGGGTCCGAGCGCAGGATCGAGCGCAGCGCGGCGGCGAACGACAGGCCGGCCTTGTTGTTGACCTGGACCTGGTTCACGCCGGGCAGCCGGTACTCGACCGGGTCCTCGACCGTGATGATGTTGACCTCGGGGCGGTTCACCACGTTCAGCGTGGCGTACAGGGTCGTCGACTTGCCCGAGCCCGTCGGACCGGTCACGAGGATCATGCCGTAGGGCTTGACGTAGGACTTCTCGAAGATCTGGAAGTTGTGCGGGCTGAAGCCGAGGTCGGCGAGATCCATCCGTGCGGTGGAGTTGTCGAGGATGCGCATGACGACCTTCTCGCCCCAGACCGTGGGCAGGGTCGCGACGCGGAGGTCGACCTTCTTGCCGTGGGCCGCCACCGACAGGCGCCCGTCCTGCGGGATCCGGCGCTCGGCGATGTTGATGTCGCTCATGATCTTCAGGCGCGAGATGACGCCCGACTGGATGGCTCGCGGCGAGCGCATCACCTCGTGCAGCACGCCGTCGATGCGGTACCGGACCCGGAGGTCGTGCTCGGTCGGTTCGAGGTGGATGTCGGAGGCGCGGTCCTGGATGGCCTGGGTGATGAGGAGGTTCACGTAGCGGACGATCGGCGCGTCCTCGGTGATCTCCTTGACCTTGGACAGGTCCTCCTCGTCGTCGGCGACGTCGAGCTCGGAGGTGAGGTCGTTGAGCTCGTCCCCGGCGCGGTAGAACCGGTCGATGGCGGCGTTGACGTCGTTGCGCGTGGCGACGACCGGCTTGACCTCGATACCCGCGACGCTGCGGATGTCGTCGATGGCGAAGACGTTGGCGGGGTCGGCCATCGCGACGACGAGGCGTCCGTCCTCGTGGCCGATCGGGATGGCGGTGTGGCGGCGCGCCACGTGGCCCGGCACACGGGCGAGCGCGGAGCCGTCCACCTGGACGTCGGCGAGGTCGACGAAGCGCATGCCGATCTGGGTCGCGAGCGCCGCGACGAGCTGGGCCTCGGTGAGGACCCCCTGGTCGACCAGGACGCGGCCCAGGCTGCGGCCGAGGCGGTTCTGCTCGATCACGGCAGCGTCGAGCTGATCACGGCTGACCAAGCCGCTCTCGAGGAGGATGTCGCCCAGCTGCTTCACGGTGCGCCTTCCGATCCGACCTGACCGGGCCCCGCTCCGCTGCGAGAGCCCTCATCACCCATTCGGCAGCAGCGCGGCGCGCCTGTAGCGCGCGGGCCCGCGGACCGGCTCACGCCGGCGCGTCGACGGGGCTGCTCAGGTCCGGTCGTGGCCCAGCACGGCGGCAGCGGCGTCCTGGAAGCCCGCGAGGCGCGGGTCGTCAGGTGCGAGCTCGAGCACGCCGCCGTCGGAGAACCCCAGCGCGACCGTCGGCTCGGGCACCGCCTCCGGCGCCGGCGCGTCGAGGGCGGGCTCTGGCGTGCCGACGAGCTGCGCTGCGGGGCCGACCGCCGCCACCGCAGGCATCGGCTCGGTCACCGTCCCGACGTCACCGGCTGTCACGGCCGTGGGCCCGTCCGGGCTCAGGTCGACCGCGGGCTCGACCGGGGGCCGGGCAGCAGGTCCGGGGTGCGCCGCAGCCTCGGCGACGAGGAAGGGCTCGACCGCCGCCGTGACCAGCGCTCCCCCGGCACCCGTGACGGCGACCGGGGCCGCCGTCCGCACGTGCCGACCCGGCGGCGCCGGTTCCCGGCGCAGCCAGCGGGTCAGTCGCCGTCGCACGGCCCGGCTCCTACGCGTGGGCCGCCTCGGCCTCGATCTCGTCGAGGACCGAGTACAGCAGGGCCAGCAGGACGGACTTCACCGAGTCCTTGTCGGTCGCCTCGCAGGCAACGACGGGGACGTGCGGGGACAGGTCGAGGCGCTCGCGCACGTCCTGCTCCCCCAGCTGCCCCTCGGCGCTGCGGTTGAGCGCGACGACGAACGGCACGTGGGCCATCCGGCGGAAGGCCGCCAGGATGCTCTCGGCCTCGGCGAGGGTCTCGGGACGCGAGGCGTCGACGAGCAGCACGTAGCCGAGCATCCCCTCGCCGAGGATCTCCCACATGAAGTCGAACCGCTCCTGGCCGGGCGTGCCGAACAGGTAGAGGACGAGCTCGCGATCGATGGTGATCCGGCCGAAGTCCATGGCCACGGTCGTCTCGGCCTTGCGCGACCGCGTCTCGTCGGTGATGCCGCGCTCGGTCGAGAGCACGGTGATCTCGGAGATCGTGCGGATGAGCGTCGTCTTCCCGGCCGCGAACGGACCGGTGACGACGATCTTCACTGCCTGGCCGCCCTGGCGGCGTGCCCTCCTGGTCGCCATGTCTCAGAGCCCCCTGACGCCGGCGATGAGCCGCAGCAGCAGGCTGCGGTTGACGTGGGGATCGCGCTCGATCGCACCCTCGGCGTCGACGTGCTCGGCGAGGGCGCGGGCCGTGGCACCCTCGACCACCGCCGCGGTGCCGCGGCCTGCGACGCCGGCGGGGGCGGACGGTGCCGACGGGGCGGCAGCCGACGGCGCTGCGGGCGCGGCCCGGCTCGGAGCCGGGGTGGCCGGGAGGCTCTCGGCGTACGCCGGCTCCGGGTGCTCGGGACGCCGACCGGGCAGGAACGGCTCCGGCCGCGGTGGCACGACCTCCTGGCGTGCGCGACCGGCCAGCGGCACGCCCGGGCCGGCGGCTGCGCCGAGCCCCTGCGCGCGTCGAGCGGCGGCCAGCGCCTCGGCGGCAGACATGCCGTGAGCGCCTGGGCCCGTTGGCATCTCGGGTACGGCGGCGTCCTCGGCCTGAGCGGTCTCGGGCACCTCCTCGACGGCCGAGAGCAGGGCCAGCCGACGCTCCACCACCGTGACGTGGTCCTGCACGGCGCCGTCGGCGGACACGTGGACGAGCCCGCGGGAGACGAGCTGGGCGAGGGTGGTGGTGACCGCGAACTGGCCGCAGCCGGTGAGCTCGACGAGGTCGCGCACCCGGCGACGGCCGTCGACGAGGGCGAGCAGCGCCCACTCGTCGCGCGTCACCTGCGGGTCGGCCTCGAGGACGACGGGCAGCGACAGCACGCTGTCCTGGCTGGGCACGAGCGTCTCGAGCCGCGACCAGGCCTCCGCGCGGGCCCGCGCCTCGGCGAGGACGTCGGCCGGGTCCAGGCTGATGCCGAGGTCGTCGGGGTCGGCGGCAGCGCCGTCGAAGCCGAAGTCGCCGCGCGACCAGCGCAGCAGGTCGAAGACGGCGTCGACCGCCTGCTCGGACGCGGCCTGGCGCAGCAGGTCCGGGTCGACCGCGCCGGAGTCGAGCAGCGCGCGCGCGACGCCGATCCCGCCGCCCGTCGCCCGCTGCACCGCGTGGCGCAGCGCGGCGTCGTCGACGGCGCCGGAGCCCACGACCCGGCGCACCAGCGAGGCGCGCGACCGGTCCGACGAGGCACCGCTGATGCGGCCGTCGCGGAACCAGACGACGCCGAGCACGTGCCCGGCACCGTCCTCGCGGCGCAGCTGCAGGCCACCGGTCTTGCCGGTGCCGGCCAGCAGCGCCACGACGTCAGGGAGCCCGAACGCGTCGAGCGTGCCCTCGAGGTTCACCGTCCTGCCCCCTCGCTCACGCGCTCGCGGCGGCGTGCTGCCACGCGGGGAGCTCAGGCTCGGACTGCGGCAGCGGCTCGACGGCCGCCGGTGCCTCGGGGTAGTAGGTCTCCGGCGCGAGCGGCGGGGCCGCAGCCTCGGCGAGCTGGGCGCGATGGGCCTGGTAGGCGGCCTCGGCGTCGGCCAGCGCGGCGTCGTCCAGCGACGGCGCCACGGGGGCGGGCGCCGCCTCACGGAGCACGGTGCCGATCGCGGCGGAGGCCCGGCGGACCTCGAAGAGCATGAGCCCGGCCTTCGCGCCGGCGGCGGCCACGGCCACGAGCACGGCCTCGTCGTCGCAGGACACGAGGAAGACCGTGCCGGTCTCGCCCTCGACGTACACCTGCGACAGATCGCCGCGACCGAGGCCCTGGGCTGCCTTCTCGCCGAGGCTGAGCAGGGCCGCGCTCATCGCGGCCATCCGGTCCTCGTCCATGCCCGGCGGCAGCTTCGAGGCCATGGCCAGGCCGTCGAAGGACACCACGGCGGCCGCCTCGAGCTCGGGCGCCTGGATGAGGAGGTCGGCGAGCGCGCGGTCGAGCCGCGCGGCGCGGCCGGAGAGCTGGTCGGACATGGGGCACCTCGGACGCATCGCGGACGGTGGGGCCGGACGACCCGCACGGTGTCCCATCGACCGTCGGGGAGGCGGGCTTGAGCGGTGCGGCCGACCGGTGGGGTGGGGGCCCACCGCGCGGGTCGCGTCGCAGGTCAGCGGGCTGCCGCCGCCGCCAGCAGGGCGGTGCGCATCGCCTCGACCGACGGCTCGCGGCCGGTCATCAGCCGGACCTGGCCGACGGCCTGGTGCAGCAGCATCTCGAGCCCGGAGGCGACCGCCCCGCCGAGATCGCTCCACGCGCTCGCGAGGGGGGTGGGACAGGGGTCGTAGACGACGTCGAGGAGCACGCCCGGAGCCGCGGGCACGCAGGCCGCGAGCGGGTCGGCGACACCCCTGGGCACGGTCGAGACGACGACCGACGCCCGCAGCGCCTCCTCGGCGCGGTCCCAGGGGCGCACGTCGATCGGGAGACCCACCTCGTCGCCGGTGGTCCGCAGCTCCTCACCGGCCTCCGCGCGCCGTACGTAGACCGCCGCCGTCGTCACGCCCAGCGCGCGCAGGGCGGCCACGGCGGACCGGGCGGTGGCTCCCCCGCCCACGATCGCGGCATCGCCGCCGCCGACGGCCCCCGCCTCCCGGAGGGCGTGCTCGATCCCCGCGACGTCGGTGTTCGCTCCTCGACGCCGGCCGCCGTCGAGGAGCAGCGTGTTCGCCGCGCCGGTGGCCGCCACGAGCGGGTCGGCCTCGTCCAGCAGCGGGAGCACCGCCTGCTTGAGCGGCATGGTGAGGGAGAGCCCGACCCACGAGTCGTCGAGGGAGGCGACGTACGCCGCGAGCTGCTCGGACGTGCAGTCGACGAGGGTGTACTCCCAGGGGAGCCCGAGCCCCGCCCACGCGGCGCGGTGCAGCACGGGCGAGAGCGAGTGCGACACGGGGTGGCCGAGCACCGCGGCGCGGCGCACCGGCTCAGCCGGCATTGGCCTGGTACTTCTTCTTCAGCGCGAGGAAGTCGGAGTAGCT
>JAKOVT010000252.1 GCA_029781935.1 Actinomycetes bacterium | reverse complement strand
GGGCCGTGCACGAGGCCCTCGGCAGCGAGCTCGAGGACGAGCTCCTCGAAGGTCCGGATCAGCACCAGCTGGCTGAGCATCGCCGTGAGCAGCCCGGGGTCGGCGGCGTCCCAGTCGGTGTCGTCGACGGTGAGCTCGGTCCAGGGGACCGCGGGGTCGAGCTGCTGGTGCTGGGCCACGGCTGCTCCTCCAGGCGCTGGGGCTGCCCGTCGAGCATGGCAGCCGATGTATCCATCCTGCAAGGCTGGACTGAGTACTTCCCGCGTGGCACGCTGACCGTGACCGCTCGGTTGGATCCATCAGGGAGCGCATCCATGGGCCTGCCCGGACTCCGCCGGCTCGACCACGTGGGGATCACCGTCCCCGACCTCGACGCCGCGCACCGGTGGCTCGTCGACGTCCTCGGCGCCGAGTACATGTACTGGCTCGGGCCGTTCCAGAGCGACGGCGACTGGATGTCGGAGCACATGAACGTGCACCCGCGGACGGTGATGCGCGAGCTGCGCTTCTACCGGATCGCCGGGCAGGCGGTGCTCGAGGTCTTCCAGTACGACGCGCCCGAGCAGGGCACCGAGGTGCCGCGCAACAGCGACGTCGGGGGCCACCACCTCGCGCTGTACGTCGACGACCTCGACGCAGCGATCGCACACCTGCGCGAGCAGGGCGTGACCGTGCTCGGCGAGCCGACGGCCAGCCGGGGCGCGTCCGAGGGCCAGCGCTGGATCTACTTCCTCGCGCCGTGGGGCCTGCAGCTCGAGCTGGTCTCCTACCCCGGCGGCAAGGCCTTCGACCACCACCCCGAGCAGTTCGCGTGAGCACCGACCCGGCTACCGAGGCCGTCAGCAGCCAGCGCATCGCCACGGCGCTGCGGGAGTCGATCCTCGCGGGCGACTACCGGCCCGGCGAGCGGCTGTTCCAGGACGTCGTGGCCGAGCAGTTCGGCACCTCGCGCATCCCCGTGCGCGAGGCCTTCCGCATCCTCGAGACCGAGGGTCTCACCGAGGTGCTGCCGAACCGTGGCGCACGTGTGCCGGCCCTCGACCTCTACGAGGTCAACACCTACTACCGCATGCGCGAACGGCTCGAGCCGCTGACTCTCGCGGAGAGCCTCGAGAACCTCACCGAGGAGCACCTCGAGCGGATGGAGTCGGTGCAGGAGCAGATCGAGCGCGGCGTCGACGTCGCGGAGTTCCTCGCGCTCGACCGCGACTTCCACATGACGTCGTACGCCGGATGCCGCAGCGAGCAGCTGCTGTCGACGACGGTGCGCCTGTGGAACGCGACGCAGCACTACCGGCGCGCCTTCATGCAGCTCGCGGGTGACGACCGGATGGTGATCGTGAACGCCGAGCACCGGCTCATCCTCGACGCCTGCCGACGCCGCGACGGGGAGGACGCGCAGCGCTTCCTCGAGGGCCACATCCGTCGCACGCGCGTCGCGCTCACGAGCCACCCCGAGGTGTTCGCCCCCTGAGACTCCTTCTAGCGCAAGAGGTTCAGCGAGGCGAGCAGCGTCACCACGAGCACGATCCACTCGAACGCGGCGAGGGTCAGCTTCTTCACGGCGTACCGACCGACGATCGCGCCGATCGCGACCGCGGGGCTCAGGACCAGCGTCAGGACGAGCGTGGTCGACGTGATGAGCCCGAGCCCGATCGAGATCGGCAGCTTCACGAGGTTGACCACGAAGAAGTACCACGCACCCGTGCCGAGGAACACGAGCATCGGGAGGCGCAGCCGCAGCAGGTAGAGGTAGATCAGCGATCCGGCGTTCGCGACCATGCTCATGAAGCCGGATCCCGCGCCGGCCGCGGCCTCGATCGGCACGGACGGCGGCGGCAGCTCGTCGGTGGGCGTGCTGCGCACCTTGCGCACGATCGACACGACGACGAGCACCAGCAGGATCGCGCCGATGGTGCGCTTGACGGTGGTGTCGCCGGCGAAGCGCAGGAACACCGCACCGGCGACGATGCCGACCAGCACCGAGGGAGCGAGCCCGCGCAGCACCTTCCAGTCGGCGTACCGCGTGTAGGCCCGGATCGCGAACAGGTCGCCGACGAGCAGCAGGAGCAGCGCCACACCTGTCGACCAGCGCGCCGGGAGCACCGAGGCGAAGAGCGCCGCGGCCACCATCACGAGACCGCCGATCGCCGTCTTGGAGAATCCGATCACGAATGCGGCGACCACGAGGACGATCCACGCGGCGACGCTCAGCGTCGCGAGGTCGGTCACGCGTCAGTGCCCGAGGTAGCGCAGGATCCCGGCGTACAGGCCCAGCGCGATGCGCTGGCGTCCTGTCGCGGAGGTGGCGACGGCCGAGTCGCCGGCGTTGCGCATGTTGAGCGTCTCGACGGTGACGATCGGGACGGTCGAGACGGTCATGGCGCCCTGGTCGGTGCGGACCGACAACGGGCTCGAGAGGTAGGTCGCGGGGACGAAGCCGCGCGAGCGCATGCCCGCGATCATCGCGGCGGCGAGCACCTTGTCCTGCGCGGCGGTGAGGCGCGTGCTGCCCAGCGACGAGGCCGCCGGGACGATCGTGTGGAAGCCGTGCCCGCTCGACGGACCGCCGTCGGCGTGCACCTGCACCATGAGACGCGCCTTCTGCTGCCCGCCGAAGAGCCCGCGCGCACCGATGCACGGGCCGTAGGTGTCGACCGTGTTGCGGTCGCGGGTCACGACGACGGTCGCGCCCGCCGCGGTGAGCAGCCGCCGCAGGCGGGCGACGACGTCGAAGGTGAAGGTCGCCTCGGCGTAGCCGCCGTTGGTCGCGGTGCCGGTCGTGTTGCACGCCTTCGTGAAGCCGACCCAGTAGGTCCGGTTGATCTGCGACACGTGCCGGCCGTTGCCGATGTCGTGGCCCGGGTCGAGCGCGATCACCTGGCCCGACAGCGGGCCGGAGCGGGTGGGCAGGAACCGCACGGGGCGCGGCCAGGCCGACAGCCACGGGCTCGTCGTCGTGCGCGTCGGCTGCCAGCGCGGCGCGTAGAGCACCGGCAGTCCACCCTCGACGGCGAGCGGCACGGGGCCGGCGGCCGCGACGGGAGCCGGACGCGTGGTCGGCGCCGCGGGCGGTGCCGGGGTCGCGGGCACGACGGCCGCGCTACCGGTAGCCGCGGAGGTCGCGCTGGCGGGCGTCTCCGCGACCGGTGACGATGCAGCCGGAGACGACGCGGCCGGTGACGACGCGGCCGGTGACGAAGCGGCCGGTGATCCCGCGGGGGGTGGAGTCGTGGCGCACGCGGCCGTCACCGCGGCGGCGAGGACGAGCGAGGCCCCGAGGAGCGCACGACGCCTGGATCCGACCATGGGCCCGACCCTAACCCCGCGCCCCCGCGTGCCCGCCCGTCGCACCGACGGGATCACCCCGTGGCCCTCCGCACGTGACCAGGGTGGGAGGACTCCTCGCACAGCGCCGGAGGTAGTTCTCCAAACATGATCATGTGTGGGGAGCTACGACCGCGGTGGCGGGGCGGTCGCTCTGCCGGAACGGCGAGAGGGCCGCTCCCGCGCGGGAGCGGCCCTCTCGGGGGATCGTGCGGGCTACGCGCCCTCGATGATCGCGCGCATGAGCGCCGCGGTCTCCGACGGCGTCTTGCCGACCTTGACGCCGACGGCCTCGAGGGCCTCCTTCTTCGCGGCCGCCGTGCCCGACGAGCCCGACACGATGGCGCCCGCGTGGCCCATCGTCTTGCCCTCGGGGGCGGTGAAGCCCGCGACGTAGCCGACGACCGGCTTGGTGACGTTGTCCTTGATGAACGCGGCCGCGCGCTCCTCGGCGTCGCCGCCGATCTCGCCGATCATCACGATCGCGTCGGTCTCGGGGTCGGCCTCGAACGCCGCGAGGCAGTCGATGTGCGTGGTGCCGATGACCGGGTCGCCGCCGATGCCCACGGCCGTGGAGAAGCCGAGGTCGCGCAGCTCGTACATCATCTGGTAGGTCAGGGTGCCCGACTTCGAGACCAGGCCGATGCGGCCGGCCTTCGTGATCGTGCCGGGGATGATGCCCGCGTTGGACTTCCCGGGGCTGATCAGACCGGGGCAGTTCGGGCCGACCAGGCGGGTGGTGCCCGAGTTCGCGGCGTACTGGTAGAACGCCGCGGTGTCGTGGATCGCGATGCCCTCGGTGATGACGACGACGAGCGGGATGGCGGCGTCGATCGCCTCGATGACGGCGGCCTTCGCGAACTTCGGCGGCACGAAGACCACCGAGACGTCGGCGCCGGTCGCGGCCACGGCCTCCTGGCAGGAGTTGAAGACCGGGATGCTGCGGCCCTCGGCCTCGACGGTCTGGCCGCCCTTGCCGGGGGTGACGCCCGCGACGATGTTCGCGTGCGATCCGAGCATGCGGATCGTGTGCTTGGTGCCCTCGGAGCCGGTGATGCCCTGGACGAGGAGCTTGGAGTTCTCGGTGAGGAAGATCGCCATCGGTGTCAGGCCCCCTGAGCCGCGAGCTGGGCCACGCGGCGCGCGGCGTCGTCCATGGTGTCCACGAGCTCCACGAGCGGGTTGCCCGCGTCGCGGAGGATCTGCCGACCGAGGTCGGCGTTGTTGCCGTCGAGCCGGACGACGAGCGGCTTGGTGACCGCCTCGCCCTTGGCGGCGAGGAGTTCCAGCGCCTGCACGATGCCGTTGGCCACCGCGTCGCATGCGGTGATGCCGCCGAAGACGTTGACGAAGACCGACCTCACCTCGGCGTCGCTGAGGATGATCTCGAGGCCGTCGGCCATCACCTGGGCGCTCGCGCCGCCGCCGATGTCGAGGAAGTTCGCCGGCTTCTGTCCGCCGAACTCCTCGCCGGCGTACGCCACGACATCGAGCGTGCTCATGACCAGGCCGGCGCCGTTGCCGATGATGCCGACGGAGCCGGAGAGCTTGACGTAGTTGAGGTCCTTCTCCTTGGCCCGGATCTCCAGCGGGTCGGTCGCCGTGTCGTCGACGAGCGCCTCGTGGTCGGGGTGCCGGAACTCGGCGTTGTCGTCGAGGGAGACCTTGCCGTCGAGGGCGACGACCTGGCCCTCCGGCGTCTTCACGAGCGGGTTGACCTCGACGAGGGTCGCGTCCTCCTTGACGAAGACGTCCCACAGCCGCTGCAGGATCTCGATCACCTGGTCGCGCACCGAGGCGTCGAAGCCCGCGGCGTCGGTGATCTCGGCGGCCTTCGCGGCGTCGCAGCCGACCAGTGCGTCGACCGGCACCTTCGCCAGCGCCTCGGGGCGCTCGACGGCGAGCTGCTCGATCTCCATGCCGCCCTCCTTGCTCGCCATCGCGAGGAAGGTGCGGTTCGCGCGGTCGAGCAGGAAGGAGACGTAGTACTCCTCCGCGATGTCGGCGGCGGGGTTGATGAGGACCTGGTGGACGACGTGGCCCTTGATGTCGAGGCCGAGGATGTCGTGGGCCCTGTCGTAGGCCTCCTGCGGGTCCTGCGCGAGCTTGACGCCGCCGGCCTTGCCGCGGCCGCCCGTCTTCACCTGCGCCTTGACGACCACCAGGCCGCCGATCCGCGCGGCGGCGTCCTTGGCCGCCTGCGGGGTGCGCACGACCTCGCCGCTCTGCGTGGGGACGCCGTGCTTCGCGAACAGGTCCTTGGCCTGGTACTCGTACAGATCCACCGCTGGTTGTCCTGACTCTCGGGTGGTGCCGGGCTGGTTCGGGTGCCGCCGGCGCTGACGCCGGACCGCCCGCCGCCGTGCCGTGGGGCGGGACCGCGCGGGCAGCGCGAGCCTAGCCACCGTGCGGCGGGCGTCCAGAGGTCGGGCCGCCGCGAGGGACGGGTGCGACACAGGTCACAGCCGTTCGGCGTACGCCGGAGACCGCTCGGCGCACCCCCCGTCGATGTGTGTCCACGCCGGCACGGGGACCAGCCTGGGCACACATCGACGGTGGCGGCGCGTCGTCCACAGACCGTCGACGTCGGGGAGCGCGGGGCGCTCCTCCCTCGGCGAGGGTCGCCCCATGTCCGGTCGTGCCGACTTCACCCGCACCGTGCCGGGGCTCGCCGAGCTCCTGGCCCGTCAGTCCGGTCTCGCCCGGCGCAGCCAGCTGCGCCGGCTCGGCGTCGTCGACTGGCATGTGGCACGGCAGGTGCAGGCCGGTCGATGGCAGCTGGTCGCGCCGGAGGTGGTGTCCTGCGACAACGGCAGGCTCGACCGCGAGCAGCTGCGCTGGCGCGCGGTGCTGCACGCACCCACCGGGTGGGTCGCCGGGCGGTCCTCGCTGGAGACGTGGAGGCTCTCGGGGTACGAGCCCGAGTCCGTGCACATCCTCGTCCCGCGCGACGCGCGGCCGGTCCGTCTCGCCGGTGTGGTCCTGCACGTCTCCGACCGGCTCGCGGGCCTGCCCCACTCGCTCGACGGCGGGCTGCCGCGCACAGGGCCGGCGAGATCCGTCGTCGATGCCGCCTCGTGGAGCCCCCACCCCCGCCTGGCGTCGGGCGTGGTGGTGGCCGCCATCCAGCAGCGTCTCGTGACGCCGCACGAGATCGACGACGAGCTGGCCCGGGCCGGTCGGATCCGCCACAAGGTCGCGATCCGCGCGGCAGTAGCGGGGGCAGCGGTCGGTGGGGAGTCGGTCTCCGAGATCGACGTCGAGCCCCTCCTCCGGCGCGCAGGGCTGCCGAGCTTCCGCCGTCAGGTCGGGGCCCCCGGCCGACGGGACGACCTGGAGGTGGATCTGCCGGACGGGTCGGTGCTGGTCCTCGAGATCGACGGGCCCTCGCACGACACCCCCGAGAGCCGTTGGCGCGACTCCGAGCGCGACGCGGACGTGGCGGCCGAGGGGAAGCTGCTGCTGAGGCTGCCGGCTTTCGTCGTGAGCTCGGATCCGCACGGCGTCGTACGTCGGCTGGTCCGGATCCGGGAGGCCGCCGAGCAGCGACGGGACCGCCGTTGATGTGTGTCCAGGCTGGCGTCGAGGCCGGCGTGGACACACATCGACGGTCAGGCGGGGGCGCCTACTCGCGAGACGACCCAGTCGACGATGGACTGCGTCGTGGTGCCGGGGGTGAAGATCTTCGCGACACCCATCGCCTCGAGGGCCGGGATGTCTCCGTCGGGGATGATCCCGCCGCCGAAGACGACGATGTCGGAGGCGTCGTGCGCGGCGAGCTGGTCGAGCACCGCCTGGAACAGGGTGAGGTGCGCGCCGGAGAGGACGGAGAGGCCGACGATGTCGGCGTCCTCCTGGATCGCGGTCTCGACGATCTGCTCGGGAGTCTGGTGCAGGCCGGTGTAGACGACCTCGATGCCGGCGTCGCGCAGCGCGCGGGCGACCACCTTGGCGCCGCGGTCGTGACCGTCGAGGCCGGGCTTGGCGACGACGACACGGATCGGCGAGCCGGACGCGGTGCGCGGGGCGCTGGTCATGCGGGCCTCCTCGTTACGGCCCTCGCGATTGCCGGGGAGGGGCCGTGGACGCCACGAGCCTAGCGACGCCCCCGTCGCGCCCGCGCGGCCTGTGACCGGGAGCACGGCCCGACCCGCGGACCGGGGACCAGACGCGGGAGCCTTGTAGGGACGGCGCGGGAGGGACGGCGCGGGAGGGACGGCGCGGGAGGGACGGCGCGGGAGGGACGGCGCGGGAGGAACGGCGCGGGAGGAACGGTGTGCGACGCCGTCGCCGGCGGGCTGACCGCCGGCCGGGCGAACCGGCGCGAGGCAGCGCCAGGCCGACTCCGGCGTACCGATGGCCACCCTGCGCACTGCGGCGTGCCGAAGGCCTGGCCGCGTACGGAGTGCGGCGTACGGCGCGTGCTCGGGACCGAGCAGCGGACGACGCCGCACGGACGCCGGGACGCGCGTCCACGGGCTGGACCGTCGTTCCCTGTTCCGCGCGCTCCAGGGGCTACCCTCGCCGCGTGCCGCAGGAGCAGCCCGGCGACGAGGCCGGCCGCGAGGTGGGGACCCTGGAGCGGGTCGCCCGCACCCTCGACGACGCCCGCGACCGGGTCGACAAGGCCCGCCGCTCGCTGGTGTCGGTGAGCGGCGTCCGCGGCGTCGCGGTCGAGGCGGCGTGGCTCAGCGTCCACGTCGCGATGTGGCCGTTCGGGATGCTCGAGGAGCAGACCCAGGACGTCCTGCACCGCACGACCCTGCACTCGCTCTCACCCGTGCAGCGCGGGCTGCTCGAGGGCGACGTCGAGGCAGCGGGTACGCCGATCATCCTGCTGCACGGCATCGTCGACAACCACACGGTCTTCTCGGTCCTGCGCCGCGGCCTGCGCCGCCGCGGGTTCGGTCGCGTCGTCACCGTCAACTACTCCAGCCTCACCGGCGACATCCGCGCGCTGGCGCACCGCCTGGCAGCCGTGGTCGAGCAGGTCACCGAGGAGACCGGCTACGAGCGGGTGCACATCGTGGGCCACTCGATGGGCGGCCTCATCGCGCGCTACTACGTGCAGCGTCTCGAGGGGGACGCCCGCGTCCACACGCTGGTCACGCTGGGTACGCCGCACCAGGGCACGAACCTCGCCTACGCGCTCCCCCACCCGCTCGTGCGTCAGCTGCGCCCGGGCAGCGACGTCGTGCGCGAGCTCGAGCAGCCCGCGCCCGGCTGCCGCACCCGCATGGTCGCGGTGTGGAGCGACCTCGACCAGCTGCTCTCGCCCAAGCAGAGCGCGAAGATCGAGCACCCGGACCTGCAGGCGCGCAACGTCTTCTTCCGCGGCATCGGGCACATGTCGCTCCCGGTCGACGGCCGCGTCGTCCACGAGATCTGCACGACCCTGGCTCACCTCGACACCGAGGGCCACACCCTGGCCGCGGGCACCACCTCGATCGCGAGCAGCACCGGCCGCACCGCCTCCCGGCCGGCTCAGGATCCTGGCACCGGACTGGCGCGAGGCCGCTCCCGTCGGTGAGGATCTGGGCCCATGACCTCCGGGGCCCGGCAGCACAGCCGCACGCGGGAGCTGGCGATCTCGCTGGCCGTCGCCGCGGTGGCGGTCGGGGTCATCGCCGTCACGGCCACCCCGCAGGGGCTCGCGGTGGCGAGCAGCTCGCCGTTCTCCCCCGACGTCCGCGCCGAGGCGCAGGCGCTCGCGGCGTCGGTGCCGAGCCAGGTGGTCGACGACGCGCTCACCGCGTCCGGACCCGCCCTGCCGGTGCGCACCTACACGATCACCGCGCGGTTCGGCGAGCGCGGCCAGCACTGGCACCTGCGGCACACCGGCCTGGACTTCAAGGCCCCGTGGGGATCCCCGGTGTACGCCGTGATGGCGGGCCGGGTCGTGAAGACGGCGATCCACCCGGCGTACGGGCGCATGGTGATCCTGCGCGTCGCCCCCGGCGTCACGGTCTGGTACTGCCACCTGTCGAGCGTGCTGGTCAAGCCGGGTGACGTCGTGGCGGGGCAGATGCTCGGGCGGGTCGGTCGCAGCGGCAACGCCACCGGACCGCACCTGCACCTCGAGGTGCGGGTCGACGACCGGCCCACCGACCCGGCGGTGTTCCTGTTCGGCACCCGGCCGGGCAAGCCCGGCGGGGTGCCGCGCTGGTACCCGGCCACACCGAGCCCCACCGTGGCGAGCCTGCAGAGCCTGCGCGGCTGACCACGACGTGACGCAGGTCACGTCCGCCCGTCGTGGCATCGGACCTGCCCTGGCCGCCACCCTCGGGGATCGTGCGCGCTCTCGTCCGGCTGGCCGTCCCGGTGCTCCTCGCCGGCGCGCTGACCTGTGCCGCCCTCGGCGAACCGGCTGCGGCCGCTGTCGCACCCGAGGGCGGGCGCGAGATGGTGCTCGGTCCGCGGCCTGCGCCCGGTCCGGTCGCTCCCGTGGCGGCGTACCGGATCTCCGGCCGCTTCGGCGACCGCGGTCGCCTGTGGCGGCTCGGGCACCACACCGGGCTCGACTTCGTCGCGCGCTACGGCACCCCGGTCCGGGCGGTGACCGGCGGTCGGGTGGTGAAGCTCGCGTGGAACCCGTCGTGGGGGCGGATGGTGATCCTCGAGGTCTCCCCCGGTGTCACGGTCTGGTACTGCCACCTGTCGCACGTGCTCGTGAAGATCGGCGATGTCGCGCGGGGTCAGGTGCTCGGCCGGATCGGCACCAGCGGCAACATCACCGGCCCGCACCTGCACCTCGAGGTGCGGGTGAAGGACCGCCCGACCGACCCGGCGACCTACCTCTGGGGCGCCGCTCCCGGCACTCCGGGTGCCGTGCCGCGCTGGTACCCCGCGGTGCCGATCATGACGGTGGCCGCGCTGGCGCCTCTCAGGTCGCGCTGAGGTCGAGAAGCCTTCGGGCTCAGAGCTTCTCGACCGGGGCGTAGCGCAGCAGCAGCCGCTTGGTGCCCTCCGCGCCGAAGTCGATGGTGGCCTCCGCCTTCTCGCCCTGACCGCTCGTCGACACGACGGTGCCGAGACCGAACTTGTCGTGCGTGACACGGTCGCCCGCCGACAGCGACACGACCGGCCGGTTGCCCGGCGACCTCGTCCCCGGACGCGTGGCCGCCGCCACCAGGGACGGCGCCGCCCCGAACCCGCCCGACGAGACCGAGGTCGATCGGGTGGGCTCGACGCGGTTCCAGTGCACGAGCTCGGCGGGCAGCTCCTCCAGGAAGCGGCTCGGCGGGTTGTACGACGGCGCGCCCCACGCGGACCGCACCACGGCGCGCGAGACGTAGAGCCGCTCGCGGGCGCGGGTGATGCCGACGTAGGCCAGCCGGCGCTCCTCCTCGAGCTCGCGGGTGTCGCCGAGCGACCGCATGTGCGGGAAGACGCCGTCCTCCATGCCGGTGAGGAACACGACCGGGAACTCGAGGCCCTTGGCGGTGTGCAGGGTCATGAGGGTGACGACGCCGCCGTGGTCGACGGCGTCGGGGATCTCGTCGGAGTCGGCCACGAGCGAGACCCGCTCGAGGAACTCGATGAGCGTGCCCTCGGGCTGGTCGGTCTCGAACTCGCGCGCGACGGACTCGAGCTCGGCGAGGTTCTCGATCCGGGTCTCGTCCTGCGGGTCGGTGCTCTTCTGCAGCTCGGCGAGATAGCCGCTCTGCTCGAGGATCGCGGCGAGGACGGTGGCGGGGCCGCTGCCGGCCTCCACCAGGGTGCGCAGGTCGTCGATCATCTGCACGAACTCCTGGATCTGGGCAAGGGACCGCGTGGCGATCATCGGCGCCTCCTCGGCGCGGGCGAGCGCCGCGCCGAAGGAGATCCGCTCGCGCTGGGCCAGCAGCTCGACGCAGGCCTCCGCGCGCTCGCCGATGCCGCGCTTGGGCACGTTGAGGATGCGGCGCAGCGAGACGTCGTCGTCGGGGTTGGCCAGCACGCGCAGGTAGGCCACGGCGTCGCGGATCTCCTTGCGCTCGTAGAAGCGCACGCCTCCGACGACCTTGTAGGGCAGGCCGACGCGGATGAACACCTCCTCCAGCGACCGCGACTGGGCGTTGGTGCGGTAGAACACCGCGACGTCGCGCGCCGGAACACCCTCCTCGTCGGAGAGCCGGTCGATCTCGTTCGCGACGAACGCCGCCTCGTCGTGCTCGTTGTCGGCGACGTGGCCGGTGATCCGCGCACCGTCGCCGGCGTCGGTCCAGAGCCGCTTCGGGCGGCGGGCGGTGTTGCGCGTGATGACCGAGTTCGCGGCGGTGAGGATGGTCTGGGTCGAGCGGTAGTTCTGCTCCAGGAGAACCGTGGTCGCATCGGGGTAGTCGCGCTCGAACTCCTCGATGTTGCGGATCGTCGCGCCGCGGAAGGCGTAGATGCTCTGGTCGGCGTCGCCGACGACGCAGAGAGCGCCCGGTGGTACGCCGTCGTCGCCACGGCCGACGAGCTCGTTGACCAGGACGTACTGCGCGTGGTTGGTGTCCTGGTACTCGTCGACGAGCACGTGTCGGAACCGGCGGTGGTAGTGCTCGGCGACGTCGGGGAACAGCTGCAGCACCGCGACGGTGGAGGAGATGAGGTCGTCGAAGTCGAAGGCGTTGGCGCGCTTGAGGCGCCGCTGGTACTCGCCGTAGACCTCGGCGAGGGTCTTCTCCTGGTGGTTCACCGCCTGTGCGGCATACGTCTCGTGGTCGATCAGCTCGTTCTTGAGGTTGGAGACCTGGTGCGCGAACGCCCGCGGCGGGTAGCGCTTCGGGTCGAGATCGAGGTCGCGGCAGACGAGGGTCATGAGCCGCTGGGAGTCCTGGGCGTCGTAGACCGAGAACGACGTCGACATCCCGAGCCGGGGTGCCTCACGGCGCAGGATCCGCACGCAGGCGGAGTGAAAGGTGGAGACCCACATCGCCTTCGCCCGCGGACCGACGAGGTCGACGACGCGCTCGCGCATCTCTCCCGCGGCCTTGTTGGTGAAGGTGATCGCGAGGATCTCGCCCGGGCGGGCGTCGCCGGTGGCGAGCAGGTGGGCGATCCGCCGGGTGAGCACCCGGGTCTTCCCCGAGCCGGCACCGGCCACGATGAGCAGCGGGCCGCCCCGATGCTCGACGGCGGCACGCTGCTCGGGATTGAGGTCGTCGACGAGGGCAGCCGGGTCGGCCATGGCATGGCGGACGGGCTGCTCGGGCTCCGGGGTCGGGAGGCCGAGGTCGTCGAAGAGTGAGGTCATCGCGCCGTCAGTCTAGGTCGGCGCGACGACACCGCGACGACGGCGCAGGACCCCCGCGCGGGCGGGCGTGGCCCCTCGGCTCAGGACAGGTAGCCGAGGACCGAGATCCGCACCTGGGTGCCCAGCGAGGTCGACTTCACGGCCAGCGTCCCGAGGCTGTTGAGCGGCAGCAGGACGACCTCGTGCGACCAGCGGCCGGCCGCCACGGAGACCGTCGAGACGCCGCCTACCGAACCCATGACGACCGTGCCCGCCACCCGGCCGCCGAGCGCGCTCACGGAGAGCAGCACGCCTCGGGCCCCGGTCGGTACGTGCGACCCGTCGACGAGCGACACGGTGCGGTACGCCAGCGAGGTCGACGGGCCGGGCAGCTGCACCTTCGCGACCGAGTCCACGGCCTTCCAGGCGGATGTGAGCACCGTGAGCCGGCCGCCGCCGTCGGTGGCGGTGGTCGTGGTCCAGCCGTTGACGTAGAGACGCACCGGTGCCGGCGCACCGCCGGCGTTGCGCAGGACGACGTCGCCGTCGGTCACGGTCGCGAGCACCTGCGTCGCCGTCGCGAGGGTGGTGGAGGTCCGCACGCTGCCCAGGTACGTGCGCCTGCTCGGCGTGAGGACGCCCACGAACGTCGAGGCGCTGGTCTTCGCGGCGAGGAGCGTGAGCGCGGCACCGGTGAGGCCCTCGGCGGGCAGCGGCGCGACGCCGGCGAGGTGGACGGTCCGGATCTCGCCCGGCGCGAGGGGCTCGGCGAGGCCGTCGTAGACGAGCACCGGCCGCGTGACGTGGGTGATGCCGGTGCCGGCCGAGGCCGGGGCGACCGACGCCACGGGCACGTAGCCCACGACGTCGACCAGCAGGTCGGCCCCGGCGCGGTCGACCCAGAGCCGCACGGTGCCGTCGGACGCGACGGGGACGACCGTGGTCCCGCCGTACGACGTCGACGACAGCGACGTCACGACCGGCCGCGACGCCGACGTGGCCAGCGAGCGGGCGTAGACGGTGGGCGTGATCCCGCTCGTGCGGTACGCCGTCACCCGCAGCGCCACGGCCGCGACACCGTCGGCGGGGATCGTGCCCAGACCCGTGACCGGGACGACGACGTCTCCTCGCGTCTGGTTCCAGGACGGAGGGGCGCCGAGGCGGCAGGGTCCGTCGAGACCCGTGCCACGCAGGGTGTCGAGGACCCGCACGGGCTCGACGGGCACCAGATCGCTGCCGGCGCCGGCGAGCGAGCTCGCCGCGCTCCACGGCGCCTGGCAGGTCGGGGCCAGCGGCGTGCCGGTCCAGAACGAGGTCAGTCCGGCCGCGCCGTCCCACGACAGCGACAGGTGCACGTGGTTGCGGTGGCAGTAGGTGTCGTAGGAGGTGGCGAGCTTCGCCGGGTCGGTGCTGCAGCCCTTGAGGTCCGACCACCCCGGCGTGCCGTACGAGCGCCAAATCTGGTTGTTCCACCCGATGTACATGATCCCGAGGCGACGGGCCATGGCGGCCTGGTTGCCGTTCGCGTCGGTGGCGAGCAGCCATGCGAGGAAGGACTGCGCCTTCGCCTTCTGCGCGGCGACGCGGACGCTCACCATCCAGTCGAGGGCACGGCCCTCCTTGTGCTCGCTCTGGCCGCCGTTGCTGCAGGAGCGCGCGATGCCGACCGAGTAGGACCCGTACGTGGCGACGAGGAGCCGGGCCAGCTTGGTGGCACCGGGCTTGGCGGCCGGGGAGCACAACGTCTGGCCGTCGTACTGCGCCCAGCCGTCGACGGTCGTCCCGGAGAACACCGGGGTGGCAGGGACGACGGCCTGCGCGGGCGCGGCGCCCAGCGCGGGCAGCAGGGGAAGCAGGCCGGCGGCGAGGCCGGCGGCGAGGAGGAGCGGCGTACGACGGGGACGTCCGGAGCGCAGAGCCATCACCTCGTCTGCATCGGCAGCGGATGCCCGGGCCTTTCGCCGGATCCGTACGATGACCCTCGCCATCACCCGCCCAGCCCGCAAGGGGCCCGCCGGACCGACCGGAGTCCGGACGCAGCGAGGAGCCCGCATGCTCGACGACGCCGACG
>JAKOVT010000050.1 GCA_029781935.1 Actinomycetes bacterium | reverse complement strand
GAGCTCCTCGAACGAGAGGTCGTCGTAGAGGCAGGCGAGGTGCTCGGAGAACATCCGCTCGCGGTGGGGGTCGTCGTCGGGCAGGTCGACGAAGTCCAGCGTGACCAGGCCGCCGGACAGCCGCAGCGCCGTCTCGATGGAGTCGGTGAGCCGTCGCTTGGCGTCGGGCTTCACGGTGAGGCGGTCGACCACCACCTCGATCGTGTGCTTCTCCTGCTTCTTCAGCGTGGGCGGCTCGGCCAGCGGGTGGACGACGCCGTCGATGCGGGCGCGGGAGAAGCCCTGGGTCTGCAGCGTGCGGAACAGGTCGGCGTACTCCCCCTTGCGCTCCCGGATCACCGGCGCGAGGACCTGGAACCGGGTGCCCTGGTCGAGCTCGAGGATGCGGTCGACGATCTGCTGCGGCGTCTGCCGCGCGATGTCGCGGCCGCACACCGGGCAGTGCGGGCGCCCGGCGCGCGCGTAGAGCAGGCGGAGGTAGTCGTAGACCTCGGTGATCGTGCCGACCGTGGACCGGGGGTTGCGGTTGGTCGACTTCTGGTCGATGGAGACGGCCGGCGAGAGCCCCTCGATGAAGTCGACGTCGGGCTTGTCCATCTGGCCGAGGAACTGCCGGGCGTACGCCGACAGGCTCTCGACGTAGCGGCGCTGGCCCTCGGCGAAGATCGTGTCGAACGCGAGGGACGACTTGCCCGAGCCGGACAGCCCGGTGAACACGATCATCGAGTCGCGCGGGAGGTCGAGCGAGACGTCCTTGAGGTTGTGCTCGCGCGCACCGCGGACCACGAGACGGTCGGCCACACCGAGTCCTTCGCTCCGGAGGGTCCGTCGGCGGGGGCCGACGGGGCGGCGCGCTGCCGCCCAGGACCAGGTGCTCATGCTCGGATGGTCCGGCTCGGGCCGCGGCTCGCCGGGACCAGGCTAACGAGGGCCACCGACACCCACATTCCCGCGCCCCTTCCGGCCCCGGGTCGCGTAGCGTCGGACCCGTGCCGCACGAGCTCCGCGCCGACCTGCTGGACCTGGACGAGGCGACGTCGCGCCTGGTCAGGACCGCGGACGCCCTCACCGACGCGGAGACGGCCGCCCCGTCGCTGCTCCCCGGCTGGAGCCGCGGGCACGTCCTGACCCACATCGCGCGCAACGCCGACGGCATGGTCCGCCTCGTCGACTGGGCGCTCACGGGTGAGCCGACCCCCATGTATCCCTCGCTGGAGGCGCGCGAGCGCGACATCGAGGCCGGTGCCGGACGCCGCGCCGCGGAGCTGGCCGCCGACGTCCGCGACAGCGCCGCCCGGCTCCGCGCCGCCCTCGACCGGCTGGCGGAGCAGGAGCCCGCCTACGACCGGCTGGTGCTGTTCGGGGCGGCCCGTCCCGGGGCCGAGGCCGACTCCCCCGCCCGTACGCTGCCCTACGCCCGCACGCGCGAGGTCGAGATCCACCACGTCGACCTGGGGCTCGCGTCGTACACCGAGCACGACTGGCCGTCGGAGTTCGTCGAGCGCACCCTGCTGTGGGTGCACGGTCGCAGCGGTCCCGTCGACGTCGTCGGGGAGCCGGCCGAGGTGCTGGCGTGGCGGCTGGGCCGCACCACCGGCCCGAGCCTGAGCCGGCTCGACGGCAGCCCGCCCGGCGACGCCCCGCCCTGGTGAGCGGCCCGGGCGCCCCGTCGGCCGTCGGCATGGCCGGGCGGCAGCGACGGCGCACGACTGGAAGGATGCGGACGTGACCTACACCGGGAACGTGACGGTCGGCGGCACCGCCGACGTCCGAGAGCTCAGCCACCTCGTCGTCTCGAAGCTGGCTGTCGGGCCCTACGACAACAACGCCTACCTGCTGCGCTGCACGCGCACCGGGGAGCAGCTGCTCATCGACGCCGCGGCGGAGCCCGAGCGCCTCCTCGAGCTGGTGGGCGACGACGGCCTCGCCACGATCGTGACGACGCACGCTCACCGCGACCACTGGCAGGCTCTCGCCGCCGTGGCCGAGGCGACCGGCGCGACCACGGTGGCGCACGAGGCCGATGCCGGCGACATCGAGGCGACCATCGACGTCACGGTCGCCGACGGCGCGACGATCACGGTGGGCGACGTGTCCCTGCGCGCCGTGCACCTCGTCGGCCACACGCCGGGCTCGATCGCGCTCGTGTACGACGACCCCACCGGTCCCCCGCACGTGTTCACCGGCGACTGCCTCTTCCCCGGCGGGGTGGGCAACACGTGGGAGGACCCCGAGCGGTTCGCGTCGTTGTACGCCGGCGTCACCGAGAAGCTGTTCGGCGCGCTGCCCGACGAGACGTGGGTCTACCCCGGCCATGGCAAGGACACCACCATCGGTGCCGAGCGCCCCCACCTCGAGGAGTGGCGCCAGCGCGGCTGGTGAACGTCGCGCGCGCGAGCGGGCAACCAGGAGCGCGCTCGCGACGTCGCGTTGCTGCTACCGGCTGGGCGGCTGCGGCTGCGGCCGCGACCTCGGTCGAACGGTGGATGTTCGCTCAGGGGTCGCTCACGTCCACGCTCGACCGCGCGCCCCGGCTCTACCGTCGCGGCATGTCCGTGTTCGAGCTCACCGCGCGCCGCGTGCCAGGTACCGCCGGCTCCCCCGACGACTACCGCTGGGAGATCGGACCGGGCATCCACGAGGGCCGACCGCCCGTCACCGTTCTGCACCCGGCCGAGCGTGCGGAGTGGCCGGCGCAGATCCGCCGTGCCGGCGTGACCAGCACGTCGCCGGTGATCTTCTGCGACGCCGTCGACCGGATGGCGTTCGCGCTCGACGTCGGGCTGTAGCCCGCCCGACGACCCGCGTTCCGGCGTCCGGCACGCACGGCTGGGACGTCGCGCGGCGCTCTGCTTGTCTCGACGCGATCGAGGGCGCGCCATGCCCTCGCGCACGGACGAGGAGCGCTGCGGGTGGGCACGGACGAGGTCGTCGAGACCGAGGTGCTCGTGGTCGGAGCCGGTCCCGTCGGTCTCATGCTCGCGAACCTGCTCGGCGTCTACGGCCGGCGCGCGATCGTCCTGGAGACGCTCGACGATCTCATCGACTACCCGCGTGCGGTCGGGCTCGACGACGAGGCGTTCCGGCTCGTGCAGACCGTCGGGCTCGCGGAGCGGATCGAGCCGCTCACCGGGCCGGCGCACATCATGCGGCTGGTCAACGCGCGCGGCGACGTGATCCTCTACAACGACCCGCAGGTGCACGACTTCGGCTGGCCGCGCAAGAACGGCTTCAACCAGCCGCTGGTGGACCGCGAGCTCGCTCGGGGTCTCGACAGGTTCGACGACGTCGAGCTCCGCTTCGGTCACACGGTCGAGCAGGTCGAGGAGGACGCCGACGGCGTCACCGCGATCGCCGACGTGCGGCTCCCCGACGGCACGACGACGCAGCGACGCTTCCGCGCGCGGTACCTCGTCGGCTGCGAGGGCGGGAAGTCGCCGACGCGCAAGCGGATGGGGGTGTCGTTCGACGGACTCTCTCCCAGCACCCGGTGGCTCGTCGTCGACATCGCGAACGACCCCCTCGGCACGCCCAACGTCTGGCTGGGTGCCGACCCGCGTCGTGCCTACGTGTCCATCGGTCTGCCGCAGGGCATCCGCCGCTTCGAGTTCCGCCTGCGCGACGACGAGCCCGACGGCGTCGTCACCTCGCCCGAGTGGGTCGCCGAGATCCTCCGCGACCACGTGCCCGACCCGACAGACCTGCAGATCATCCGGCGACGCGTCTACACCCACCACGGTCGGGTGGCGAGCACGTTCCGCGCCGGGCGCCAGCTCATCGCGGGAGACGCCGCGCACCTCATGCCGGTCTGGCTCGGCCAGGGCTGGAACTCCGGCGTGCGCGACGCGATGAACCTCGGCTGGAAGCTCGCGACGGTGCTCGCCGGAGACGCCGACGACTCGCTGCTCGACACCTACACCGAGGAACGGCTCGAGCACGCCACGAAGATGGTCGAGCTCTCCATGACCATGGGCGACGTGATCAAGATGACCAACCCGGTCGCGGTGGCGGCGCGCGACGTCGCCGCGAAGGTGGTCAACCGCGTGCCCGCGTTCCGCGACTACTTCGGCGAGATGCGGTTCCGGCCGCAGCCGCGCTACGCACGTGGTGTGGTGGTCGACCAGTCGACCCTCGAGGCGGGCGTGTCGCGCACCCAGCTCGCCGCGCGCACGGTGCCGTTCCTGCAGACGCGGGACCGCACCTCGGCCGTCGGTGTGCAGTTCCCGCAACCGCGGGTGGCGACCAAGGACGGCGCAGGCCTGCGTCTCGACGACGTCATCGGCGGCTGGTGGACCCTGCTGCTCTGGATCAACGACCCGTACGGCCTCCTGCCTCCGTGCACGCTCGACCAGCTGCACCGTCTCGGCGCCAGGCTGGTGACGGTGGTGCCGGAGAACCAGCGCCCGTGGGCCGAGGCGAACCTGCGCGACGACGTGGTCGTGGTCGGCGACACCACGGGCCGGCTCAAGCAGTGGTTCGACACCCGCCCGGTCGGCGCTGTGCTGCTTCGCCCCGACCGCTTCGTCGCGGGCGCGTGCCTCGCGCAGCAGGTGCCGCAGCTCGTCGACGCTGCGCTCGCCGCCCTGTGCTGGACCGGATCGGACCAGATCGCCGGCGCCGGAGCGCGCCGCCCCGCCTAGGACGAGGAGAGAGATGACCCAGCACGGCGAAGGCGCATGGTCGGCACCAGGCAGCTACGTCGAGCTGCGCACCGGGGCGC